>JACSRM010000505.1 GCA_014879745.1 Burkholderiaceae bacterium | reverse complement strand
GATGGTCTACGGCCTGGGCGCGATGGGCGAAGCCGGCGTCACGAAGGCGCTCGAGATCATCCACAAGGAGCTCGACGTGACGATGGCGTTCTGCGGGCATACCGACCTGCGCAAGGTCGATCGCAACATCCTGCTGCCGGAATCGTTCCCCGTCTGACAGCAGAGATCGCTCACGCCTTCGGCGGGCGATCCATCCTCGACACACGCATCGTCGAATCGGCACGCGCGAGCCAGCCTGGCCCGGCACGAGGATCCGTGCAGCGGCGTCGTGAGCGGGGTGTGAGCGGGGTGTTGACGGTTGGCCCTCGTTGTCCTAGGCTTCCGCGATTCTTGCATCGTGGGGCCGTCATCATGCGGACTTGCTTGCACGCACTGCGGAAAGCGGCATGGATCGTCGGCGTGGTACTCGGGTCCTCGTCGGCGGGCGGGCAGCCTGCACCGGTCGAGGTGCAGGTCACGCGCAGCTTCATCGCCGACCTCGAATTCGACTGGGGCCGCGACGGCACGTACTGCGCCACGTGCAACTTCGGCGCCGGCAATGCCCGCTTCACGTTCACCGACATCAAGAACAACCTCTGGGTCGGCAACATCGACCCCGACACCGGCAACTTCGTGCCGCCAAACGGCCACGGCATGCTGGCCGGCACCGACGCCGCGCAGGCCGACGACTTCGGCAACGGTCCGGAGTGGCTGAACGGCCCGCAAGGGTCGCAGATCGCGTATATGAAATACCTGCCAGGGATGCCGCACGATCCGGCCAACGCCGGCGTCGCCGTCGCCACGTTCGACGGCGCGGCGTGGAACGGCGACTTCATCGTCGACGGGGTCGCCCGCTACCAGCCAAAAGGCAGTCTGGACGTCGACGACCCGCGCCCCCGTCTCGTGTACCAGAATCGCGCCGGGTCAAACTTCAGGGCCTTTGCGCGCTATCTCGACGATCCGGCTTCCGAGATCCAGTTGCCCGGCAACAAGCCGGTGTGCTCGCGCAACTGGGTGCCGGCGACACAGGCCCTGGTCTACACCGCGCCGTGCCTGGCACGCAGCAGCAGTGCCCGTCCGGCGCAGGTGTACTGGTACGACTTCCCGACGCATACGCTCGAGCAGGTCACATTCGACACCGGCGTGAAGCTCTATGCCGTGGCGTGGCGCGCACCGGAGTTCGGCAACGACTACGCGCTCGCCACCGTTGCTGACCGCACCGATATCGTGATCTACCGGCGCAGCGTGGACAGCGGCGGCTCCGCAACGTGGACCCGCGTCAATACGATTCCCGCGCCAGCCGCAACGCCCTACGTCACGTCACCCGAGGTATTCGTGCACAACGGCAAATCGTACGTGATCTACCAGGTCAGCTCGTCGTTGCAGGCTACCGACTTCCGCATTCCGACCCACATCGCGATCACCGGCATCGACCCCGCAGTACCGAGCGTGAGGCTGCTGACCAACGACGACAGCGTCATCCGGGTACGGCAGGACCCGGAGTACTACATCACCACGCTTGGGCCGTTCATCTACTACAACCGCTACGTGCCGGCGACGGAGACTTCCGGGATCAAGCTCGAAGGCATCTGGCGCGTCGACACCGGTCTCGGCCCGGCCGTGCCGCAGTGATCGACGGTAGGCGAGGGCTGTAGAGAAGCGACGCCGGCGACACACGGCATCGGATCTTCGCCCCCACGGAGGACCGGCCTGACGGCGCGCGGCGCACGCTCGACGAGTGCCTGCCCGTGCGCTACCACCAATCGCCATCGGTCAGGCCTCTGCGTTGATCACGACATCAGCCGCATCATCAATCGACGATGAAGAGCTTCGCGCCCACCTTCGTGCGAGAGCGATGCGCCTGCGCATCATCTGCGACCCGATAGCGCGCTCCCGGGCGCAGAGTGAAGACGCGGCCATCTTCGAGTTCTGTATCGAGCTCGCCTGCGATGCAAAGCAGGACGTGGCCCTTGCTGCACGAGTGGTCGCCTTCGTATCCGGGCGAGTACTCGACCATCCGAAGGCGGATATTCCCGAACCGCCGCGTGCGCCACCAGGCCACACCGCGTTCGCCCCTGTGTTCCGTTCTCTCGACCGCTGACCAATCGGTCGTGCCAAAGGGGATCGAAGATATTCGCACGTCGAAATTGGATTCTAGTGCCGCAACGTACTATATGACAGACGCACTTCGGCCAGCAGGCGCGTGTGCTTTGGAAGTACAACCTGGGCATCAGTTCGCTATGGCGTAGAGTTTAACGGTATACTCCACCCGTTCAAAACACTCGTTGAATCACCTTTGCTCACTTTTTCTGGACTTCGGCTGCGGTCTTACCTGAGCGTAAACTGGATCCATTCCAAATAGTCCAAACCTCTTGATTTCCTCAAACTTTAGCTGGCGACTAGTGTAGTGAGGAATCTGCATCATTTCATCCAGGAGTGCCGTCGTAACTCGCATTTCCTTGAGATAGGCAGCTATCTGTTCTGCAATCTCGGTGTACATTTTCTCGGCTTTAGAGAAGTCCCCAGAGCCTAGAACCTCTGGTGAGTAGAAGGAATGGACCTCTACGGTACCAAATGGAAACCGTGCAACTCCACCTGCGAGAACCAGCACACATGAACTCGCACACCTGTCGTTCACTCCAACCTGCGTCCAAATTTGTCGTGCTCTAATGAATCTGCCTATCGTCAATGCCTCGGCAACGCTTCCGCCAGATGAATCAAGAAAGACTGCAGCAACACGAGCTCTTGTATTTCGAACTCCGGCACTCTCGAGCTTCTCTATAGTTTGCTCCAACTTTGCGCTATCACCCGGTTCAATCTTTCCAGTCATTCGGACGGCAATACAGACTGATTCCCCCGTCAGTTTGTCGCAGACTGAGTAATTTGCGTCGGACAAATTGAACTGCGCTGCGGCACTGTTAAACGAGCCCGCCAGCATTCCGATGAGCGGTACGACTCGCGTGACTAAGAATGTGTATAGTGGGTTAGGCATCTTGGCACCAATACTCAAGGAACAGCAGGCCAAGCAGTATGCGCGAACTGGCGATGACTGCCGCGAGTGGGGGCAAGCTACCAACCATGTGCCTGCAGCTAGCAGAGGTCTTTGCCAACATTCGCCCACCCGACATATCAGGGACACTTAGCCGGCCGAATGCCGAAGAACTTTCTGCTTCCACTCACACCTAATATCGGAGTTGATCGCCTGCCAACCGGCTCGCGAAGCGAGCCAATAGGACGTCGATGTCGAACGGTTTGCTAGCACGCATTGAGCTGCGGATGTATGCGAGCATAGGCTTTCTGCAGATCCTGAAGCATAGCCAAGAACGTGTGCGGTTCGAAGCCGAATATGCCATTCCAGGGCTTTCCGTCGATGTCGATGGGATATCTGTGACGCTGATCCTGAGGCATGCACCTCTCCTGTTCCCTTGCATAGGCCCGGAGCGCTACGAGTTCTTCTTCACGCATCGGTTCGACGAACTCCGCCAGTTCATACCGAAAAGGCACTTCGAACTGGAAGTCCCGCGTTGGGTACAGCTTGAAGAACCGGGCAGACAGTGCCGTCAGGTCATGCCCTGACTTGCCAGAAAACTGTTCGAGCGGCTCCGCCTTCAGAATGCCGGCCTTGAACAAGAGTTCGAGCGAATGGAATGCGAGCGACATCACTACCGCACCATCAGCATAGTTCGCGCTGTCCTCCGTCGCAGACAGCCTCTCGCACAGGACCTCCGCTGCGGCGAGATATGAGCGTGCGAATGCCAACAGTTGTCCGTGGATCGGCAGACGCTGGAGCTCGGATGCGTTCAGGATAGGCATGGCGTGCCCTGCGGGTTAACGTGTTGCAGGTCAATCGTTGACGACTGTTGCCGAGGACATGAACGTACGACTTTACCGCGCTGCAAACCCCGCCGAGCGCAATGCTTGCGCCGAGCGGCGAACGGGTCTTGACGCGGAAGCCGGGTCTGGCCCACCGCTGATTGCCGACAAGGAACGACGGAAGCCGTTCGGCTGGAGCTTCTGCTGTGCAGGCGCTTGCTGGTCGTTGTACTTCGAGTCGAAGCTAAATGGCGCGCGGTAGTGACGGATATCCTGGGAGATGGGCGGCCTTGGATGTGCGCGGCTCTCGAACGGGACTGCTCCGTAGCCTGCCGGCACGGAGCACCCAACCCGGGCCGGCAAGCCGCTACAGACCGCGCGCCTCGAAGGTATTGCACTGCTGCACGCTGCCCGTCTGCAGCCCACGCTTGAACCAGGCGACGCGCTGCGCGCTCGTGCCGTGGGTGAAGCTTTCGGGGACGACCGTGCCCTGCGACTTGCGCTGCAGCGCGTCGTCGCCGATCTGGCTCGCAGCGTTGAGCGCTTCGTCGACGTCGCCCTGCTCGAGGATCTGGCGCGTCGCGTCGGCGTGATGCGCCCAGACGCCGGCGAGGCAATCGGCCTGCAACTCGAGCCGCACGCTGAGCGCGTTCTGCTGCGCTTCGCTGACCCGCCCCCGCATCGAATCGACCTTGTCGGTGACGCCCATCAGGTTTTGCACATGGTGGCCGACCTCGTGCGCGATGACGTAGGCCTGCGCGAAATCGCCCGGCGCGCCCAGGCGCGACTTCATCACCTCGTAGAAGTCGAGGTCGAGATACACCTTGCGGTCGGCGGGGCAATAAAACGGCCCCATCGCCGACTGGCCCTGGCCGCAGGCGGTCGGAACCGCACCGCGAAAGAGCGCGAGCCTGGGCGCCTGGTACGTGCTGCCGGCCTGCTCGAACTGCACCGTCCAGACGTCCTCGGTCGACGCGAGCACCTGCTTGACGAAGCGCACCATCGGCTCGTCGGACGACGCCGGCGGCGCCTGCTGCTCCAGCGGCGGCGCCATGCCGCCGCCGCCACCAAGCACGCCGAGGATCGTGAGCGGGTTGATGCCGAAGATCCAGCCGGCGACGAGCGCGATCGCGATCGTGCCGAGGCCGATGCCGCGTCCGCCGACCCGAAAGCCGCTACCGCCTCCGCGGCCGCGCATGTCTTCGACGTTGCTGCTTTCGCGTTCGCCATCGAGTCTCATGCCGGCCTCCTCAACGTTGCACGCGCGGCGCCACCACGCCGGCTTATCTCAAGCCTTGGGCAGCGTCACACCGGTCTGCCCCTGGTACTTGCCGCCGCGGTCCTTGTAGCTCGTTTCGCAGACCTCGTCGCTCTCGAAGAACAGCACCTGCGCGCAGCCCTCGCCGGCGTAGATCCTGGCCGGCAGCGGCGTCGTGTTGCTGAACTCGAGCGTGACGTAGCCCTCCCACTCGGGCTCGAACGGCGTCACGTTGACGATGATGCCGCAGCGCGCGTAG
>JACSRM010000361.1 GCA_014879745.1 Burkholderiaceae bacterium | reverse complement strand
GAAGAGGGGCCCCGCGCAGCGGGGATCGCAGCGAGCGAATGGGGCGAGGCGCCGACGACAAGGCGCTGCTGACGACTCGGTCTTGCGGAGGCGCCGCATGAGCTTCCTGTGGCCCCAGTTGCTCTGGCTGCTGCTCGCCTTGCCGCTGCTCGTCTGGCTCTACCTCTGGCTGCTCGGGCGGCGCCGCAAGGCGGCGCTGCGCTTCGCCAATCTGGCGATGGTGAAGGATGCGATGGGCACCGGCCAGCGGCTGCGCCGGCACCTGCCGCCGGCGCTGTTCCTCGTATCGCTCGCGCTAATGGCGCTGGCCATCGCGCGGCCGACGACGGTGCTGACGCTGCCGACGCAGCACGACATGGTCGTCCTCGCGATGGATGTCTCGCGCAGCATGCTCGCCGAGGACGTGCAGCCCAACCGCATCGTCGCCGCGCAGGCCGCGGCGCGCGCCTTCATCGCCGAGCAGCCGATGCAGACGCGCATCGCGATCGTCGCCTTTGCCGGCAGCGCGTCGGTCGTGCAGGCGCCGACCAACAACCGCGACGACCTGCTGGCCGCGATCGACCGCTTCCAGTTGCAGCGCGCGACCGCGATCGGCAATGCGATCGTCGTCTCGCTGGCGACGATCTTCCCCGAGGCGAGGATCGATATCGATGCCGTCAACAGCACGCGGCGCGGCGGCGGCGTGCCGCTGCCGCCGCCCGACGCCGCGCCCGACGGGCCGGCGTTCAAGCCGGTGCCGCCCGGCTCGTATCCGTCGGCGGTGATCGTCCTGCTCACCGACGGCCAGACGACGACCGGCGTCGACCCGATCGAGGCGGCGAAGATGGCGGCCGACCGCGGCGTTCGCATCTTCACCGTCGGCATCGGAACCAAGGAGGGCGAGATCCTGCGCACCGAGGGCTGGTCGATGCGGGTGCGCCTCGACGAGGAATCGCTGAAGACGATCTCGTTCCTGACGCGCGGCGAGTATTTCTATGCCGGCACCGCGATGGACCTGAAGAAGGTCTATTCGTCGCTCAATACCCGCTTCTCGCTCGAGAAGCGGCAGACCGAGATCACGGCGCTCTTTGCCGCCGCCGCGGCGCTGTTCGCCGTCCTGGCGGCCGGCCTGTCGGTGCTGTGGTTCAACCGCATTCTCTGATCGAAATCGATCTGCCGATCACATCGACGGCCGGCGTTCGCATTTTCGCAATGCTGCATTGCAGTGACACGCGTTTATTGTTCGTGCGCGAACAGATAGAGTGGCGGTCATGGACACAGCAACGACACATCCACACGCCGATCGAAGCGACGCCGGCGCGTCGCAGGCCGAAAGGAAGGCGTTGCGCAGCAGCCGCTGCCTGACGCTTACCACCCTGGTCATCGCACTCGCCGGATTTGCGGGCACGGCGTTCTCCGCCGTGCCGCACGAGATGTTCTGTCATCCCGCGACCTTCGTCGTTTCGCACTGACCCGCGCCGAGCAGCGACTCCAGGCACTGCTCGCGCACGCCGCAGAAAGCCTTGATCGCGGCGCTCGCGCGCAGCGCCCGGGCGCGAGACGCCGGGTGCCCGCGCTTCACGGCGAGGAACAATCTGTTCTTGCTCGAATGCTCGGGCGAGACGAACTCGAAGACGCGCGCCGTGCAGCCCTCGGCTTCGAGCAGCAGCGCCTGCCGCGGCGGCGGCGTGCCGCCGCCACCTGCTGATGCCGTACCCGGCGGGCCTGCGCCCGAGCCGGTGCCGCCCGGCACGTATCTCTCGGCGGTGATCGTCCTGCTTGCCGACGGCCAGACGACGACCGGCGCCGACCCGATCGAGGCGGCGAAGATGGCGGCCGACCGCGGGGTGCGCATCTACACCGTCGGCATCGGCACCAAGGAGGACGAGATCCTGCGCACCGAGGGCTGGTCGATGCGCGTGCGCCTCGACGAGGAATCGCCGAGGACGATCTCGTTCCTGACGCGCTGCGAATAGTTGCATCGCGCCGCGAACAACTCCTGCCGCTCACGCGACGCCGCGGCATCGCGAGTGTTCGCGTCTTCGGCTCGATGGCCCGCAACGATGCGCGCGATGACAGCGATGTCGACCTGCTCGTGACGTTGACCGACGGCACGAGTGCGCTCGCGCTCGGCGGGTTGTCGCTCGACGCGCAGGAGTTGCCGGGCCGACATGCGGACGTGGTCACCGAGGCAAGCCTTCATCCGGCGCTGCGCGACAGGGTGCTCGCCGATGCGGTCGCGTTGTGAACCCGGGGGCCCGACAGCGACCGCCCCTTGCCGTGTGCACGATGCTGCGCTTCCCCTTCTTGCGGCAGTGGTTCACGCTCAGCGACCCGGCGATGGAAGAAGCGCTGCATGACGTGCCGATGTTTCGCAAGCTTCACGATCGGCATCAGGTGATGCTGCATTCCGTGCCGATCCATGGAGGCGAGCCAATGCGAACGACCGTGAACATCGATGACGAACTGCTGGCCAAGGCGACCCGGTTGGTAGGCACCATGGATCGGGCGGCCATCCTGAGCGAAGGGCTGAAGGCACTCATCGAGAGGGAGAGCGCGAAGCGCCTGGCCCGGTTGGGCGGCACTCAGCCCGCATTGAGGGCCGCGCCGCGCCGGCGCGCGGAGAAGGCGGCTTGATCCTGGTCGATACGTCCGTCTGGGTCGATCACCTTCGCCGCGGCGACGCAGGGCCTGTCGAACTGCTCGAGCGATCGTCCGTCGTGATGCATCCTTTCATCGTGGGCGAGATCGCTTGCGCAAGGCTGCGCGACCGCGAGTCGATGCTCGAACTTCTGCAGGATCTTCCGCCCGCCGTGGTCGCCGACGGCGGCGAGGTCCTGCGCTTCATCGAGCACCATGCCCTGCACGGCATGGGGATCGGCTATGTCGATGTTCACCTGTTGGCATCGGTGGCGTTGACGCCGGGTGCGGCGCTCTGGACCCGCGACACGAAGCTGCATCGAACTGCGGTGGCGTTCGGCTGCGCCTATGCGCAAGCGGCGCACTGAGACCGCTCCGGCGCGGTCATCGGCACCGCGCAAGCTCGAGGTTCGTTCGGCCGAGGCGGCCCGCTGAGGTGGGCCGGCGCCGGCCGGCGCGCCGCCGCACGACGTCGCTGGCCACCCTAAGGCCGGCAAAAGCTCTCGGTCGCCGACTGAATCGCCAGCACGCGACCGGCGAAAACTTCGACGTTTACGCACTGGCGCGTGCTCGCGTTCCACCAGAACGAGAAGTCGTGGTCGTTGGACTGATAGCCGCCCGCGTTGCGAAAGCCGCGCGATCGCAGGCCACTTTCCGCCGTGTCGGCGCGTGCGCCGACGAGGTCGTTCACAGGGAGGCTCCCAGGTCCGGCCGGCTGCCCCGGGCGGTCAGCCGCACCCTCGGTGCGCCTTCGAGCGCCGGTGGCGTAGCCGTCCGCGTAGCCCTGGTCGTTGTTGACGTTTCGATAGGGCGCGTTGTCGAAGCCGTCGTGATAGCCGCGCTCGTATTCGGCGCCGCTGGGCGGCGGCGGCGCCGATGGGTACGACGCGTTCGGGGTGCAGTCCGCGCCTTTGGTGAAGCTTTGGCCGGTGACGCGGCCGTCCTTCATCGAGACGATGACGCAGCGGGAGTCCGAGCGGCGCTGCCAGTACTGCCACGTCTCGTTGCGCCGTGACTCGCTGCGGCCGAGCACGTAGCCGCGGCGCGGCATCTCCCAGCCGACGACATCGGCACCCTGGCCGACCAGATCCTCGACGCCGGTCGGCGCGGCCGGCGAGGTTTCAGCCTGCCGGTTGCACCATTCGCGCGCATCGACGAAGCCCTGGCCGGTGACGCGACCGCCGTCGCTGGACACTCGCACGCAGCGCGCATCGGCCGCCCGCCACCAGTACGTCCAGGTTTCGTTGCCCCTGCTGTCGGTGCGCGCCAGCATGTAGCCGCGGCGGGGCATTTCGCGTGCGACGACGTCCTGCCCCTGGTGCACCAGATCCTCGGCGCCGGTCGACGGACCGGCCGGGTTCGGCGCCGGCTGGCCGCACCACTCGTGCGGGTCGACGAAGCCTTGGCCGGTGATGCGGTTGTCCCGGGTCGATACACGCACGCAGCGTGCATCCGCTCCACGCCACCAGTAGGTCCAGGTTTCGTTGCCCCGGCTTTCGGATCGCGCGAGCACGTACCCGCGCCGCGGCAGGTCGTGGCGTGCGGCATCCAGGCTCTGGTTCACCAGATCCTCGAGCCCTGTCGGCTGGGCGGCCACCGGCGGCGCCGCGCAAAGCAGCGCGCAGCACCACACCGCGGCGATACCGCGCAAGCCGTTGCGATAGCCGCGCGCCGGCCATGCCCGCCTGTCGTTGCCGAATGCCATTCCCGTGCCTCCTTGTCCGAATCTCTTGCTGCCGGCCGTCCCGTCTCACCGCACGTCGATCAGCGTCAGCAGGCACTGCTCGCGCACGCCGAAAAACGAGCCGATCTCGGCGATCTGGCGTCGCAGACCGACACGGCGATCGGCCGACAGCGGCGCAGCCCGCTTCACGCCGAGGATCATCTTGTTCTTGCTCGTATGTTCGGGCGAGACGAATTCGAACACCTGCGTCGCGTAGCCCTCGGCTTCGAGCATAAGCGCGCGCAGGCTGTCGGTCACCATCTCGGCCTGCTGCGCCATGTGGATGCCGTGGCGCAGCAGGGCCTGCAGCGGCGCCGGGCTGCGCATCTGCGGGCGCAGTTCCTTGTGGCAGCACGGCGAGCACATGATGATCGCCGCGCCGGCGCGGATGCCGAGCGCGATCGCGTGGTCGGTCGCGGTGTCGCAGGCGTGCAGCGCGATCATGACGTCGATCGCGCCGGGCGCGTAGTGGCGCACGTCGCCCTGCTCGAACGAAAGGCCATCGAGCGCGAGGCGCTGCGCGACGCCGTTGCATTGGCGCACCAGGTCGCCGCGCAGTTCGACGCCGATGACTTGGGCCTCGCGCGCCAGCGCGCGCGTCAGATGCTCGTGCACCGCGAATGTCAGGTAGCCCTTGCCGCAGCCGAAGTCGAGCACGCGCAGCTGCGGTTGCTGGGCGAGCGGGCTCGCGGCGAGCGCATGGTCGAAGATCTCGACGAATTTGTTGATCTGCTTCCACTTGCGCGCCATCGCCGGGATCACGTGGTGCTGGGCGTCGGTGACGCCGAGCGCGGCGAGGAAGGGCCGCTCGGGCGCGATGTAGCGGCGCTTCGCTCGGTCGTGGGCGACGAGCCGCGGCTCGTCGGCGTCCTCTTGCGACGCAGTGTCCGCCGCGCCGCTCTCGATCGTCGCGGCCTGCGGCTGCGGCGCCGCCGGCGCGAGCCTGCCGCGGCGCAGCGACTGCCGGCCCTTGCGGCTGATCGACCACTGGATGTCGTGCTCGCTCGTCAGCAGATGCGC
>JACSRM010000358.1 GCA_014879745.1 Burkholderiaceae bacterium | reverse complement strand
GATTGATCGCGAGGTTAACAAAAATGCCCGCCGGCTTATGGCCAGCGGGCACATTCAGTCTGACGCGAATTTTACACCAGCAGGCCCGGCGGTCCGCCTCGGGAGGAACCCGATGCGAAGCGAACTCCGCACCGGACCATCCTGATTTGCGGGGTCAACCGATCAGAAGCTGTAGGTCCCGCGCAGCAAGAAGGCGCGTCCGATCGGACTGGCATAGCGCTGGTCGTAGCCCAATTGGAAGCCGCTGTCTTGGTTCGAGAACGGCGGCGTCTGATTGAACATGTTCGTCAAGCCAGCCGTCACCGCGAGTCCTTTGACCCCGGTCCACGTCACCGCCAGATCCCACACGTTGGTGCCAGCGACGACGGCCTTGCTGCCGTCCGGATTCGGGTACTGGTCGGTGTAGGCGCTGGAATAGCGGTTCACCAGTTGCGCCGCCCATGCGGAGTACTGCCAGCCGAAGCTGAGCACCTGACGATAGCGCGCGACCGGATTGCCGTTGAAGTAGACACCGAGGTTGTTGCTGAATTCCGCGCCACGCGTCAGCTGGTACTCGTACTCCATCACGTACGTGCCACGGTATCCGATGTTGAAGCGCCCATAGTCGGTCGCCTCGCTCTGCCACGTTCCTGTGATGTCAATGCCGCTGGTCTTGTAAGTGCCCAGGTTCAACTGCGTGTTCTGAAAGTACGCGATCGGGTTACCGCTGGTATTGTTCTTGCAGTTGTCGAGTGTCTGCGCCAAATCCGGAGCGACCTGACTGCATCGGATGATCTGAGCGGCGTAGATGTCCTGATTGCCCATGATCTCGTTCTCGCCGGTCACACCGATCGAGTCAGAGACCTCGTAGTTCCAGTAGTCGATGCCTAGCGTCAGCGAACTCATCGGCTGGAACACGAAGCCCAGGGTCCATGCCTTGGACGTTTCCGGCTTCAACTCCGCATTGCCGCCTTGCTGCTGCTGGAATTGCTGGAGGCAGTCGCGCGACTGCTGACCGCCGAGCTCCTTGTTCACCACCCCGCCAGGGCACAGCAAGGCATCGTTGTAACGACTGCCGCTATAGGTATAGGAGTTCGGTGCGTAGATGTCCTGCAGCGTCGGCGCGCGGAAACCTTCGTTGTAAGAACCGCGGAAAAGCAGACTCTGCGTCGGCTGGTAGCGGAACGAGACCTTCGGGTTGGTGGTACCACCGAAGTCGCTGTAGTCGTCATAGCGAATGGCCAAGCCAACTTCCAGTTCCTTCAGGATAGGAATGTTCAACTCCGCCATGACCGCGTTGTCGCGACGGCTGCCAGAGATGTCTTCCGCGCCGGCAATGCCCGAGCTCGCGGCAGGCCGCGTGATATCGAAGTTGTTGGTGTAGTCGTTCTCGTCCTTCATGAACTCGACGCCCACGGCGAGCATCATCGGGCCGGCCGGCAGCTTATAGATCTCGCCGCTGGCCTGCGCGTTGAAGACCCGCAGCGTGCCTTCCGCCTTCTGCGCCTCACCACGCAATTGCGCGGAGGCGATATACGCCGCCCCTGCATCCGACTGCGCACCGAACGGATTGATCCACGGTGCGCCATTGGTACCGGCAATGCCGTCTTCGATCATGTTCGCGTTGACGTAGCCGCCTGTGAAGCTGTTGGTCACAGTGGCCTTCGACTGAAACAGGTTCGCCGAATAGTCCCACCCGGCGTACTGACCTTCCCAGTTCAAGAGGATGCGGTTCGTGTCGTTCTCGAACTTGCTCTGGCGGTTACCAGCGCCGGTCAAACGCCAAGTGACCGCGATCGGTTGCGTTGGGTCGAATGTCGGATCGGTATTCGCAGGGACACCACCGCTGCCGCCGGGGAAGAACGCGCTGTTGGTCGGCATCGGCATGTTCGGGATAGATGCTGCCGCGATCTGCGTCGAGACCTTGTTGTTTGCCTGCAGGTACTCCAAGGCAATCGTGTTGTTCTTGTTCACGGCGTACGAGCCGCGCGCAATCAGCGAAAGCTGCTCCTGCTTGGGAATCAGGTCGATCTGAGTCACGTAGTCGTAGTAGCACGTGCCATCGTTGTAGGGATTCACCGATGCCGGTGGATCGCAGTTGGGATAGCTGGGATTCCACGCCCCGTCGCCCTGGAAGTAGTTCGCCGGCGAGGTGCGCCCGCTGAGACTGTTGATACCCTGATCGGGCCGATAGGCCGTATTGGCGAAGCTCCGATCCTTCGCCCTGAGAGCATCTTGCTGGGTGTAGTTGACGCCAGCATAAATGTTCCAACCTTGGTCCGAAAGCGAGCCGATGCCGCCGACGATGCCAGCGCTGTAATTCGACCCGCCGCCAGACGCCGTGGGCCACGAGCCGGAGCCCGATACGGTGACGCCTGTGTACTCCTTCTTCATGATGAAGTTCACGACGCCCGCGATCGCGTCAGTGCCATACACGGCCGACGCGCCGTCGGTCAGCACCTCGATACGGTCGACCGCCCCAAACGGAATCGCATTGAGGTCAACGGCTGCGGCCGAGTATGGGTTGTTCACCATCCGCTTGCCGTTGACGAGCACCAAGGTGCGCGAATCGCCGAGACCGCGTAGATTCGCATACGCCGCACCGCCGTTGGAGGCACCTACCGAGTTGGTCGTGGTCGTCGACGATTGATTTGCAGCCACGAAGTTGATCGCCTGTTCAGCATTGGTCACGCCGGCACGCTCGAGTTCGTCCACCTTCAGGACTTGCACCGGCAGTGCCGCCTCGGCGGCCAGACGCTTGATCGATGAACCCGTGATCTCGACGCGGTCGAGTTGTGCCGGCTGCGTCGGTTGTGCATCCTGCGCATGCGCCGGCAGCGCGCCGAGCGCCAAGCTGCCGCCGAAGGCGAGCAGCAGACCCTTGCAGAGTTTGGTCTTCTTGAACATGAGGACTCCTGAAGAAGCGGGAAGGTTGATCGATGGACCGAGGCCACTGGCCGACACCATCCGCGATTCGTGAGCCGGATGTGTACGGACGCATGAGCCCTGTATCGGAATTGTCACGAAACCAAAAGCCCGACCGGCTAGGGAAATCCTTGACCGGTCGCACGCGCAAGCGCGCCGGGCGCGACCTCGGCTGCCGCCGGCGCAGCCGAGAGCCTTGATTCATGCGGGTTTGCGGGCTACGCCCGGCCGCGGCGCGCAGCGTCGAAGCGGCGAACAGGGGGGCGAATCGCCGGCAGTTCCGTGCTTGCGTCGAAGCGCTTTCGTTGGACCTGAACAACAGTCGACGATCCGGCGCGTGCAGCCGCAGCCGCGTCCGGCACCCAAGCCCCGCCGCCGAGCGGCCCTCAGCGCCCTGGGCCTGACTGCGCCAACCGCGGCACCGCCGCGAGCAGCGAGCAGCGAGCGCGTGTAGCCGGACTGCGGGTTCGAGAGGACGCGATCGGCCGGGACGGATTCCTCGACGCGGCCCTTTTGCATCACGACGACATCGTTGGCGATGTACTCGACGACACCGATGTTGTGGGTGATGAAGAGGCAGGAGATGCCGAACTCGCGCTGCAGCTGCGCGAGCAGGTTGAGGATCTGCGCCTGCAAAACGCGCAATCTGTATATCAACTCGACCCTGGAAACGCACCGGGGCGACGGCTACCCTCGCAGCGGCAGCACGCGCATGCGCGCACGTGTCGGCTCGACAGTCACGAGCGCGCCAGCATCGAGTTCGGCCTCCAACTGCCGAATCGCGGCAACAACCTGCGCGCCGATCGCATCGGAGCTGACATCGTCCGCCCGAATCTGAATGACGCTGGGTCTCGTGCCACCCATTGCGGCCAGGATCGCGCCAAAGTCCAGATCGTGCGTGAGCACAACACGATCGTACGCGGCTGCATGGGCCATGATCTCGGCATCCGGAGCATCGACCCGCCCCACTGCCGACCAATGGACTGCGTCGAGGCCTGCCTCGCCGAGGAAACCGATCCAGCGCGGGGACAAGTTCATGTCGACGAGCAACTTCATCTGCCAGTCAGCATCACCTCGCGCTCCTCCGCGCGCCACGCCGCATAGCGAAGCGCCTGCATCACGTCCTCATGTTCGAGGTAGGGGTAGTCCGCCAGGATCTCATCCACGTTGTGCCCGGCGGCGATCTGGCCAACCACCATGCCCACGGTCACCCTCATTCCCCGGACGCAGGGCTTGCCGCCCATCACTTGCGGATCCTGTGTGATCCGATCCAGTTGCGCCATAGCCGACTCCCGCTCGATTGCAGTCGCCGATCTCGACCACACGGCGAGCACGCCCATGAATCGTCAGCGACAGTTGCTGTACAACAGCCGGCCGATCATACGGCCTGCCCACTCTGGATGTTGATGCAGAAAGGTCGCGGGCTCAGCCTATGAAAGTATCCGGCGCGCCCGAGCGGGTGTGCCGGATTTGGTCACAGACTCTTGGCCGCAGCAGACATCGTCACTCTGGGCACCGCCGCGAGCAGCGTGCGCGTGTAGTCGGACTGCGGGTTCGAGAGGACGCGATCGGCCGGGCCGGATTCCTCGACGCGGCCCTTCTGCATCACGACGACATCGTTGGCGATGTACTCGACGACGCCGATGTTGTGGGTGATGAAGAGGTAGGAGATGCCGAACTCACGCTGCAGCTCCAGCAGCAGGTTGAGGATCTGCGCCTGCACCGAGACGTCGAGCGCCGACGTCGGCTCGTCGCAGACGATCAGCCGCGGCGAGACGGCGAGCGCGCGCGCGATCGCGATGCGCTGACGCTGGCCGCCGGAGAACTCGTGCGGGTAGCGCCCGAGAGCGTCGCGCCGCAGCCCGACCTGATCGACGAGCGTTTCGAGCGCGGCGCGGCGCGCGCCGGCGTCCAGATCGGGGCGCAGCGCGAGCAGGCCTTCTTCGAGAACGTCGAACACGCGCAGGCGCGGGTTCAGCGATGCGAACGGGTCCTGGAAGATGATCTGGATCGCGCGCCGCGCTTCGCGCAGCGCGTCGTCGTTCAGCGTGAACAGATCGCGGCCGTCGAGCCGGGCCGTGCCCTCGATCAGCGCCTGGCCGCGCAGCAGTTGCACGATCGCCTTGCCGGTCGTCGTCTTGCCGCAGCCCGACTCGCCGACGAGGGCGAGCGTGCGGCCGGTGCCGATGCTGAAACTGACACCGTCCACCGCGCTGAAGTGGCCCACCGTGCGCTGCAGCAAGCCCTTGCGGATCGGGAACCGGACCGCCAGATTTTCCACTTCCAGCAGGCGTTCGCTGGGCGCGGCGGCGCGCGGCGGCGCGCCGATTTCGCCTTCGGCGCGGACCGCACCGGGGTCGCCCGGCGCAAGCGCCGAGGCCGGTGCGATCGGCGTGTAGAGCAGGCAGCGCACGCTGCGCCCGCCCGGCTCGTCGGTCAGATCCGGGCGCGTCGTCTTGCAGGCGGC
>JACSRM010000434.1 GCA_014879745.1 Burkholderiaceae bacterium | reverse complement strand
GAAGCCGGCGCCGCACGCCGGCCTCGGCGTTGCGCACTACACCTGGGCGACGTCGCCGCTGCGCCGCTACGTCGACCTCGTCAACCAGTGGCAGATCATTGCCTGCGCGCGCCACGGCCGCACCGCGGCGCTCGCCGCACCGTTCAAGCCACGCGACGCGCAGCTCTTCTCGATTGTCTCCGGGTTCGACGCCGCCTACGCCGCCTACAACGGCTTCCAGTCGGCGATCGAGCGCTACTGGACGCTGCGATCGCTGGCGCAGGACGGCGTGAGCGAACTCGACGCCGGCGTGATGCACGACGGCCTGGTGCGCGCCGAAACGCTGCCGCTCGTCTTTCGCGCCGCGGGTGCCGAGGGCCTGCCACGCGGCGCGCGGGTGCGCGTGCGCCTGGGCGAGGCGAACCTGCTGACCCTCGATCTGCACGCGAGCGTCGTCGCGCGGCTCGATGCCGCCGGCGCGACGGCAGCGGCGGCCGCCGAAGCGTCCGATGCCGAGGATGGCGACGAGTCCGACGGCGCCGGCCCGCTGACCCTGGCGATCGACATCGGCCAGAACCTCGAGGACGGCGTCGATGCCGCGCCCGAGGCGGCCGCCTGAGGCATGACGAGGCCGGACCGCCAGCGAGTGCCGATATCCGCCGCCCGCGCGCCCAGGGTCGTGCGATGAGCCTGCGCCTGTCGACGCTGCACATCGCGCTGCTCGTCTCGGTCGGCGTACACGCGGCGCTGCTGACGCTGCGCTTCGTCGATCCGGAAGGCTTCAACCGCGTCTTCCAGGATACGCCGCTCGAGGTCATCCTCGTCAATTCGCGCTCCGGCGAGGCGCCCACCCAGGCGCAGGCGATCGCGCAGGCCAATCTTTTTGGCGGCGGCGATGCGGCGCAGGGCCGCGCGACCTCGCCGCTGCCACCATCGGCCACGCTCGAGACGGGCGACGCGAGCGAGGAGTCGCAGCGCCAGATCGAGCAGTTGCAGCAGGCGCAGCAGCAGCTGCTCGCCCATCTGCGGCGCGAGATGGCGCTGCTGCCGCCGCCCGAACCCCGGCGCGACGCCGGAACGCCCGAGGCGCGCGCGCAGGAGGAACGCCGGCGCCGCCTGATCCAGCTGCTGGCCGAGATCGAGAAGCGCATCAACGAGGAAAACGCGCGGCCCAAGAAACGCTATATCAGTCCGGCGACGCGCGAGGAGATCTATGCCCGGTACTACGACCAGCTGCGGCGCAAGATCGAAGACCGCGGCACGCGCAATTTCCCCGAGCAGCACGGCAAGAAGCTCTACGGCGAGCTGACGATGAACGTGACGATCGACGCCGAGGGCCGGGTCGTCGAGACCGAGGTCCTGCGCCGCTCGAAGTCGCCGGTGCTCGACAAGCGCGCGGTCGCGATCGTGCACGCCGCCGCGCCGTTCGGCCCGTTCACGACCGAGATGCGGCGCAAGGCGGATCAGCTCGTCATCACGTCGCGCTTTCGCTTCACGCGCGACGAGGCGCTCGAAACGAGCCTGAGCGCGACGCCATGACGCCGGCCGCCGCCGTCGATCGCTACGCCGTGATCGGCCACCCGGTCGCGCACAGCCGCTCGCCGTTCATCCACCGCGCGTTCGCGCTCGCCACCGGACAGGCGATGGAATACACCCGGCTCGAATGCCCGATCGGCGGCTTCGAGGCCGTGCTGCGCGATTTCGCCGCAGGCGGCGCGCGCGGCTGCAACGTCACATTGCCGTTCAAGTTCGACGCGTTGCGGCTCGCCGCACGTCGCACCGCGCGCGCCGAACTGGCCGGCGCCGCCAACACGCTGCGCTTCGACGAATCCGGCTGGCTGGCCGACAACACCGACGGCATCGGCCTCGTGCGCGATATCGAAGCCAATGCGCGGGTCGCGATCGCCGGACGGCGCATGCTCCTGATCGGTGCCGGCGGCGCCGCCGCGGGCGCGCTCGGCGCGCTGCTGGCCGCGGCACCCGCCGAACTGACGGTCACGAACCGGACGCTCGAGAAGGCAAGCGAACTCGTCACCCGTCACCGCGCGGCCACCGACGCGAACGACGTCGTGCTGCACGCGGCGCCGCTCGAACGCTGCGGCGAGGGCTTCGACATCGTCGTCAACGCGACGGCAAGCAGCCTGCACGGTGCCGCTTCGCCGGTCGATGCGCGGACGCTCGCACCCGGCGCGCTCGCGATCGACATGATGTACGGGCCGGCGGCACAACCGTTTCTCGCCTGGGCCGAGCAGCACGGCGCAACCGGCCGCGACGGACTTGGCATGCTCGTCGAGCAGGCGGCGCAGTCGTTCCTGCTCTGGCGCGGCGTGATGCCCGAGACGGCGCCGGTGCTCGACGCGCTGCGCCGGCGCTGGGACGAGACGGCGTGATGCGCCCGGCAACTGTGCCGCCGGCCGGCGAGCGCGAATGAAGGCGATCGGCTCGACGCTCGCGCGGCTCGCCGCGCTCGTGCTGGTCTGCTGGCTCGGGCTGCAGTTCTATTTCCTGCTGCGCATCGCGCTGATGATCGTCATCGACCCGCAGTCGACGAGCTTTCAGCGCTCCGAGATCTGGCGCCAGCTGACCGAACACCAGTCCATCGCCTGGAGCCAGCAATGGCGGCCGTACGCGCAGATCGGGGCCCCGCTCAAGCGGGCGGTGATCGCCTCCGAGGATGCGCGCTTCGCCGATCACAGCGGCGTCGAGTGGGATGCGATCGAATCGGCGTGGGAGCGCAACCAGCGCGCCCAGGCGCGCGCCGACAAGCTCGATGCCCAGGCCCAGCGGCGCGCGGCAAAGGCCGGCGCGGAGGGCCGGCCGCCGCCGCGGCCGGTGAAGGTCAAGGTCGTCGGCGGCTCGACGATCAGCCAGCAGCTGGCGAAGAACCTCTTCCTCTCGGGCGAGCGCAGCTTCGTCCGCAAGGGGCAGGAAGCGGTGATCACGCTGATGCTCGAGAACCTGCTGGGCAAGCAACGCATCCTCGAGATCTATCTGAACAATGTCGAATGGGGCGAAGGCATCTTCGGCGCCCAGGCCGCGGCGCGGCACTATTTCCACGTCGACGCCAATCACCTCGGCAACCTGCAGGCGGCGCGCCTTGCGGTGATGCTGCCGGCGCCGAAGCGGTTCGAGAAGCGGGCGGCTTCGCCCTATGTCCTCGATCGCGCGGGGACGATCGCCGCCCGCATGGGCGACGTCGAGTTGCCGTAGGCCGGCCTGCGCGCCTCCATGCCCGCCTCGCGGGTTGCAGGCGCTGGCCTCCTAGAATCGGCGGGTGAACGATGCGACCTCGAGCGCCGAAATCGCCATCACGGCCGCACGCCTGGTGGTCGAGGAGGGCATGGAATACGGACCGGCCAAGCGCAAGGCCGCGCAGCTGCTCGGCCGTCGCGGCGCCCGCGATGGCGCGCTGCCGGACAACGAGATGCTGGAAGACGAGGTGCGCGCCTACCTGCAACTATTCCACGCCGACTCGCAGCCCGCCGAACTCGCCGCGCTGCGCGCCGTCGCGGTGCAGTGGATGGAGCGCCTCGCCGCGTTTCGTCCGCACCTCGCCGGCGCCGTCTGGCGCGGCACCGCGACCAGGCTCGACCCGGTGCATCTCGAACTCTACTGCGACGATTCGAAGGCGGCCGAGATCGCGCTCATCGACATGCATATCGACTATTCCGTCCAGGCACGGCGCAGCCCGCGCGGCCAGGCGGTCGACATGCTGCAGCTCGAAACGCCCTGCGCGGCGCTCGGCGCCGATGTCACCGTCTGCCTGAGCATCCTCGACCACGACGATCTGCGCGGGCTGTTGCGCCCGGATGCCCGCGGGCGCACGCTGCGCGGCGACCTCACGGCGCTGCGCCGCCTGATGGAACGGCCATGAAGCGCCGCAAGGTCGCGCTTCTCGGCGCCGGGGTCGGCCTCGCGAGCGTCGGGCTCGGCTGGACGATGCGCTGGCTCGCCGAGCGACCGCCCGCGCCGGAGCAGGTCAGCGTCGGGCCGCCGGTCGATATCTGGCCGCTGCGGTTCGAGCGTCCGCAAGGCGGCGAGCTCGTCTTCGCCGACTTGCGCGGCCGACCGCTGGTGCTCAATTTCTGGGCCACCTGGTGCCCGCCCTGCGTCGAGGAAATGCCGATGCTGGACCGCTTTCATCGCGCCCAAGGCAAGAACGGGTGGCAAGTCGCCGGGCTCGCGATCGACAGCGCGGAGCCGGTGCGCGAGTTCCTGGCCCGCCATCCGGTCGACTTCCCGATCGCGCTGGCCGGTGCAAATGGCGTGACGATCGCTCGCTCGCTGGGCAACCAGCGCGGCGGCCTGCCATTCAGCGTCATCTACGATGCCGGCGGCAAAGTGATCACCGTCAAGCTCGGCGCCCTGACGATGGACGAGCTCAATGGCTGGGCGAATCGCACCTAGATAACGGCAAGTTTATACTACACGCGCTAAAGCGCTATAAAATATATACAACATCTCTCAAATGCATATATAATCGCTCACTGAAGGACCTGCCCCCGTTCGCAGCACACATCGTTCCGCGCTGCGGAGGAACCCTGAAGCGCAGCTGAAATTGGCTGGCAGATCACCACCGAGCCACTATAGTTTGTCGTTCTGAGTCGGATCGAAGCAATAGGGCGCCCGATCGACGAAGTTCGCGGACGCACTCACATACAGATACCGATCAGGGCCACGGCGGCAAACCGCAGCAGATGCGGGCGCCGACAGGCCTCGACATCCCGGAGACCTCCATGGACTTGCGCAAGCTGAAGACGCTGGTTGACCTGGTGTCGGAATCGAATATCTCGGAGCTCGAGATTACCGAAGCCGAAGGCAAGGTCCGCATCGTGAAGGCGGACCCGAATCGCGCGCAGCCGCAGATGCAGATCGTTGCCGCCGCGCCGGCCGCCGCGCCGCCGCCGGTCGCGGCAGCCATCGCCGCCCCGGTCGCAGCCGAACCAATCGAGGAAGCCGGGCATGCGGTCGCATCGCCGATGGTCGGCACCTTCTACCGTTCGGCGAGCCCGGGCGCGAATCCGTTCGTCGAGGTCGGCAGCGTCGTCAAGGAGGGCGACCCGATCTGCATCATCGAGGCGATGAAGATCATGAACGAGATCGAAGCCGACCGCTCCGGCACCGTTACCCGCATCCTGTGCGAGAACGGCCAGGCGGTCGAGTTCGGACAGCCGCTGCTGATCCTCGAATGACGCGCTCCGTCACTGCCGGCCGGGGTGCCGATGTTCAAGAAGGTCTTGATCGCGAATCGGGGGAAAGCGCCGCAGGCGCTTCGGCGAAGCCAAATCGCGCGGCGGGCGCAGGCCGCCGGGGCGATTGAGCCGAGGTATCCCATGTTCAAGAAGGTCCTGATCGCCAACCGAGGCGAAAGCGCCGCAGGCGCTTCGGCGAAGCCAGATCGCGCGGCGGGCGCAGGCCGCCGGCGCGATTGAGCCGAGGTATCCCATGTTCAAGAAGGTCCTGATC
>JACSRM010000433.1 GCA_014879745.1 Burkholderiaceae bacterium | reverse complement strand
GCATGGCGCGGCAGCAGCGCGCGGTGCGTCGCGTCGGCGAACTGCAGCGAGAGTTTCAGCGCCGGCCGCGTCAAGCCCGGTCCCCGCCGCCATCGCCGCCACGATCCGCGGCGTCGTAGGCCTCGACGATGCGCGCGACGAGCGGGTGGCGCACGACGTCGGCCGCGCTGAAGTGCGTCGTCGCGATGCCGCGCACCCGGCGCAGCACGCGCTCGGCCTCGACGAGGCCGCTTTCGGTGCCGCGCGGCAGGTCGATCTGGCTCACGTCGCCGTTGACGACGGCGCGCGAACCGAAGCCGATGCGCGTCAGGAACATCTTCATCTGCTCGCGCGTCGTATTCTGTGCCTCGTCGAGGATGACGAACGCATGGTTCAGCGTGCGCCCGCGCATGAAGGCGAGCGGCGCGATCTCGATCGTCGCCTTCTCGAACGCGCGCGTCACGCGGTCGAACCCCATCAGGTCGTAGAGCGCGTCGTACAGCGGGCGCAGGTAGGGGTCTACCTTCTGCGCCAGGTCGCCGGGCAGGAAGCCGAGCCGCTCGCCGGCCTCGACCGCCGGGCGCGTCAGCACGATGCGCTGCACGCTGCTGCGCTCGAGCGCGTCGACCGCGCAGGCGACGGCGAGAAAGGTCTTGCCGGTGCCGGCCGGGCCGATGCCGAAGCTGATGTCGTGCGTCAGGATGCTGCGCAGGTAGCGCAGCTGGTTCGGCGTGCGCCCGCGCAGGTCGGCGTGGCGCGTGCGCAGCACGATCGGCGCGTCGGCGGCGTCGTGCAGCGGCGTCGGCGCCGCGGCGGCGCGTCGGCGCGGCGCGGCGGCCAGATCGGCGCTCGCCTCGGTCAGCGCGAGCTGGAAGGCCTCGGCACCGATCGGCTTGCGTGCCCGGTCATAGAGCGACTGCAGCAGCGCGACGGCGCGCTCGGCCGCGCCCTTCGCGCCCTCGACGCGAAACGATTCGTTGCGCCGCGAGATGCGAACGTCGAGCGCCTCCTCGATCGCGCGCAGGTGCTCGTCGAGGCTGCCGCACAGGTGCGCGAGCCGGACGTTGTCGAGCGGGATGAAGGCGTGCCGAAGGATCAAGGCGCGAGGCTGCGGTCGGGCATCGCGCATTGTCGCCGCAGTCGCCGGCGGCCGGGGCGCTGCCGCCGCCATATCCTCTCACCCTGAAATGACGAGGCCGGACAGGCATGATGAGCGTGCGCCGCGGTTGCGCAGGCTCAATCGAAGCCGCCGCGTCTCGACCCACACTCGACGAGGAGGATGACGATGAAAATTCTGCTGCCCGTGGACGGTTCGGACGCCGCGCTGGATGCCGTGCGGTTTGCGATCCGCCTCGCGCGCGAAGGGCTGCCGATCGAATGCGTGCTCGCCAATGTGCAGGAGCCGGCGACGCTGTACGAGATGGTCGTCGCCCACGACGCCGAGGTGCTGCACGAGATCAGCGATGCCGCCGGCGCGCATGCGATCGAGCCGGCCGCGGCGCTGCTGCGCGCGGCGGGCATCGACTGCACGAGCGAGGTCGCGACCGGCGACCCGGGCCACAGCCTGGTCGAGCTGGCCGAGACGCTGGAATGCGCGATGATCGTGATGAGCGCGCGCGGCATGGGCGCGCTGCGCCAGGCGCTGCTCGGGTCGGTGTCGCAGTCGGTGCTGCATTCGAGTTCGGTGCCGGTGCTGCTCGTCAAGCCGCCGCCCGAGCCCGAGGCCGAGCCCGACGAGATCGCGCAAGCGGCGGCCGACGGGTCGTCGGCCTGATCCGCACGCAGCGCGCACGCCATGATCCACAGCGCCTTCACGCCGCCGGTCTTCGACCCGCTGCGCCTGGCCGATGCGAGCCTGGACATCACCGCCGCGCAGCGCCGCGGCGTGCAAGGCATACGCACGCGCCAGACAAGCCGGCTGCGCGCGCTGCTCGAGGCCGCGCGCTCGCAGACGCGCTTCTGGCGCGAACGGCTGCCCGAGACGCTGCCGCCCAGCGGCGAAGGCGTCGATCTTGCTGCGCTGCCGGTGCTGACCAAGGCGCAACTGATGGCGCGCTTCGACGACGCCATCGCCGCGCCCGAAGTGACGCTGGCCGGCTTGCGCCGGTTCATGTCCGACCCGGCGCGCGTCGGCGAAGCCTTCCTCGGCCGCTATATCGTCTGGGAAAGCTCGGGCACGAGCGGCGAATCGGGGGTCTTCGTGCAGGACGCGCCGACGATGGCGGTGCTCGACGCGCTCGAGGCGCTGCGCCGCCACACGCTGCGCCCGATGCGCCGGCTGTTCGACCCGCTCTACCTCAGCGAGCGGCTGGTCTTCGTCGGCGCGACCTGCGGCCACTTCGCGAGCGTCGTGTCGGTCGAACGCCTGCGGCGCCTGAATCCGTGGATGGGAATGGCGTATCACACGCTCTCGATCATGCGGCCGACGCTCGAGATCGTCGCCGAGCTCAACGCCTTGCAGCCGACGATCCTCGTCAGCTACCCGACCGCGGTCGCGCTGCTCGCCGACCAGGCGCGCGCCGGTGCATTGCAGATCCGTCCCGACGAGATCTGGACCGGCGGCGAGACGCTGACCGCCGACGTCCGCCGTCACGTCGAGGAAACATTCGGCTGCCACATTCGCAACAGCTACGGCGCATCCGAGTTTCTTTCGATCGGCTGGGAATGCGCCCAGGGCGCGATGCACGCGAATACCGACTGGGTGATCCTCGAGCCGGTCGACGAGCGGATGCAGCCGGTGCCGCCCGGCACCGTCTCGCACACGACGCTGCTGACGAACCTGGCGAACCACCTGCAGCCGCTGATCCGCTACGACCTGGGCGACCGGCTGCGCGTGCTGCCCGGCGCCTGCGCCTGCGGCTCGCCATTGCCGGTGATCGAGGTCGAGGGCCGGCAGGACGATCCGCTCGTCTGGCGTGACGCGCACGGCGCGCGTGTCAGCTGGCTGCCGCTCGCGCTCTCGACCCTGCTCGAGGAGGAGTGCGGGGTGTTCGACTTTCAGCTGCGCCAGCAGGACGATCGCACGCTGTGCCTGCGCGTCGGGCTCGACGGCGACGCCGCGCACGAAGCGCTGACGCGCTGCCATCGGTCGCTGGCGGCGCTCGCCAAGCGCGACCGCGTGCCGGGCCTGCGCATCGTCATGGAGCACGGCCAGCCGCTGCTGCGCGGCAGCAGCGGCAAGGTCAAGCGCGTGATCGGCGACGCGCGCCGGCTCAAGGCGCAGCGCTGATGCGGTAGACGGCGCCGTTCAGATCGTCGCTCACGAGCAGCGAGCCGTCCTTGCGCACGAGGACGTCGACCGGGCGGCCGAGGAAGGCGTTGTTCTCGACCAGGCCACCGAGAAAGGGCTCCATCTTCGCGATGCCGCCCCTGCCATCGGGGAAGGCGACGACGACATCGGCGGCGAATTTCCTCGACCGGTTCCACGGGCCGTGGCGGGCGATGAAGATCGCGCCGCGATACTTCGTCGGAAACTGGCTGCCGTCGTAGAAACGCATGCCCAGGGCCGCCGCATGCGGCCCGAGCAGCCACGCCGGTTGCGCGAAATCGGCGCAGTTGCGGCCGCGGCCGAACTCCGGGTCGGGCAGCATGCCCTGGTGGCAGTACGGGAAGCCGAAGTGCTTGTCGCCGGATGGCGCCAGATGATCGAGCTCGTCGTCCGGTTGATCGTCGCCCATCCAGTCGCGCCCGTTGTCGGTGAACCAGAGGCTGCCGTCCTTCGGGTCGAAATCGAAGCCGACCGTATTGCGCACGCCCTCGGCGACGACCTCGACACCGCTGCCATCGAGGTTCATGCGCCGGATCTGCGCGAAACCGGGCGGCGGCAGGCAGATATTGCACGGCGCGCCGACCCCGACGTAGAGCTTGCGGTCGGGGCCGATCGCGATATAGCGCCAGCCATGGGCGCGTTTGTCCGGAAGCTGGTCGTAGACCGTCACCGGCCGGGGCGGCTCGTCGAGCCGCTTCTCGATAGCGTCGAAGCGCAGGATCGACGTCATCGTCGCGACGTAGAGCGCGCCGTTGTGGAACGCGATGCCGTTGGGCATCTCGAGCCCGGCCGCGATCGTCTTCACCTGCCGCCGGCCATCCTTCTCGACGATCGCGTAGACCTTGCCCGCCGAGCGCGTGCCGACGAAGACGGTGCCGGCGTCGCCTTCGCTCAGGCTGCGCGCATTGGGCACGCCGGCGGCGAAGACCTCGGCCTTGAAACCGGGTGGCAGCTCGAGCTTGGCGAGCGGCAGCCGGTCGGCCGGCGTCGCGTCGGCCGCCGCGCAGGGCATAGCGGCCACGCCGGCGAACGCGGCGACGGCCACGACCGCGGCGGCGCGCCGGACGCCGGCACGAATCGATCCTTTCACTGGCATCACCGCCGCAGGGCGCCGCCGGCGGACCTCGCCAGCGCGATCAGTTCGGCCTCGCGCGCCGGCGCGAGCCGGCCCGCCAGACGCGGATCGCCGGCGGCGGGCGGCGGCTCGGCGAGCACCGCGCGCACCGTATCGTCGAGCGGCCGGGTTCGCAAGCCATGGGCGACTGCACGCGAGATATCGACCGCCATCAGCCCGGCGGTTTCGGCATCGCTTGCCGCGAGCCACAGCGGCAGTCCGGTCCAGGGCGCGACGTCGTGTGCCGTCAGGACCGGCTCGGCAACCGCGACCGGTTCGGCCGGCGCCGCGCCGATCGCGCGCGCGCCTGCACGGCAGGCGGCGATCAACCCGGTCCAGCCGAGCGGCGTGCCGCCCGCGGGGCCGGTCGCATTGAAGGCGCCCGTCGCGCCGTCTTCCAGCAGCACGATCATCCAGCTCGCGAGATCGCGCACGTCGATGAACTGCAGGCAGGCGGCCGGTGCGTCCGGCACCAGCATCGACCCGCCCGCCGCCGCGCGCCACGGCCAGTAGCTGAAGCGCCCGCTCGGATCGCCGCCGCCGACGATCAGCCCGGGCCGCACGACGATCAGCCGCGCGCCGAGCAGGCGCGAGAGCACGCGCTCGGATTCGGCCTTCAGCGCGCCGTAGTTCTGCGCCGTCACGGCGGCGTCGGCGGCCAGGCCCTCGGCCGGCGCGAGCGGCGCGCTTTCGTCCAGCCCCGGCGCCGCGAGCGATGCATAGGCCGAGATGCTCGAGACGAACAGATAGCGCGCGCAGCCGGCCAGCGCCCTGGCGGTCGGCTCCACATCGGCGGGGCAATAGCCGCAGGTGTCGATCACCGCATCCCAGCGGCCACGCCCGAGCGCCGCGAGGTCGCCGCGCCGGTCGCCGGCGAGCACCTGTACGCCGGCCGGCCAGTCGCGGCGCGCCTTGCCGCGGTTGAAGACCGACACCGCATGCCCGCGCGCGAGCGCCGCGTCGAGCAGCGCACGGCCGAGAAAGACGCCGCCGCCGAGCAACAGGATATTCAATGCCGTGCCCGTGACGCCGGGCCTCAGAGGCTGAGAGTTTTTCGGGCGTGCCAGAGCGGCGCGCCAGAACGTGTCCGATCAAGGCGCAAAGCGCAGCCATAGCTCGGGCTATGGCGAGCATTTGCAACGCCGAGCGGGCGCGTTCTGG
>JACSRM010000431.1 GCA_014879745.1 Burkholderiaceae bacterium | reverse complement strand
CGGGGCCCCTCTTTCGCGCTCATTCGATCACCACATCCGCCTGCAGCAGCACGCTCTGCGGGATCGTGATGCCGATCGCGCGCGCGCCTTTCAGGCTGACCGCGAGTTCGAGCTTCGTGCCCTGCTCGAAGGCGATCTCGCCTGGCTTCGCGCCGCGCAGGATCTTGTCGGCGAGCGCCGCGCCGCGGCGGAACATCGCCGGCCAGTCGCCCTGGTACGACGCCGTGCCGCCCGCGTCGAGGTAGGCCGCGCTGCCCCAGACCGACGGCAGGCGGTGCTTCAGGCACAGCTCGCCGAGCCGCGCGCGCTCGCGCCAGATCATCGGGTCGGCGAAGATCTGCACGCCGTCGGCGCGCTCCCTGGCGAGCGCCGCGAAGGCGGCGTCGAAGTCGTCCGCGCCGCGCACCGCGGCCAGACTGACCGCGACGCCGAGCCCCGCCTCCCACCGCGGCACGGCGTCGGCCAGCACCCTGGGCGGCACCGTCGTCGGGTTGTAGACGATCGCAAGGCGCCTTGCCGCGGGGACGATGTCCTTGAGCAGTTGCAGGCGCTTCGCGGGCAGACCCTGGAACGCCGCCGAGACGCCGGTGATGTTGCCGCCCGGCCGCGCGAAGCTCGCGACGAGCCCCATCTGCACCGGGTCGTCGACCGCGAGGGCGACGATGGGCAGCGTCTGCGTCGCCTCCTTGGCGAGCATCGCCGCGCGCACGCCCAGCGTCACCAGCAGCGCGAGGTCCAGGCGCAGCAGTTCGGCGATGAGCAGCGGGTAGCGCTCGTCCTTGCCCTCGGTGTAGCGCAGCTCGATAGTCGCGAGCGTCTCGCCTTCGACCCAGCCCAGCTCGCGCAGGCCCTCGCGGAAGGGTTCGAGCGTCGTCGCCCGCGACACGGCGTCGGTGCTGATGGCGATCCAGCCGATGCGCGGCTTGCGCGCCGCCGCCGGCTGCGCGAGCGCGATGCCACGGCCGGCCGCGAGCGCGAGCCCGGCACCGAAGAGCGTGCGTCTACGCATCCGAGCCCCTCCACACACGCGGCGCTCGGCCGCGCGTGCGACAGCCTACATCGATTCGGCCGCGCGCGGGTGCTGAGGCGCGTCGGCGCGACGCAAGCGAACGAAGTGGCAGGCCGCCACGCCGCCACTGGCGGCGCGTCGTCGTCGATCCCCGCGCGGGGGCGCCAAGCGTCGGGCCGCGAACAAGTTGGCCCTGGGGACGCGTCCGGCACCGCCGGCGCCACTGCCGCGCGGCGCGCCTCGGCGATCTGCACGTGCGTCGCCGGGTCGTCGGGCGACAGGAAGGCGATGCGCGTGGCGCGCGGCACGGCCTCGCGCGGCAACTCCATCTTCTTCGGCGCCAGCGTGCCGTCGACGCCGATGAGCAAGCCGCCACGTTGTCGCCGGGCCGCGCCATGCTGGTCACCAGGCCGTTGAGCGCCGGATCGAAGTTGCCGTAGAAGACGATCGGCACGCTGGCCGTCGCCTCGCGTGCCGCGCGCGTGGCCGACAGCCCCCCGTCAGCGGCGCGTCGCAGCGCTGCGCCAACAGCGCGTGCGCCAGCCCCGGCGGGCGCGCCGCCTCGCCATCAGCGGAGCGCCGCTCGATGAAAAGGTTCGTGCCTTCGGCCCAGCCTCGCTGCCGGTGGCGAGCGTGGGGCGCCGCCTCATTCGATGACCTCGGTGGCGCGCTGCAGCAGCGTGCCCGGAAGCTGCAGCCCCAGCGCCCGCGAGGTGCGCAGGTTGAACATCAGGTCGAAGCGCGTGTTCTGCTGCACCGGCAGCGCGGCCGGCGTCGCGCCGCGCAGGATGCGGTCGACATAGTCGACGGCCAGCCGTGCGATCTCGGCCAGGTCGTTGGCGTAGGCCAGCAAGCCCCCTTGCTCGACGAAGCCGCGCACGAAGGAGCCGCTGGGCAGGCCGTGACGCAGTGCCAGCTCGGCCGCCGCACGGCCCGGCAGGCTCGGCTGCACGAACACCGCCTCGACCTGCTCGCTGCGCCAGCGTGCAAAGGCGGCCGCGTACTGGCTCGGCTCGCGCACGTGCTCGACGGCCAGCTGCAGCTGCAGCAGCGTGGCGGCCTGCGTCAGCGCCTGCAGCAAGGGCGGCGTGAAGCTGTCGGCGGCATTCGCCAGCACGCCCAGCCGCTGCAGCCCCGGCCGCAGCTCGTGCAACAGCTCCACGCTCTTCGCCGCCAGCTCCGGGCCGAGCGCGGCCACGCCGGTGACGTTGCCGCCCGGCCGCGCCAGGCTCTGCACCAGGCCGGTGGCCACCGGGTCGCCGCTGCCGGCCATGACGATCGGCACGCTGCGCGTGGCCTGCTGCGCCGCGCGCGCGGCCGGCGTCAGGTTGGTGACGAGCACCTCCGGCTGCCATGCCAGCGCCTGCTGCGCCAGCGCCGGCAGCGCCTCGATGCGGCCGTCGGCGTACCACGCGTGCGGCTGCAGCGCACTGTAGCCGCGTTCGCGCAGGCCGCTGCTGACCGCGTCGACGGTGGAAAACTGCCCTGGCCGCGGCGTGCTGCCGGCCATCAGGAAGGCGATGCGCCGGGGCTTGTCCAGCGGCTGCGCGCGTGCGGGGTGCAGCCCGGCCAGGGCCAGGCTCGATAGCAGGACACTGCGGCGTTTCATTCGAGCACCACGCCGGCGCGCCGGCGCATCAGCTCGCGAGCAGATCGACGCCGGTCACGCCGGCACGCGGTGCGCGCCGCGCGAGCCGGCGGTCGAAGGTGGCGATGCGCTCGCCGTCGCGGCGCTGCGCCGCATGCAAGGCGTCGGCGAAGTCCAGGCCCGCCTCGTAGGCGCGCAATGCCTGGTCGGTGAGCAGCGGGTCGAGCGCGTCGACATGCTGCAGGTTCAGCAGGTCGCGAAAGGTGGCGGCGATCAGCGCCGCGTCGAGCCGGTAGATGCCGCGCAGCACCCACTCGCACTCCATCAGCACCGAGGCGGCCACGGTGCACGGCTCGGACGCCACCAGCCGCTCGGCGGCGCGCGCCTGCTTCGCATCGTCGCCGACGATCAAACGCACCACCACGTTGGTGTCGAGTGCCGTCATCAGCGCTCGCGCTTGCGTGCGGCCGGCTTCGCGCCGGCTGGCGCGGCAGCGCGGCGCGCGGCCTCTTCGATGACCGCGGCGTCCATCTGCGCCAGGCTGACCGCCGGTCCGCGATGGCCCACGCGCCGGCGGATTGCCGCCAGTCCCTCGCCCAGCGCCGTCTTCGGCGCCGGCTGCAGCGGCCGCAGCAGCACGCCATCGGGCGTGTCATGCACCTCCAACTGCGTCCCCGGTCCCCAGCGGCGCGCCGCGCGCAGAGCCTTCGGGATGATGATCTGGCCCTTGCTAGACAGGGTGGTAGTGGCGGTCATGGTCGAGGCCTTCGTTGCGTAAGACGCCGATCTTACGACGGGCCGGGGCGGCACGCAGGCCTCACTCGATCACCAGGTCCGCCCGCAACAGCAGCGTCTGCGGCAGCTTCAGGCCGAGCGTGCCCGCGGTGCGCAGGTTGATCGCGGTCTCGAAGCGCGCCGGCTGCTCCACCGGCAGCTCGGCCGGGCGCGCGCCGGCGACGATGCGTGCCACATACCAGCCGGCACGCCGCCACTGCGCGACGAGGTCGGTGCCGTAGCTCAGCAGTCCGCCGGCGCGCACGTAGTCGGCCGAGAAGTGAATGCCCGGCAGCCGGTGCTGCAGCGCGAGCGCGGCGACCTGCGCGCGCGCCGCGTAGATGATCGAGCCGCCGACGCAGAGGTAGGCCTGCGCGCCGTCGCGGCGCATCGCGTCGAAGGCGGCGTCGAGGTCCGACGCCTGCCGCACCTCGGGAACCCACAGCAGGCGCAGCCGAAGCTGCTGCGCGGCGTCGGTCAACTGCGCACGGTCGTAGCCGACGCTCGCCTGCACCAGCACGGCCACGCGCTCGGTCTGCGGCGCGGCTTCCTTCAGCAGCTCGAGCATCTTGCCGTGGATCTGCTGGCCGGGCTCGTTGGTCAGCCCGGTGATGTTGCGACCGGGGCGAGCGAAGCTGTCGATGAAACCGTTGCGCACCGGATCGGCGCCGAGGACCATGACGATCGGGATCGTCGAGGTCGCCGACTTCGCCGCGGCGGTGACGAAGTTGTTGCCGGTGACGATCACGTCCACCGGCAGCGCGGCGAGCTCGGCGGCCAGTGCAGGCAGTGCGTCGACCCGACCACTGGCCCAGCGGATTTCGAAGCTGGCCGTCTGCCCGTCGATCAGGCCGTGCTCGCGCAGCCCGTCCACCAGGGCCCGTACCAGCGGGTCCTGGGGGTTCGGCGCGATCGTGGAAAGCATGCCGATGCGCGGCCGGCGCTGCTGCGCAAGCAGCGGCCCCACCGGCAGCGCGACGGCGGCAAGGGCCGGCAGAACGTGGCGGCGCTTCATTCGATGACCTCGGCCGCGCCGGCGGCAGCCGCGGCGGTCAATGGCAGGATCATTACCTTGTAGTACCTTGGAGGCTGGACCATGGAATCCTCCACCATCACCAGCAAGGGCCAGGTCACCATCCCGAAGGAGATCCGGCGCGCGCTCGGCATTCGCCAGGGCAGCCGAGTGGCCTTTGCACACGAGGGTGGCAAGGTCGAGTTGCGGGTCGTGCACCAGGCGCCGCAGAGCGTGGTCTCGGGCTTCGGCATGCTCGACGCGCGCGGCAAGCGGCTGCCGGCCGAATTCGACGCCGCCAGCCTGCTGCGGCCGCGCGCGCGGGCCGCCAAGGGCCCGCGCTGATGCTCGGCCTGGACATGAACGTCCTCGTGCGCTACTACGTGCGCGAAGGCGGGGCGGCGAGCGCGCAGGAGGAAGCCGCGCGCACGCTGGTCGAACGCGGCGCGCCGCTGTTCGTCGCCAAGACCGTGGTGCTCGAACTCGAATGGGTGCTGCGCGGCGTCTACGGCCACCCGGCGGCGGATGTCAGCCGCGTCTTCGAGCATCTGCTGTCGCTCGAGCATGTGACGGTCGAGGACCGCGACGGTGTCGCATCCGCCGTCGGCAACCTGAAGCGCGGCCTGGACTTCGCCGACGCGCTGCACCACGCCGGCAGCCGCGCCTGCGAGGCCTTCGTCACCTTCGACGGCAAGGGCTTTGCCGGCAAGGCCAAACGGCTGGCCTTGACCCCGCCGGTGCGCCTGCTCGCCTGAACGAAGGCCCGGGCGCTTCATTCGATCGTCTTTGCAGGAACGACGCGTATCGACGCAAGGCGCGCTCGTCGATCCGATCGAATTCGGGCTGCGATCCCCGCTTCGCGGGGCCCCTCTTTCGCGCTCATTCTCGATCGCCTCCGCAGCGATCGCGCAGATCGAACCGTCGCGTCGTCGGCGATCCGATCGAATTCGGGCTGCGATCCCCGCTGCGCGGGGCCTCTCTTTCGCGCTCATTCGATCGCCTCCGCAAGGTCCGCGCGACTCGAACCGTCGCATCGTCGGCGATCTGATCGAATTCGCGCTGCGATCCCCACTGCGCGGGGCCCCTCTTTCGCGCTCATTCGATCACCACATCCGCCTGCAGCAGCACGCTCTGCGGGAT
>JACSRM010000368.1 GCA_014879745.1 Burkholderiaceae bacterium | reverse complement strand
CTTCACGAGCTGCATCGCCGCGTTGTCGACATACATGTGGTCGAGCGCGACGTCGGGGTACTGCGCGTGAACGTCGGTCACGACGTCCTTCCAGAACTGGAAGGTCTCGAGGACGTTGGCCTTGTCGACGCTCGTCACGCGCTTGCTGCGTTTGCGCGCAGCCTGGAACGCGACGTGCGCGATGCGTTCGATCTCGGGGCGCGCATAGCGCATCGTGTCGAAGGCCTCGTCGGCGCCTTCGAACGCGCCGTCGGGCGAAGCCCGTCGGCCACGCGGCTGGCCGAAATAGATGTCACCCGTCAGCTCGCGGATGATCATGATGTCGAGCCCGGCGACGAGTTCGGGCTTCAGGCTCGACGCCGCGGTGAGCTGCTCGTAGCAGATCGCGGGCCGGAAGTTGGCGAAGAGCTGCAGGTGCCTGCGCAGCCCGAGGATTGCCTGCTCGGGGCGCAGCGCGCGCTCGAGCTTGTCGTACTTCCAGTCGCCGACGGCGCCGAACAGCACCGCATCGGCCGATCTTGCGAGGGCGAGCGTCGCCTCCGGCAGCGGATGGCCGCTCGCCTCGTAGGCCGCGCCGCCGACCGCCGCCTGCTCGATCTCGAAACGCAGGTCGAGTACGGCGAGCACCTTGCGTGCTTCGCCGACGATCTCGGGGCCGATGCCGTCTCCCGGCAGGATCGCAATCTTCATCAGGAATCGACTTTCACGTTCAGCGGCCAGCGAACGGCCGATCTCGAAGGGGATGAATGGGTGCTACAGCGTCGTCGCGAGCCACGGCATGCGCAGCAGGCGCTCGGCTTCGAAGGCCCGGATCTTGTCGGCGTGGCGCAGCGTGAGTCCGATGTCGTCGAGGCCGCGCAGCAGATAGTGCTTCCTGAACGGCTCGATCTCGAAGCGCAGTTCGCTGGCGTCGGGCCTGACGATCACCTCGCGCTCCAGATCGACCGTCAGCGCATAGCCGGCGAACGCGGCGACGTCGTCGAACAGGCGCGACAGCTCGCGCTCGGGCACGACGATCGGCAGCAGGCCGTTCTTGAAGCAGTTGTTGTAGAAGATGTCGGCATAGCTCGACGCGATGATGGCGCGAAAGCCGTATTGCTCGAGCGCCCACGGCGCGTGCTCGCGCGACGAGCCGCAGCCGAAGTTGCTGCGCGCGAGCAGGATCGACGCGCCCTGGTAGCGCGGCTGGTTCAGCACGAAGTCCGGGTTCGGTTTGCGCGACGCCGGATCCTGCCCCGGCTCGCCCGGGTCGAGATAGCGCCAGGCATCGAACAGGTTGGGGCCGAAGCCGCTGCGCAGGATCGACTTCAGGAACTGCTTCGGGATGATCGCGTCGGTATCGACATTGTCGCGGTCCAGCGGCGCGACCAGACCCTTGTGAGTGCGGAAAGCTTGCATCGTGCGGCCCTACTTCTTCTTGCTCGCGTCTTCGATCGACTGGCCGGCCGCCTTGATGTCCTTGCCCATGCCGTTGACGGTATTGCAACCGACCAGCCACAGGCTCACCGCAAGCATCGTCAGCGAAAGGATGGTTCTCATCATCTGCTCCTCACACCAGCCGGCGCACATCGACGAAGTGGCCGTGCATCGCCGCCGCCGCCGCCATTGCCGGGCTGACCAGATGAGTGCGGCCGCCCGCACCCTGGCGGCCCTCGAAATTGCGGTTGCTGGTGGAGGCGCAGCGCTCGCCGGGTTCGAGCCGGTCGGCGTTCATCGCCAGGCACATCGAGCAGCCCGGTTCGCGCCATTCGAAGCCCGCGCCCCTGAAGATCGCATCCAGCCCTTCGCGCTCGGCCTGCGCCTTCACGAGGCCGGAGCCGGGAACGACCATCGCGAGCCTGACGTTGGGTGCGACCTTGCCGCCGATCCGGCGCACGACGGCGGCCGCATCGCGCAGGTCGTCGATGCGGCTGTTGGTGCACGAGCCGATAAAGACCTTGTCGATGCGGATATCGGCAATCGCCTTGTTCGGCTCGAGCCCCATATAGGCGAGCGCGCGTTCGATCGCACCGCGCCGGCCGGCGTCCTTCTCCTTGTCCGGATCGGGCACGCGGTCCTCGATCGAGACCACCATCTCGGGCGAGGTACCCCAGGTGACGTGCGGAACGAGTTGCGCGGCATCGAGCACGACGACCTTGTCCCACGCCGCGTCCGGATCCGATTGCAGCGTGCGCCAGTAGGCGACGGCCTGGTCCCACTCGACGCCCTTGGGCGCCATCGGCCGGCCCTTGACGTAGGCGATCGTCGTCTCGTCGACCGCGACGAGCCCGGCGCGCGCGCCGGCCTCGATCGCCATATTGCAAAGCGTCATGCGCCCTTCCATGCCGAGGGCCCGGATCGCGCTGCCTGCGAACTCGATCGTATGGCCGGTGCCGCCCGCGGTGCCGATGCGGCCGATGACGGCGAGCGCGATGTCCTTCGCGGTGCAACCGCGCGCAAGCGTGCCGTCGACCTGGACCCGCATATTCTTCGCCTTCTTCGCGATCAACGTCTGCGTCGCGAGCACGTGCTCGACCTCGCTCGTGCCGATGCCATGCGCGAGCGCGCCGAACGCGCCGTGCGTCGAGGTGTGCGAATCGCCGCAGACGACCGTCATCCCCGGCAGCGTCGCGCCCTGCTCGGGCCCGATCACGTGCACGATGCCCTGACGCTTGTCGAGGAACGGAAAGTACGCCGCCGCGCCGACCGCGTTGATGTTCTCGTCGAGCGTCGTCACCTGCAGGCGCGAGATCGGGTCGGTGATGCCGTCGTAGCCACGCTCCCAGCCGGTGGTTGGCGTATTGTGGTCGGCGGTGGCGACGATCGAATTCACGCGCCACGGCTTGCGCCCGGCCAGCCGCAGCCCCTCGAAAGCCTGCGGGCTCGTCACCTCGTGCACCAGGTGGCGGTCGATATAGAGCACGGCCGAGCCGTCCTCGTCGGTATGGACGACGTGCTCGTCCCACAGCTTGTCGTACAGCGTTCTTGCGGTCATGGCAGCGGTTTCTCCAACCCGGTATTGTCCCGGATTGCGCCGTGCCCTTTCGCGCCTGCGGTCAAGACCGCGTCCGCCGCGCAACAGGCGGGGGCAACGTGGCCGCGGGCGCCATGCCCGGCCGCTTCAGCCGAGCGCCGCGATCACCTCGGCCGGCGCCTGGACCAACTCGATCAGCACGCCCTCGCCGCCGAGCGGAAACTCGTCGCTCGCCTTCGGGTGGATGAAGCAGATATCGTGGCCCGCCGCGCCCTTCCTGATGCCGCCGGGGGCGAAGCGCACGCCGTGGGCGCTCATCCACTGCATCGCCGCCTGCAGGTCGTCGACCCAGAGCCCGACGTGGTTGAGCGGCGTCGCATGCACCGCCGGGCGCTTGTCGGGGTCGAGCGGCTGCATCAGGTCGACCTCGATCGCGGCCGGCCCGGTACCGAGCGCGCAGATATCCTCGTCGACGTTCTCGCGCTCGCTGACATAGTTGGCCTTCACCGTCAGGCCGAGCATGTCGACCCACAGCGCCTTCAGGCGCTCCTTGTCGGGCCCGCCGATCGCGATCTGCTGCAGGCCGAGGATGCGAAACGGCTTGGGGTCGGCGGCGGGCATCATGCGAAGCTCATGATCGGTTGATCGACGGCGAGGCTCTCGCCCTTGGTGGCGAGCAGTTCGGCGACCGTCCCCTCCTGCGTCGCGGTGAGGATGTTTTCCATCTTCATCGCCTCGATCACCGCAAGGCGTTCGCCGACCTGCACCTTCTGCCCGGGCTGGACCGAGATCTCGGCCAGCAACCCCGGCATCGGCGACAGCAGCAGCTTGCTCGTATCGGCCGGCGCCTTGAACGGCATCACGCGCAGCAACTCGGCGGCACGCGCGCGCATCACCTGCGCCTCGATGCCGCGGCCGTTGTGGACGACGTGATACCACAGCCCCTGGCGCTCGACCTGCGCCGTGAAGGCGCGCCCGTTGCATTCGCCGGAGACGCGAATGCTGCCGAAATGCCAGTCGAAGGCGATGCGGTAGGCGCGCTCGGCGACGCGGACCGTCACCGCGCCATCGGCAACGGTCAGCGTCACCGGCACGTAGCGGTGCGCGCCGCCGTCGCCGCGCACGACGACGACGAAGTCGCTGCCGATCACGACATGATGCCCGGCGAGCTGGCCGCTGATGCCGATCGCCCGCTCGCGGTAGCGGCGGTAGATGGCGCCGACGAGCGCGACGAGAAAGTCCGGATCCTCGTGCGGCACATCCTCGGCGCGAAAGCCCTGCGCATAGTGCTCGGCGATGAAGCCGGTGTCGAAATCGCCGGCGACGAACTTCGGATGCTCGAGCAGCGCCGCCTGGAACGGGATATTGCTCGCGACGCCGCGTATCACGAAGCCGTTGAGCGCCTCGCGCATCCGCGCGATCGCGTCAGCGCGGTCTCGACCGTGGACGATCAGCTTGGCGATCATCGAGTCGTAGTACATCGGAATCTCGCCGCCTTCGTAGACGCCGGTGTCGACCCGGACGCCGCCCTCGGCGGGAATCGGCATCGCCGCCTGCATCGTCTGCGCCGGCGGCTCGTAGCGCACGAGGCGGCCGGTGGACGGCAGGAAGCCGCGAAACGGGTTCTCGGCGTTGATCCGGCACTCCATCGCCCAGCCGCGCAGCCCGATATCGGCCTGCGTGAACGCGAGCTTCTCGCCGGCCGCAACGCGCAGCATCTGCTCGACGAGATCGATGCCGGTGATGCACTCCGTCACCGGATGCTCGACCTGCAGCCGGGTATTCATCTCGAGGAAATAGAAGCTCTGGTCGCGGCCGACGACGAACTCGACGGTGCCCGCGCTCTGGTAGTTCACCGCGCGCGCGAGCGCAACGGCCTGCTCGCCCATCGCCTTCCTCGTCGCCGCGCTGATGAAGGGCGACGGCGCCTCCTCGATCACCTTCTGGTGGCGGCGCTGGATCGAGCACTCGCGCTCGTTCAGGTAGACGATATTGCCGTGCGCGTCGCCGAGCACCTGGATCTCGATGTGGCGCGGCTCCTCGACGTACTTCTCGATGAAGACGCGGTCGTCGCCGAAGCTCGCTTTGGCTTCGTTGCGGCACGAGCTGAAGCCCTCGAACGCCTCCTTGTCGTCGAACGCGACGCGCAGCCCCTTGCCGCCGCCGCCGGCGCTCGCCTTGATCATCACCGGATAGCCGATGCCCTTGGCAATCTCCACCGCATGCTCGGCGCTGTCGATCGCCTCGTTCCAGCCCGGAATCGTATTCACCTTCGCCGCCAGCGCGAGCTTCTTGGACGCGATCTTGTCGCCCATCGCCGCGATCGACGCATGCTTGGGGCCGATGAAGACGATGCCCTCCTCCTCGACGCGGCGCGCGAAGGCCTCGTTCTCGCTGAGGAAGCCGTAGCCGGGGTGCACCGCCTGCGCGCCGGTCTGCTTGCAGGCGGCGATGATCTTGTCGGCGAGCAGATACGACTCGCGCGACGGCGGCGGCCCGAGCAGCACCGCCTCGTCGGCCAGATCGACGTGGCGCGCGTCGCGATCGGCCTCCGAGTAGACGGCGACGGTCGCGATGCCCAGCTTCTTCGC
>JACSRM010000430.1 GCA_014879745.1 Burkholderiaceae bacterium | reverse complement strand
CCGGCGCCGAACTCGTAGACCGTGTCGGTGCCGCTTGCCTGCAGCGCCTGCGCGACCTGCACCGCGAGCGCGCGGCCGAAGAGCGGTGAAAGCTCGGGCGCGGTGACGAAGTCGCTGCCCGAATCGGGCATCAAGCCGAACTGGCGGTCGCTGCGCGCGTAGTAGCCCAGGCCCGGCTCGTACAGCGCGAGCGCCATGAAGCGGTCGAAGCCGATCCAACCGCCGGCACCGGCGATCTCGCGCGCGATGCGTTCGCGCGGTGCGTCGTCCGCAGGCGGCGCCGATACACTCGACGCCTTGCCGTTCGCTGCTGCCTCGCCCATCGCGGCATTGTAGGAATCGTGTCCGCCGCCCCGCCGTCGTCATCCGTCCGCCCGGTCGCGCTCGTCACCGGCGCGGCGCAGCGCATCGGGCGCGAGATCGCGCTCGAGCTTGCTCGCCACGGCTTCGACGTCGCCGTCCACTACCGCGCGTCGGCCGCCGCCGCGCGGGCGACGGTCGCCTATGCGCAGGCGCTCGGCGCGCAGGCCTTCGCGTTCGACGCCGATCTCGCCGACGAGGAAGAGTGCCGCACCCTCGTACCGCGCGTCGCCGCCGCCTGCGGCAGGCTCGATGCGCTCGTCAACAACGCGTCGCGCTTCGTCTACGACGACGCGGCGGGCTTCAGCTACGCGGCGCTCGAGGCGCATCTGCGCGCCAACACCGGCGCGCCGATCGTCCTCGCGCGTGCGCTGCACGCCCACCTTGCCGAGCGCGACGCGAGCGGCTGTGCCGTCAACCTGCTCGACCAGAAGTTGTGGAACCCGAACCCGGACTATTTCTCGTACACGCTGTCGAAGGCGGCGCTCGAGGCGGCGACGACGCTCCTCGCGCAGGCGCTCGCGCCGCGGCTCCGGGTGTGCGGCGTCGCGCCCGGCGTGACGCTCGCGTCGGGGCCGATGACTGCAGCCGAGTTCGAGCGCGCACGCGCGCTCACGCCGCTCGCGCGATCGTCCGAGCCGCACGACGTGGCGCGCGCGGTGCGCTTCCTGATCGAATCGCCCGCCGTGACCGGAACGACCTTGCTCGTCGACGGCGGCCAGCACCTGCAGCCGCAGCCGCGCGACGTGCTGTTCCTCGCCCAGCGCCAAGCCGGCGGACAATGACGCCATGCAAAGCCTGCTTGCCGACCCGCGCCTCTCGGACTGCCGCCGCCTCTTTCTGCGCGACTACGAGATCTGGATCAATATCGGCGTGCACGATTTCGAGAAGCGCGGCGAGCAACGCGTGCTGATCAACGTCGATCTGTACGTACCGCTCGCGCTGTCGACGCCGAAGGACGACGAGCTCGACGAGGTCGTCGACTACGACTTCATCCGCCGCACGATCGCGCTGCGCATCAGCAAGGGCCACATCCATCTGCAGGAGACGCTGTGCGACGAGGTGCTCGCGCTGATGCTCGAGCATCCGCGCGTGCGCGCGGCGCGCGTCTCGACCGAAAAGCCCGATGTCTACCCCGACTGCGCGGCGGTCGGCGTCGAGGTCTTCGGCATCAAGGAAGACTCACCGTGATCACGACCGAACAGGGCGCGCCCGCGCCCGTCCAGCAAAGGGCCGCCAAGCCGAGCGTCGAGGCGGCCAAGCTCGCGAAGAGGCTGCACCGTCAGGTCGGCCAGGCGATCGCCGACTTCGCGATGATCGAGCCAGGCGACAAGGTGATGGTCTGCGTCTCGGGCGGCAAAGACAGCTATGCGCTGCTCGACATCCTGCTGTCGCTGCAGGCGCGCGCGCCGGTCGCGTTCGAACTCGTCGCCGTCAACCTCGACCAGAAGCAGCCCGGCTTTCCGGCCGAGGTGCTGCCCGGCTATCTGGCGAGCCGCGGGGTGCCGTTTCACATCGAGAACCAGGACACCTACTCGATCGTCAAGCGCCTGATCCCCGAGGGCAAGACGATGTGCAGCCTGTGCTCGCGGCTGCGCCGCGGCATCCTCTACCGCGTCGCCGACGAACTCGGCGCGACGAAGATCGCGCTCGGCCACCACCGCGACGACATGCTGCAGACCTTCTTCATGAACATGTTCTTCAACAGCCGGCTGAAGGCGATGCCGCCCAAGCTCGTCAGCGACGACGGCCGTCACATCGTGATACGCCCGCTCGCTTACGTCGCCGAGGCCGATCTCGAACGCTGGGCCGCGCGGCGCGAGTTCCCGATCATCCCCTGCTCGCTGTGCGGCAGCCAGGACAACCTGCAGCGGGTGCAGATGAAGCGCATGCTGCGCGAGTGGGAGCGCGAACACCCGGGGCGCCTGGACAACATGTTCACCGCGCTCGGCAACGTCGTGCCGTCGCACCTGCTCGACCGCAGGCTCTACCCGTTCACGACGCTCGCGACGACCGGCATCCCCGATCGCGGCGGCGACAAGGCATTCGACGACGACGAGGACGACACCTGCGCGCCGGCCGCGCCGAAGCACGCGCCGGTGCGCTGGCAGTTGCGGGAGTAGCGCGCGGCGGCTGTGAACCGCCCGCGCGCCGATCAGGTCGGCGGCGGACCGGAAGGGGTTTTCGGCTCCGCGGCGAGCGCGCGCACATCCTCTTCCCAGCCGGCAAGTCGTTCGGCGGCGAACTTGCGCTGCTTCGGTGTCGTCCCGTTGTGGAAGCGGGCGGCGAATTGGCAGCCGTAGCGCTTCAGCCGCTCCTGCGCTTCCCGCATCGCGGGGTTCGGCGAATGCTGCACCTGGTCGGCGAGCATCCGCAGCGCAGCCTGCGCTTGCGCGGGGCTCGCGCGTTCGCGCTGCAGGCGGCGCAGCGTCTGCAGCACGATCTGCTGGCGCGCGATGCGGTCGGCCAGCCAGCGTTCGGGCTCGAACGGCGAGGCTGCGACCGCTCGCACGACCTCGTCGCGCTGCCTGTCGTCGATGCGGTCGTAGAACGTCTCGAGCCGCTCGACGCTGCGCTTGACGGCCGCCTGCAGGCGATCCTTCGGGTCGGGCTGCATGAAGTCGTCGCGAAAGTCGGCATTCGTCTTGTCGAAGCGCGCCTGCATGTGCTCGAGCTGCTTGGCGTCGAGCGTGAGCGCGATCTCGGCGACCGCCGGCAGCGCGTAGTCGAAGCTCGCGTTCATCTGCGCCTGGATCTCGTCGACCCAGCGGCAGAGCTGGGCCGGGGTGACGCTGGATGCGACCTCGGTGCGGGCACGCTGCAGCAGTGCGGCGTAGATCGGCAGCTGCGTGCTGCGATGCCAGGCGTAGACCTGGCCGATGCTCTCGCGTGCGCGCGTCGTCTGCGCGCTCGTGAAATCGACATAGTTGTCGATCATCCAGTAGGCGAGCGTCGGCGCCTGCGGGTACGTGATGCGCAGCACACTGCAGCCGCTGAGCAGCACGATGCACACTGCGAGCGCGCAGATAATCCGGGCTCTGGCGACGAACGGAAGCAATCGCATGGCTCTCGATATCGTGATCATGGCGGCGGGCAAGGGCACGCGCATGAAATCCGCGCTCCCGAAGGTGCTGCACCGGCTCGCCGGGCGCAGCCTATTGCAGCATGTTCTCGATACCGCCGCACGGCTCGGGGCCGACCGCATTGTCGCCATCACCGGGCACGGCGCCGAGCGCGTCGAAGCGTCCGTCGATGCGCAGGACCTCGTCTTCGTGCGCCAGGAGCCGCAGCTCGGCACCGGGCATGCGGTGCTGCAGGCGGTGCCGCAGCTGCACGCCGAGGGCATGACGCTGATCCTCAACGGCGACGTGCCGTTGATCGAGGCGGCGACCGCGCAGGCGCTGCTCGAAGCGGCCGGCGGTGCGAATCTGGCGCTGCTGACGATCGATCTGCCCGACCCGACCGGCTACGGCCGCGTGCTGCGCGGCGATCCGGCGGGGCGCGGCGCCGATGTCGGAGGCCGCGTGCACGGCATCGTCGAGGAGAAGGACGCGACGCCCGCGCAGCGCGCGATCCGCGAGGTCTATACCGGCATCATGGCGGCGCCGACCGCGCATCTGAAGCGCTGGCTCGCGAATCTCACCAACGACAATGCGCAGCGCGAGTACTACCTGACCGACGTCGTCGCGATGGCCGTCGCCGACCGCGTGCCGGTTGTCACCGCGAAGCCGCGCCACGAGGCCGAGGTGCTCGGCGTCAACAGCCCGCTGCAGCTGGCCGAACTCGAGCGGCGCTATCAGCGCGCGCAGGCCGACGCGCTGATGGAAGCTGGCGTGCGGCTCGCTGACCCGGCGCGCTTCGATCTGCGCGGTACGATGCAGTGCGGCATGGACGTCGAGATCGACGCCGGCTGCATCTTCGAGGGCCGCGTCGAGCTCGGCGACGGCGTTCGCATCGGCGCGCATTGCGTGATACGCGACGCAAGCATTGCGGCCGGCAGCGTGATCCTTCCGTTGACCTACATCGAAAGCTCGACCATAGGCGCCGGCGCGATCGTCGGGCCCTTTGCCCGGCTGCGGCCAGGGGCCGCACTCGGCGACGAGGTGCACATCGGCAATTTCGTCGAGGTAAAGAATTCGACGCTCGCGCGCGGCGCGAAGGCGAACCACCTCGCCTATCTCGGCGACGCCGACGTCGGCGAGCGCGTCAATTTCGGCGCCGGCAGCATCACCGCCAACTACGACGGCGCGAACAAGCACCGCACGACGATTGGCGCCGAGGCCCACATCGGATCGAACTGCGTCCTCGTTGCGCCGGTTGCGATCGGCGCCGGCGCGACGATAGCCGGCGGCTCGACGATCACCGATGACGCTCCCGCCGGCAAGCTCACCGTCGCGCGTGCGCGCCAGGCGACGATAGAGAACTGGCAGCGTCCCACGAAGGCGCGCTGAGTCAGCCGGGCGGTCGCGTTGCCTGCCCCCCCGCGCAATCCCCGCACGGTCCAATTCCAGCGAGACCGTACACGGGCACCCGTGAAACTCCACCGTCCCAGGAGAACCAAGGCGGCTACGATGTGTTCGCGCGACAAACAAGGAGTGGACCATGCACGACGCAGTTGGGAACGAGGCTTCGCATGCCAAGAAGGCGGTATTTCGTCGATTGGTCGACATCTACGCCGCTGGCGATCTCTCGGCCCTGGACGAAGTCATCGCCCGCGACTATGTGGGGCACGCGTCCGCGGGTGACCGCGACTTGGACGGGTTTCGCCAGAGCATCTTGCATTTCCACAACCTCTTCGTCTATGCAAGAGACTCATTCCAGGTCGACGACCAGTTGGTCGATGGTGACAAGGTCGCCACACGCATGACGGCGCATGTCAAGGTGCGCGCAACCGGGGAGCCGGTGACGCTCATCGGCATCAACATCGCGCGGATCGTGGACGGCAAGATCGTCGAAGAGTGGAACACTTGGGAGCAGCTTCAGAATCCGAAGCCCCAAGACAAGAACAGCGAGGCCTGACCTGGCTCATCGCATGTCGGGGCACGCTCGAGAGCAAGGATTCGGGGTGAAGGCGCATCGACCTTTCGGCAACGGGAGTTGCCGCGGCGAACTGGCTCTCAAGAGAACGCCGGGCCGCCCCAAGTTTTCTTGCGCCCCCGCGGGGGGCCGGGACGGGCAAGGCCCGGCCCTTGG
>JACSRM010000321.1 GCA_014879745.1 Burkholderiaceae bacterium | reverse complement strand
CCCCAAGTTTTCTTGCGCCCCCGCGGGGGGCCGGGACGGGCAAGGCCCGGCCCTTGGGGGTGCTCTCAACGCAGCGCGTCGCGCAGCGCATCGAGCATCGCGTTCGGCGCCTCGGTCATCAGCGCGTGCCCGGCCGGCAGCATTGCGCTGCGCGCCTTCAGCGCGGCGGCGATCTCGCGCGTCGCGCGCGGCGGCGTCATCTGGTCGCGCGCGCCGAGCACGAGCGTGGCCGGGCAGCGCACGCGGGCCGCGGCGTCGAGACCGCCGGCGTACGCGTCGCAGAGGCGAAAGTCGTGCTCGAACAGGTTGCCCTGCCAGCCGCCGCGATTCGCGCCGGCCTGGATGCGCCGCATCAGCGCGCGGTTCGATCCGTGCAGCCACATGCCGGGGCCGGGAAACGACGGCTTGGGCGCGAAGGTCGAGTGCGAGAACGCGTTCACCATGTCGATCGCGCGCAGCGGATGATCGCGCGCCGTTGCAAGCAGCGCGTCCGATACCTTCATCGGGTAAGCGGTGCCGACCATCACGAGCCTTGTGGCGCGCTCGGGCGCACGCGCCGCCGCTTCGAGCGCGACGAGCGAGCCCATGCTGTGGCCGACGAAGGCCGCCTCGCGCACGCCGGCGGCATCGAGCAGCGCGAGCGTCCAGTCGGCGAGGGCCTCGACGCTGGCGAGCGGCGGGCCCTCGCTCCTGCCGTGCGCCGGCTGGTCGACCGCCAGCACGGCGTGACCATGGTGCGCGAACCAGCGCGCGACCAGGTTCCAGACGCTGTGGTCGTGCAGCGCGCCGTGGATGAAGACGATGCAGGGCAGGGCGTCGTCGAAGACCTTGCCGCCGGTGTAGGCGTAGGCGCGCCTTGCGTTGACGACGAGGTCCATCAGGCGCTCGCTTTCGATGCAATCGCCGCGGCGGGCTTGCCGGCCGCCTTCTCGGCGGCCTTCAGGGCCCGCTTCAGGTCGTCGATCAGGTCGTCGGCGTCCTCGAGGCCGATCGACAGCCGGATCGTCCCGCTCGTGATGCCGGCCTGCGCGAGCGCGGCGTCGTCCATCCGGTAGTGCGTCGTCGATGCCGGGTGGATGACGAGCGAGCGGCAGTCGCCGACGTTGGCGAGGTGCGAGAAGATCTGCAGCGCATCGATGAACGCCTTGCCCTGTTCGCGGTCGCCCTTCAGGTCGAAGGCGAAGACCGAGCCGCAGCCGCGCGGCAGCAGCCGCTTCGCGAGCGCGTGGTCGGGGTGGCTTTCGAGTTCGGGGTAGCCGACGCTCGCGACCATCGGATGCGCGGCGAGGAAGGCGACGACCTTGCGCGTATTCTCGATGTGGCGCGCCATGCGCAGCGGCAGCGTCTCGATGCCCTGCAGGATCAGCCAGGCGGTGTGCGGGCTCATGCAGGCGCCGAAGTCGCGCAGCCCCTCGCGCCGCGCGCGCAGCAGGAACGCGCCGACCGTGCTCTCCTCGGCGAACACCATGCCGTGAAAGCCGTCGTAGGGCTGCGTCAGTTCGGGAAAGCGCGGCGAGGCGTCCCAGTCGAAGGTTCCGCCGTCGACCAGCACGCCGCCGATCACCGTGCCGTGGCCGGACAGAAATTTGGTTGCCGAATGGAAGATGAGGTCGGCGCCATGGTCGAAGGGCTTCATCAGCCAGGGCGTCGTGAAGGTCGAATCGACGAGCAGCGGCAGGCCGGCGTCGTGCGCGATGGCGCTCACCGTCGGGATGTCCAGCACGTCCAGCCCCGGGTTGCCGAGCGTCTCGCCGAACAGCAGCCTGGTCTCGGGCCGGATCGCGGCGCGCCAGGCGTCGATGTCGCCGGGCCTGACGAAGGTGGTCGTGATGCCGAAGCGCGGGAGCGTGAAGTGCAACAGATTGTGAGAGCCGCCATAGAGAACGCTCGAGGCGACGATGTGCGATCCGGCGCCCGCGAGCGTCGCGATCGCGAGGTGCAGCGCCGCCTGGCCACTCGCGGTCGCGATCGCTCCGGCGCCGCCTTCGAGCGCCGCGATGCGTTCCTCGAAGACCGCGTTCGTCGGGTTCGAGATGCGGCTGTAGACGTAGCCCGAACGCTCCAGGTTGAAGAGCGACGCCGCCTGCTCGCTCGACTCGAAGACGAACGAGGTCGTCAGGTGGATCGGCACCGCGCGCGCGCCGGTCGCCGGGTCGGGTGCGGCGCCGGCGTGCAGCGCGAGGGTGTCGAATGCGGGGTCCGAAGCGCCTGCCATCTTGGGTTTCCCTTGACGTGTGAGCGTATTTTTCAGCGCCATTGTGTGCTATGTTGAGCCGTCTTCATCGCGTTCGGAGGCTTGGCCATGAAAGTCAGCGACATTCTCAGAGTCAAGGGCGCCACGCTGTTCACGGTGACGCCGGAACAATCCTTGGCTTCGGCGGTCGAGACGATGACACAGCACGATATCGGCTCGCTGATCGTGATGCGTCACGGCCAGATCGCCGGCATCCTGACGTTTCGCGAGGTGCTGCTCGCGCTCGTCGCCAACGGCGGCAGCCTCGGCACGACGACGATCGGCAAGGCGATGGACCCGAACCCGGTGACGTGCAAGCTCGACACCGAGATCGACGAAGTGCGCCGCCTGATGCTCGGCGAGCACGCGCGCTATACGCCGGTCATGAGTGAGGGCATGCTGATGGGCGTGATCTCGCTCTATGACGTCGCGAAGGCGGTCGTCGACGCGCAGGATTTCGAGAACCGCATGTTGAAGGCCTATATCCGCGACTGGCCGGTCGAGGCCGAGAACGGCACGGCCAAGCCGGCATCGGCCTGAAGGCGACAGCCCGAGGGCGACAACGCGACGGGCGACTAAAATCGATCGCACCGAACACGGCCCTCGGGCCGTGTTTTCACTTCCGCCAGCGCGATGTCCAGCACCTTCGGCACCCTGTTTCGCGTCACCAATTTCGGCGAAAGCCACGGCCCGGCGATCGGCTGCGTGATCGACGGCTGCCCGCCCGGGATGGCGCTCGCCGAGTCCGACATCCAGGCCGAACTCGACCGCCGCCGGCCCGGCACGAGCCGGCACGTGACTCAGCGCAACGAGCCCGACGCCGTCGAGATCCTCTCCGGCGTCTTCGAGGGGGTGACGACCGGCACGCCGATTGCGCTTTTGATCCGCAATCTCGACCAGCGCAGCAAGGACTACGGCAACCTGCTCGACACCTTCCGCCCCGGCCACGCCGACTACACCTACTGGCGCAAATACGGGCTGCGCGACCCGCGCGGCGGCGGCCGGGCGTCGGCGCGGCTCACGGCGCCGATGGTCGGCGCCGGGGCCGTCGCCCGCAAGTGGCTGAAGGAACACCACGGCATCGGGTTTCGCGGCTGCATGACGGCGCTCGGCGAGATCGAGATTCCGTTCGAGGGCTGGGAGCACGTGCCGAACAATCCGTTCTTCGCCGCCAACGCGAGCGACATCCCCCGCCTCGAGGATGCGATGGATGCGCTGCGCAAGGCCGGCGATTCGGTCGGTGCGCGCATCCGGGTCGAGGCGACGAATGTGCCGCCGGGGCTCGGCGCGCCGCTCGCCGACAAGCTCGACGCCGAGATCGCCTACGCGATGATGGGCATCAATGCAGTGAAGGGCGTCGAGATCGGCGCCGGCTTCGGCTGCGTCGTACAGCGCGGCAGCGAGCACGGCGACGAGTTGACGCCCGAGGGCTTTCGCGGCAACAACGCCGGCGGCACGCTCGGCGGCATCAGCAGCGGGCAGGACATCACCGTCAACCTCGCGATCAAGCCGACGAGTTCGATCCGCATCCCACGGGCGTCGATCGACCGTGCCGGGCAGCCGACGACGGTCGAGACCTTCGGCCGCCACGACCCCTGCGTCGGCATCCGCGCGACGCCGATCGCCGAGGCGATGCTCGCCCTCGTGCTGATGGATCACGCGCTGCGCCATCGCGCGCAGTGCGGCGACGTGGCGCTCGCGACGCCGGCCATCGCGGCCCGCGCGCCACGCTGAGCGCGCCGGCCGGCGTGGGTCCGGACTGCCCCAGGCGCGCTCAGCGTGCCGCTGGCTGGCTCAGCGCGGCCAGCGCGCGATCGAGCAGCAGGGCCATCTCCTGCGGGCCGTGTAGATAGAAGCGCGCCAGCGACGCCGCTTCGGGCCGGCCGACGCGCACCGTGAGCCAGTCCGGGGCTGCCGCCTCGAATACCGGTTCGTCGTTGACGTCGTCGCCGGCAAAGAAGGCCGATCGCGCCTTGCAGCGTTGCAGCAGCGTGCGCACGGCATCGGCCTTGTCGGGGGCGTCGGCGGCCGTCGCATTCACGACCATCTTGCCGGCAAAGATATGCAGATCGCGCCGCTGCGGCGCGAGCAGATCGTCGATCAGCGCCAGTGCGGCGTCGCGGTCGCGCGAGAGCCGGTAGTGCAGCGCAATCGACTGGCCCTTGTCCTCCACCGTCACGCAGGCCGCCGACAGCGCGTCGGCACGCGCCGCGAGCGTCTCGCGCAACGGGTCGAGCGCGCCGCGCAGGGCGTCTGCGCGGCGACGGTTCGCTTCGTCCTCGGCGCCGTGATTGCCGACGATGTAGTGCGGCTCGAAGCCCAGGCGTTCGCGAACGTCGTCCGCGGCGCGACCGGTGACGATCGCGACCGGCAATTGCCGGGCGAGGCGCTGCAAGCGTGTCGCGACCGCGGTCGAGATGCGCGCATCTTGCGGGCGGGCGACGATGTGGGCGAGCGTGCCGTCGAAGTCGAACGCCATCAGCGGGCGCAGGCGCATCGCGGCCGCGAGGGCCGCGTCGCCTTCGGGGGAGAACAGGTGTTGCATCTCAGCGTCCGCGCCGCGCGCCAGGCGCGCGTCGTGGCGTGTCACGAGCGGGAGTACAGGATGGGTTCACGGATTCTCATTGCTCCTGGTAGCGCCGCACGCGCGCCTCGATGCGCTCGCGCAGCCGCCAGCGGCCGGCGTCGGTGAGCATGCGGCCGGCCCAGCGGAAGACGTTGTACTCGCGCACCGTGCTGCGCAGGCTGGCCATGCGTTCGCGCTGCTCGGCGGCGGGCATCGTCGCCGCGCGGCTCAGCGCGTCGGCGGTTTCCTCGACGTGGTACGGGTTGACGATCAGCGCCTCGGAAAGTTCGCGCGCCGCGCCGGCGAAGCGCGACAGGATCAGCACCCCGCGCTCGTCGTCGCGCGCGGCGACGAATTCCTTGGCGACGAGGTTCATGCCGTCGTGCAGACTCGTCACGACGCAGATGTCGGCGGCGCGAAAGAGCTCCGTCACCGCATCGCGTTCATGGTGGAAGGCAAGCAGGTGCACCGGCTGGTAGCCGGGACGGGCGAAGCGCCGGTTGATGCGCGCGGCGACGCGCATCACGCGCTCCTGGAAGCTGCTGTACTCGTCGAGCGCGCCGCGCGTCGGCGCCGCGACCTGCACGAAGACGAAGCGTCCGACGAAGGCGGGCCACTTCTCGAGCAATCGCTCGACCGCGTTGAGCCGCTCGAGGATGCCCTTGGTGTAGTCGAAACGGTCGACGCCGACCGCGATGCAGGCGCCGGCCGGCAGCGCGAGGCGCTCGGCGACGCGGCGCCGGCACTCCTGTATCGACGGCCAGGCGGCGCTCGCCGCCGGGCTCGGCCA
>JACSRM010000138.1 GCA_014879745.1 Burkholderiaceae bacterium | reverse complement strand
AGCGACGGCGTCGCGGTTCGCGTCAGCTTCGACGCCGAAACCGAGCACCCGATCGAGGCGCAACGCCAGGGTTGGCAAGCGATCCTCGACAACTTCGCGCGCCACGTCGTGTCGCGCGTCTGACCGGAGCCGCAACCGAATGCCAAGGAGATCGAGATGAAACCCAACCCCATCGTCTGGTTCGAGATCTACGTCCAGGATCTCGCGCGCGCCAAGCGCTTCTACGAAGCCGTATTCCAGTGCCGCCTCGAGCCGCTCGCCTCGCCCGAGGGCGACGCGAGCGGCATGCAGATGCTCGCCTTCCCGATGGCGATGGACGCGCCCGGCAGCGGCGGCATGCTGGTCAAGATGACCGACGCGCCTTCGGGCGGCCTGGGCACGATGGTCTACTTCGCCTGCGAAGACTGCGCGGTCGAACAGGGCCGCGTTGAAGCCGCCGGCGGCAAGGTGTTCAAGCCCAAGTTCTCGATCGGCCAGTACGGCCACAGCGCGATCGTCGTCGACACCGAGGGCAACATGATCGGCCTGCATTCGATGGCATGAAACACGCGATGAGCACCGACTCCGCCGAAGACATCCGCGCGCTGTGCACCGCGCGCGTCGTGCCCGCCACGCCCGAGGCCGTGTTCGCTGCGATCGCCGACCCCGAGCGGCTCGCGCGCTGGTGGGGGCCGAACGGCTTTCGCAGCAGCTTCGAGACCTTCGACTTCCGCCCCGGCGGCGACTGGATCTTCACGCTGCACGGCCCGGACGGCAGCGACTACCCCCAAGTCTGCCGCTTCATCGAGATCGTGCCCGACCGGCGCGTCGTCATCGAGCACCTCAACGTGCACTGGTTCGAACTCGTGCTGACCTTGGCCGCGCAGGACGGCGGCACCCGCGTCGGCTGGCGCCAGACCTTCCCCGACGCCGAATCGTGCGCTCGCATGGCGCCGCTGTGCGCGCCGAGCAACGAGCAGAACCTCGATCGGCTCGCGGCGGTGCTGGCCGAGGCTCGCGAACGCTGACCGGCAGTCGCTTGCGCCGGCGATCGCTTCACCGGCGGTCGTGCCGCCAGTGGTTCGCCGGCGCCGGCAGACGCCCGGCGTTGCGGCAAGCGCGGGACTGCGCCGCCATCCGCGTCCACTTCGAGCGACCGGAGTTTCGACGCAGCGGCTAGTCTCGCGGCCATGTTCAATGGCTTCCTGAACCGACTGCTGCACAAGGGCAAGGCTGCGCCGCCCGCGGTGGTGGCCCGCCCGGCGCCGCAAGCGCCGGCCGCGCCTGCAGCGAGGCCGATGGTCGAGCGCGCGCCTTCGGCGGCGCCGATCGGCGTCGGTGCGCGCCGGCCGCTGGTCTCCGCCCAGGGTACGTTGGCCGGCTTCGAGTTCCACGCCGGCGCGCTCGATCCGCGACGCCTGCGCCGCGACGGGGATGCCGCCGCCGCGGCGGCGTATGCGAACAATATCCTCGGCGCGATGCGCCTGTGCGCGTCGCAGGGCCTGGCAGCGCTTGTCGAACTGCCACTCGCCTGGCTCACCCGCTGCGTGGACGACAAGATGTTCGGCTCGGGCATGCACTTTCTGCTGCGCATCGACCCGGCCGGCGACGCGCCCGCCGCTGTCGCGACCACGAAGCGCCTGCGTGCCGCCGGCGCGCGCGTCGGCTGGGACCCTTCGGCAACCGCCTCGGTACTGCTCGCTGATGCGGGCGGGCCCGATTTCATGCCGCTGCGCAGCCCTGCCGTGCGCGACGACGTGCAAGCCTGGCGCGCTGCCGTCGCTGCCGCCACCGAGCGCTGCAAAGGGGTGCCGGTCGTGATCCTCGACCTGCCGGGCGTCGAGACGCTCGAAGCCCTGCTCGGGCCCGATGTGCTGATGGCGGCGTGCAACCTCGCCGCCGTCCAGCCGCCCTCCAAGGTGCAGGCGCTGCCGGCGCAGGCGCAGCGCGTGCTACGCCTGCTCGATCGATTGCTGCACGACGACCAGAACGCGGCCGTCGTCGACGAGATCAAGGCCGATGCGGCGCTCGGCCTGCGTCTGCTGCACTATCTCAACAGCGCCGGCGCGAGCCCGGGGCGCGAACTCGATTCGATCGAACAGGCCGTGCTCGTGCTCGGCCGCGACAAGCTCTACCAGTGGCTCGCGCAGATGCTGGTGCGCATGTCGCCGCCGCGCCCCGCCTCCGAGGCGCTGCAGGCGCTCGCACTCGCGCGCGCGCGGCTGCTCGAGTCGCTCGGCCGTGCCGAGCGTGCGCCGAATCCCGGCGGACTGTACCTGCTCGGTCTGGCGTCGATGCTGCCGACGCTGCTGCAGTGCAGCCTGGGCGACGCCGGACAGGCCTTGTGCCTGCCGCCAAGCGCGATGCAGGCGCTCGAAAGCAAGGCCGGCCCCTGGGGCACGCATCTGCTGCTGCTCGACGCACTCGAGGCCAACGATATCGCTGCGGCGGCAGCGCTCGCCGCGCCCTTCGGCGGGCTGGACGCCGTCTTCGCACTCTGGACCGACGCTTGGCGTCCGCGCTGAGATCAGCCACCCCCTACGCGCTTCGCGCGCCCCCTCGAAGGGGGGCGAGCCCGGACACAAGAGGTCCAGTGGACCTCTTGTGCCTGGCAAGCAGCCGGGCGCCATCGCCCGGCGCGGCCTGCAAGGCCCGCCAGCGGCCCGGTAAAGTGCTTGCACTTCAGCGCAGGCTCATATCGCGTCAGCGATGTGATGCCGGAGCTAAAGCAGGATCCGCGGCGGTCGCTTGGGAAGACCGGGTTCGCATGCGGACGGTGAGGCTTTGGCGCCATGGGCAACTGAAGCGTCTGCTGCGGCGGCGGGCGCTTGCGGTCAATCGCCGCGCGCAACCCCTTCGCGGCGCGGATCGGCACCGGCGAGCCAGGCGCCGTCGGGTGCGCGCATCAGCGTGTGAACGCCGCTCGGCAGCTTGTTCGTCGCGATCTCGTGGCCGAAGGCTTCGAGCGCATTCATGGTCGACGCCGGAAAGCGCCCCGCTTCGAGCAGCAGCGGCCCGCGCGGATTGACCGGGCCGAAATTCGGCAGATCGGCCGCCTGTTGCGGGGTGAGCCCCCAGCTTGCGCCGAGCAGTGCCTTCGCCGTGTGGTGGATGATCGCCGCACCGCCCGCCGAGCCGGTCGCCATCACGACGGCGCCGCTGGCGCGATCGAAGACGAGCGTCGGCGACATGCTCGACCGTGGCCGCTTGCCGGGTTGCACGCGATTTGCGACCGGCAGGCCGTCGTGCTCGGGAACGAAGGCGAAATCGGTGAGCTGGTTGTTGAGCAGGAAGCCGCCTTTCAGACCCTTGCCGCGGTTGACCATCAGGCGCGCGCCGAACTGCTGCTCGATGCTGCTTGTCATCGCGACCGTCTGGCCGCGCGCGTCGACCGCGGCGAGCTGCGACGTCGACGGGAATTCCGGGCTGATATCGGTGGCGTACGCGACCTTCGCTCCGGGCGGCACACCCGGCGGCGCCACCTCCATCGCGCGCGGTCCGATCAACGCTGCGCGCTGCGCGAGGTAGGCGGGAGCGATCAGGCTCGTCCAGCTTCCCCCCGGCGGCGTGACGAAGGCCGGGTCGGCGACATAGCGGTTGCGGTCGGCGAAGGCGAGCTTCGACGCTTCGGCGTAGACGTGCAGGAAGGCCGGCGACGGCAGGCCGTTGTCGAGCGGCGCAATATCGAGCCGCTTGTCGGCGACCGCCATGATGCCGAGGATCTGCGCGATCGCGATGAAGCCGGATGACGGCGGCGGCATGCCGCATACGCGCCACTCGCTCCAGTCGGTGCACATTGCGTCGCGCCGGATCGCGCCGTAGCCGGCGAGGTCCGATTCGGCGAGCAGCCCCGGGTTGCGCGGATGCTGCCGCACGGCGGCGACGATCGCGCGCGCCGTCGCGCCGCGGTAGAACGCATCGGCGCCGTGCGCCGCGATCTCGCGCAGCACGGCGGCGTATTCCGGGTTGCGCAGCATCGTTCCGACGGCGAGCGCATGGCCGGCTTCGGTGTAGTAGAGGCCGCGCGCGATCGGGTCGTCGCGCAGGAAGCGGTCCGTCTCGAGCTGCTGGTGCAGCCGCGCGCCGATCGCAAAGCCGTTCTCGGCGAGCGCGATCGCGGGATCGAAGAGTCTCGCCCACGGCAGCCGGCCGTGCGTGCGGTGCGCCGCCTCGAGCATGCGCAGCACGCCGGGGACGCCGACCGCGCGCCCGCCGACGAGGGCGTCGGTGAACGCGAGCGGCTTGCCGTGCGGGTCGAGGAAGAGCGATGGGGTCGCCGCCGCCGGCGCCGTTTCGCGGCCGTCCCAGGCCTGCAGCGTGCGGCCGTCGGCGAGCATCATGAACGCGCCGCCGCCGATGCCGCTCGACTGCGGCTCGACGAGGCCGAGGACGAGCTGGGCCGCGATCACCGCGTCGAGTGCCGAACCGCCAGCGAGCAGGATCTGCGCGCCGGCGTCGGCGGCGAGCGGGTGGGCGGCGACGATCGCCTGATGCTCGAAGCGCCAACCCGGTTTGGCTCGGATCGCCGTCGCGATCTCGGGCCGGTCGGCGCTTGTGCCCGCATCGGCCGCGGCGGCCGCGCCGGGCGGCTGCGCGCAGCCGGGCAGCAGCAGGGCGAGCAGCCCGGCGTGCAGCCAGCGCAGGGCGACGCCGCGAGCCACCGGGCCGCGAGAGACGCTACTTCGGCGCGAGCCGGATCGCGCCGTCGAGGCGGATCACTTCGCCGTTCAACATCTCGTTGGTGACGATGTGGTGCACGAGCTTCGCATAGTCGGCCGGGGTGCCGAGCCGGCTCGGGAAGGGCACACTCGCGGCGAGCGCGTCCTGCACCTCCTTGGGCATCGTGAAGAGCATCGGCGTGCCGAAGATACCGGGCGCGATCGTCATGTTGCGGATGCCGTTGCGCGCCAGGTCGCGCGCGATCGGCAGCGTCATGCCGACGACGCCGCCCTTGGACGCCGAGTACGCCGCCTGGCCGATCTGGCCGTCGTAGGCGGCGACGCTCGCGGTACTGATCAGCACGCCGCGCTCGCCGGTCGGCTCCGGCTCGTTCCTGCTCATCGCCTCGGCGGCGAGCCGGATCATGTTGAAGCTGCCGACGAGGTTGACCGCCACGACCTTGGAGAACACGGCGAGCGGATGCGCGCCTTCCTTGCCGACCGTCTTGATCGCCGGCGCGATGCCGGCGCAGTTGACGAGCCCCATCAGCTTGCCGAGCGAGACCGCCTTCGCGACGACCGCCTGGCCGTCGGCCTCCTGGCTCACGTCGCACTTGACGAAGGCGCCGCCGAGTTCCTTCGCGAGAGCCTCGCCCTTGTCGGCCTGCAGGTCGGCGATGACGACCGTTGCACCGTGCGCGGCGAGCATGCGCGCCGTGCCCTCGCCGAGGCCGGATGCGCCGCCGGTGACGATGAAGACCTTGCCCTTGCCGATGTCCATGCTGTGCTTCCTCCGAGGTGATTGCGCGGCGCTTCAGTCCAGCGCGGCGAATGCGCTGTCGCGGATTTCGTCGACGCTGCCGGTGCCCGAGATGCGCAGGCAGCGCGGCGCGGCCGCGTCGCCGCTCGCCGCCCAGCGCGTGTAGAAATCGACCAGCGGCTGTGTCTGCTGCTTGTAGACCGACAGCCGGTGGCGAACCGTCTCCTCGCTGTCGTCGGCGCGCTGGACGAGCGGTTCGCCGGTCACGTCGTCCTTGCCTTCGACCTTGGGCGGATTGAACTTGACGTGATAGGTGCGGCCCGAGGCGAGGTGCACGCGCCGGCCGCTCATGCGCTCGACGATCGATGCATCCGGGACGTCGATCTCGAGCACGGCGTCGATCGGGATGCGCGCCGTCTTCAGCGCCTCGGCCTGCGGGATGGTGCGCGGAAAGCCGTCGAACAGGAAGCCGTTGGCGCAATCGGGCTGCGCGATGCGCTCCTTGACGAGCGCGATGATGATGTCGTCGCTGACGAGCGCGCCGCTGTCCATCACCTTCTTCGCTTCGAGCGCGGCGGGCGACCCGGTCTTCACCGCCGCGCGCAGCATGTCGCCGGTCGAGATCTGCGGGATGGCGTATTTCTCGCAGACGAAGGCGGCCTGCGTGCCCTTGCCCGCGCCCGGCGGGCCGAGGAGGATCAGTCTCATCGTGTGCTTCCTTGTCGAATCGTGCCGCGTGGGGTGTTCGTGCAGGCTGTGCGCCGGCCGCGGTTCGAATCGAGAATACCATGCGCCCCCCTGCGCGAAGCTGACGCGCACCGGACCGCCACGTCGATTCGAAGGCCTATGCGAAGAGGGCCCGCACGCGCTCCAGGTCCTGCGGCGTATCGACGCCCGGCCCCGGCCGCAGCGCACTCGAGTGCACCGCGATGCGCTCGCCGTGCCACAGCACGCGAAGCTGCTCGAGCGCCTCGATCGTCTCCAGCGGGCTCGCGGCGAGCGAAGGAAAGCGGCGCAGGAACGCGGCGCGATAGGCATAGATGCCGATATGGCGCAGCGCTGCGGGCGATCCGGACGTGGCGGCGGATGCGACGTCGCGCCGATGCGGGATCGGCGCGCGCGAGAAGTACAGCGCGCGCCCGCGGGCATCGAGCACGACCTTCACGACGTTCGGATTGGCGAAATCATCGGCGCTGTCGATCGCGTGCGCGGCGGTGCTCATGACGCAATCGGGCCGCGCGTCGAGCAGCGCGGCGCAGGCGGCGATCAGCGCCGGCTCGATCAGCGGCTCGTCGCCCTGCACATTGACGACCGCATCGTCGCCGTCGAGCCCGAGCCGCTCGCACGCCTCGGCGAGGCGGTCGCTGCCGGTCGCGTGGTCGGTTCGGGTCAGGATCGCATCGACCGCGTGGCGCTCGCAGGCCTGCACGATCCGCGCGTCGTCGGCGGCAACGACGACGCGTGCCGCGCCCGACAGCGCGGCACGCCGGGCGACGCGCACGACCATCGGCAAGCCGCCGATATCGGCGAGCGGCTTTCCGGGCAGACGGCTCGACGCGAGCCGCGCCGGCACGAGCACGGTGAAGCTCACCTCAGGTGCGGCCGTCCGGCGCGCTGTCGGCGGCGGACGAAGAGAGCACGCGCGCTTCGCTTTCGAGCATCACGGCCATGCCGTCGCGGATCGGAAATGCGAGGTGATCGGGCGCACAGACGAGTTCGCCCGCTTCGCGCCGGTAGTCGAGCGGGCCCTTGCAGATCGGGCACACCAGAAGTTCGAGCAGTCGGTGATCCATCATCGATCCTTGTCGGCGCGCCGCGGCAGCAGGGCAAGCAGGGCGGCCTCGGTCGCCGGCGCGAGCCGGAAGTCTAACGTCGCGACCCAGATCCGGGTGGCGCCCGGCGCCGTGTCGCGCGCCAGCTTCACGGCGTCCTTCTCGGTCACGATCACATCCGGTGTCTGCGCCGGCCAGGGCAGTTGCTCGAAGCCGAAATGATCGGGGAGGGCGAGGGCGTCGATCGCGAGTCCCTGTTCGCGCAGCATCGCGAAGAATCGCTGCGGGCGCGCGATGCCCGCCGCGGCCAGCACGCGCCGCCCGCGCAGCGCGGCAAGATTGGCCTCGGTCGCCGCCTCGCCGGCGCGCCATGCGGCAAGCAGGGCAGCGCCGCGCAGCGAGCGTATTGCCGCTTCGCCCGGCCATGCGGTCGTTGCGTGCGGCGCGTTGTAGAGCACGACGCTGCGCGCAGGCACCTGGCGGGCGAGCGGCTCGCGCAGCGGTCCGGCGGGCAGCAGCCAGCCGTTGCCGGCGCCGCGCTCGTCGAAGACGATCAGCTGCGCGTCGCGCGCCAGGCGCCGGTGCTGCAGGCCGTCGTCGCTGACGACGATATCGACCTGCGGATGCGCCGCCAGCAGCGCGCGCGCCGCAGCCGGCCGGTCGCGGCCGACGACGACCGGCGCACGCCCACGCAGCCGAAGCAGCAGGGGCTCGTCGCCGCACGAGCGGGCCGGCGTATCGGAGTGGACCTCCAGTATCGCGCTGCCGTCGCGGCCGTAGCCGCGCGAGACGATGCCCGGCGTCCAGCCCGCACGGCGCAGCAGATCGACGACCGCAAGCACCGTCGGCGTCTTGCCCGCGCCGCCCGCGACCAGGTTGCCGACGACGATCACCGGCACCGGCAGCCGCTGCACCGCCGGCCAGCCGGCGACACGCGCCGCCGCCTGCCGCAGTGCGAGCACCAAACGGTAGACGAGCGAGAGCGGATAGAGCAGCCAGGCCAGCGCGCCGCGCCCGCCCCACGCCGCCTCGATGCGCCGGGCCAGCACGGCGAACATGCGCCGCTGTCTCAGTGGGCGCCGCCGCCGCTGCCCGTCGCCTGGGTTGCGAACGTGAGGCGAGCCAGCCCGACGCGCCGCGCCGCGTCCATCACGTTGATCACGCTCTGGTGCGCTGCGTTGGCGTCGGCCGAGATGATGACCATCGCATCCTTCGCGCCTTCGCTCGCGGCGCCGAGCCGGGCCGCGATCGCGTCGACATTGCGGCCCTCGACCGGCTGGCGGTTGATCGCATAGCGGCCGTCGGCGGCGATCGAGACGATGATCTCGTGCGGGTTGTCGCGCGCCTTGTCGGCATCCGCCGTCGGCAGCGTGACCTGCAGCTCGGTGAATTTCGAGTAGGTCGTCGACAGCATCAGGAAGATCAGCACGACGAGCAGCACGTCGATGAACGGGATCAGGTTGATCTCGGGTTCCTCCGGCTCGCGCCGGCGAAAGTTCATGGCCATCGCGCGAGGTCCGCGTCAGGCCGGCGCCGGGCGCGGTACCGAAAAACGCATCAGGTGCGGCACCATGCGCTCGGCGGCCAGCTCCATGTCGAGCGCGTAGCTGTCGACACGGCGGCGAAAGTAGCGATAGAACATCAGCGCCGGGATCGCGATCATCAACCCGAACGCGGTGTTGTAGAGCGCGATCGAGATGCCGTGCGCGAGCAGCACCGGGTTGTTGCCGCCGGTCGGCGACTGCGAGCCGAAGATCTCGATCATGCCGATCACGGTGCCGAGCAGGCCCAGCAGCGGCGCGGCCGACGCGATGGTGCCGATCGAATTGAGATAGCGCTCGAGGTTGTGGATCGCGGCCCGCCCCGACGACTCGAAGGTGTCGCGCAACGCGACCTCGCTGATGCGCGGCTCGGCGATCACGGCGCGCAGGCCGCTGGCGAGCACGCTGCCGAGCACCGAATTGACGGCGAGCTTGTTGACGACGTCGGCCGCCGGCAGGCTGGTGCGCGTGACGGAGAGGACTTCGTCGACCAGGCGCGGCGGCGCGACACGCTGCGTGCGAAGGCTCGATACCCGCTCGATGATGAGCGCCAGCGCGATGACGGAACACAGGAGCAGCGGCCAGATCGGCCAGCCGGCGGCTTGTATGATCGACAGCAAGAGATGCCTCGCAGCGCCAGACGCGCTTTCCTCGAAAGGCGCGATTATGGCCCCAAGGCCGGGCGCTTCATCCGTCGAATTGGGGCCCGCGACGCCTTCACATCGCGATGCACGGCGGCGGGCGGCGATCTGTTCACCTCTGCGGTGGATAACATTGTGGGTAACCGGGCCTTGGTACGCTGCAAGCGCTGAAAGCATCGGCCCCGCGACAGATTGCTCAAAACTGAGGCACGAAATTGGCATTCCAAATCAATCACTTGTGGGAGCTTGACAGGACCCCGCGCCGGAAAATCGGCCGCCGGGCCTTGCGTTTCGCGGCTGTGGAGTTCGCGCCCCGCGCCAATCCTCGCGCTGCCGATGGCCGGCCAGTTTGATCCGGGCGCGATTGCGGCGGCGCAGCGTCAGGTCTGGGACGTCGCTGCGCTCGTCCATGCGGTCGGCGATGCGCTGGAGACACGTTTCGCGGCATGCGCCGTGAAGGGCGAGATCTCGGGCTTCACGCGCGCCGCGAGCGGGCACTGCTATTTCAGCCTGAAGGACGCCGAGGGGCGTCCCGCGCTCGTTCGCTGCGCGATGTTCCGGCGCGCCGCGGGCCTGCTCGACTTCGCGCCGGCCGATGGACAGACGGTCGTCGTGCGCGGCCGGGTCGCGATCTACGAGCTGCGCGGCGAGTTGCAGTTCGTCGTCGAGGCGATGCAGCGCGGCGGTGCCGGCGCGCTCTACGAGCAGTTTCTGCTTCTGAAGGCCAGGCTCGAGGCCGAAGGCCTGTTCTCGGCGGCGCGCAAGCGGCCGCTGCCCGCCTTTCCGCGCCGCGTCGGCGTCGTCACCTCGCTCGGTGCGGCCGCGCTGCACGATGTCGCCAGCGCATTCGCGCGTCGGGCGCCGCACGTCGAGCTGGTCGTCTACCCGAGCCTGGTGCAGGGTGCCGATGCGCCGCCGGCGCTGGCCGCGGCGATCGAGCAGGCGAACCGGCGCGCCGAGGTCGAGCTGCTGATCGTCTGCCGCGGCGGCGGATCGCTGGAGGATCTGTGGGCCTTCAACGACGAGCGCGTCGTGCGCGCGATCGTCGCGAGCCGCTTGCCGATCGTCTGCGGTGTCGGCCACGAGACCGATATCACGCTCGCCGATTTCGCGGCCGACCTGCGCGCGCCGACGCCGACCGCGGCGGCCGAGATCGCCGCACCGTCGCGCAGCGACTGCCTGGGCGCGCTGCAGGCGGCCTTCGCCACGCTGCGCCAGCGCGTGCAGCGCGCGCTCGACGACCGTCGTCAGCGCCTGGACCGCGCCGCGCTGCGCATCGCGCGGCCGGCCGATGCGCTGCAGCGCGAGCGTCAGCGGCTGGCGACGCTGCAACACCGGCTCGCGCTCGCCGCACGGCACAGCGCTGCGGCGCGCGCCCAGCACGAACGTCAGGTCGCGATGCGGCTGCGGCGCGCGGTCGCCGTGCTGCGCTCGCTGCATCAGCAGCGCCTCGCGGCGCACGCCGCGCGGCTCGACGCGCTCGACCCGCGGCGCGTGCTGGCGCGCGGCTACGCCTGGCTGAGCGATGCGAATGGCGTCGCATTGACGACAACGGCGCAACTCGGGCCGGGACAACGCATCGGCGCCACGCTCGCCGATGGCCGGATCAGCGCCGACGTGGTCGAAGTGACGCCCGACCGCGGCTGATGCAGGCAGGCGGGCAAGGGTCAAGGCGGATGCCTACAATCGATCGAACCACCCCAACCGACAAGAAAGGAACGCAATGGAACATACCCTGCCTGCGCTGCCTTATGCGCACGACGCGCTCGCTCCGCACCTGAGCAAGGAGACGCTCGAATACCACCACGACAAGCATCACAACGCGTATGTCGTGAACCTGAACAACCTGCAAAAGGGCACCGAGTTCGAATCGATGAGCCTCGAGGATATCGTTCGCAAATCCAGCGGCGGCATCTACAACAACGCGGCCCAGGTCTGGAACCACACTTTCTTCTGGAACTGCATGGCGCCCAAGGGCGGCGGTGAACCCGGCGGCGCGCTTGCGAAGGCGATCAACGCGAAGTGGGGCAACTACGCCGCGTTCAAGGAAGCGTTCACGAAGAGCGCGGTCGGCAACTTCGGGTCGGGCTGGACCTGGCTCGTGAAGAAGGCCGACGGCAGCGTCGATATCGTCAATATGGGTGCCGCCGGCACGCCGCTGACGACCGGCGACCAGCCGCTCTTGACGATCGACGTCTGGGAACACGCCTACTACATCGACTACCGCAACCTGCGGCCGAAGTGGGTCGAGACCTTCCTCGCCTCGCTCGTCAACTGGAAATTCGTCGAAGCCAATTTCGGCTGATGCGCCGGGCGCAGGCCGATTGACGCCGGGCCGGTCGACGACCGGCCCGCTTCAATTCGCGTTCGACGACTCGCGCGATCCGGACTCGGCGACGCGCACGCTCGCCGCGCCATTGTGCTTGCCGGCATTGGCGACCTTCTTCGCCGGCTTCTTCGTCGATTTGGAAGCGACGCGGACCGGCTTGGACTTGGCCGACGCGGCGGGCTTGGCATGCGCCGCCCCCTTGCGCGAGTCGCCAGCCGCGACCCGGACGCGCTTGCCCGGGACGTAGACGACCACGGTCTGCCCGCGCTTGAAGTGCGCGGTTTCGGCGACGTCGTTCCACTCGGCGACCTGCGCCTTGCTGACCCGATAGCGGCGGGCGATCGACGCCACGCTGTCCTTCTTGCCGGCCTTGAGCGTCTTCTTGCGCAGCGGCGGCAGGTCGGGCGCGAGGGCGAGCATCGCGCCGTCGGCCACGTGCTCGGGCACGTCGGCGTGCAGTTTCGCGTCGCGCGGCACGATCAGGGTCGAACCCGCCTTGACGAGCATCTTGGGCGGGATGCGGTTCACGTCGCGCAGCGTCGCCTCGCTCATCCCGACCTGCTCGGCCACCGCCGCGGGCTTGAGCGTCTTGGGCGCGACCCACGCCGTCCAGCTCGCCGTGCTGCCGTTGTAGGCGGCGAGCCGATGCAGGAACTGGTTCGCGTTGTCGTAGGGCAGCAGGATCTGCGGCGTGCCGGCGGCGAGGATCACCGGCTTGTTCATCTGCGGGTTCAGGGTCTTGAACTCTTCCATCGAGACGCCGGAGAACTGCACCGCGAGCGCGACGTCGATATCGCGCTCGATCGGCACGCTCAGGAAATACGGATGGTTCGGCAGCGGCGGCAGCGTCAGGCCGAAGCCGGCCGGATCGGCGACGATATTCTTCACTGCCTGCAGCTTGGGCACGTAGTAGCGCGTCTCCTCCGGCATCTTCAGGCTCAGGTAGTCGGTCGGCTTGCCGGCGCGCTGATTGCGGTCGATCGCCCGCTGCACGCTGCCTTCGCCCCAGTTGTAGGCGGCGAGCGCGAGCTGCCAGTCGCCGAACTGATCGTGCAGCTTGGTGAGGTAGTCGAGCGCGGCGCGGGTCGAGGCGATGACGTTGCGCCGGTCGTCGCGAAAGACATTCTGCTTGAGGTCGAAATCCTTGCCGGTCGCGGCCATGAACTGCCACATGCCCGACGCCTTCGCGCTCGAGATCGCCTGCGGGTTGAACGCGCTCTCGATGAACGGCAGCAGCGCGATCTCGGTCGGCATGCCGCGGCGCTCGATCTCCTCGACGATATAGAACATGTAGCGGCTCGAGCGCTCGGTCATGCGCTGGACATAGTCCGGGCGGCTCGAATACCACTGCTCGCCCTTGCGCACGAGGTCGGTATCGAGATCGGGTATCGCGAAGCCGCGCCGCACGCGTACCCAGAGGTCGGTACGCGCCGCCTCGTTCTCCGGATCGAGCCCTGTGCCTGCCGTGCGCGAGGCGCGCTTGGCTGCAGCCATCTGCGCCGCTTGCGGCTCGGGCGCCGATTGCGCGACCTGCGCCGGGGCAATGACGGGAACCTCCGGTGTCGATGGCGCCGCCGTATCGGTGTGGCTCGGGGTTGCCGCGCAGCCTGCGAGAAGCAGGGCACCGATCAAGGCGAGCAGCCGGGTCGTCATCGGTCGTGGTCCTTCAATTCAAGACGCGCCCGAAGTGCCAGCCGTACAACGTCGACCCTTGCGAGGCGGCCGGCGACGCCGCGTGCCGCCGACGCTGCGGGATCGCCGCCGCGCGAGTGCGCCACTAGAATGCCGGCCAGGGTCGGTGCCGATCTCGTCATCGCTGCTTGCGCCGGCGCGGACTCGGCTGGGTCGATGACGGTCGCCTCACGGCGTGTGCCGGAGGCCCGGAAGCTCTTGTCGCTGAAGATGGCGGTGCAGTTGAATTCATGACGCAAGACCGCGCGATTATAGGTTTGGCTCACTGGTTGAAAACCCCTGCGGGCCGCTATCTGCTTGACTGGGAGCAACGCGAACTCGATCAGACGGTGGTCGATGTATTCGGCTTTCACGCCCTGCAGCTCGGGCTGCCCGAACTCGACGGCCTGCGCGCGAACCGCATGCCGCACCGCTGGATCGCGCTCGACGCCACCACCGCGCAACCGGACGACGGCGCGCCGCTGTCCGCCGCGGCGCTTCTGCGCTGCGACTTCGAGGCGCTGCCGATCGACAGCCAGAGCCTCGATCTGGTCGTGATGCCGCATACGCTCGAACTCGCGCACGACGCGCATCGCGCGCTGCGCGAGGTCGAGCGCGTCCTGCGTCCCGAGGGCCGGCTCGTCATCCTCGGCTTCAATCCGTTCAGTCTGTGGGGCCTGCGCCAGAAGCTCGGGCACCTGCGGCAGCGCCTCGGGCTCGTCGCGGCCAGACCGCTTTATCTGCCGAGCGACGGCGAGTTCCTCCGCTACGGCCGGCTGCGCGACTGGCTGCGCCTGTTGAGCTTCGAGGTCGAGGGCGGGCGCTTCGGCTGCTACCGGCCACCGTTCGTCTCCGAAAGGGGTCTCGCCCGTTTCGGCTGGATGGATCGCCTCGGGGACCGCTGGTGGCCGGTATTCGGCGCGGTCTACTTTCTGGTCGCCGTCAAGCGCGTGCGCGGCATGCGCCTGGTCGGACTCGTCCGGCAGCAAAGCGCGAAGCCGATCGCGGCGCCGACGGCGGTCGCCAACAACCGCGAAGCCGCATGACGAAGCCCCCCGATGCCGGGCGCGCGGCGATCCGCCGCCCGCAGGTGACGATCTACACCGACGGCGCGTGCAAGGGCAATCCGGGGCCGGGCGGCTGGGGCGCCTGGCTCGCCGCCGACGGCCACGAGAAGGAGCTCTTCGGCGGCGAGCGGCTGACGACCAACAACCGCATGGAACTCACCGCCGTGATCGAAGCGCTGGCGACGCTCAAGCGCAATTGCACGGTGACGATCCACACCGACAGCGAGTACGTTCGCAAGGGCATCACCGAGTGGATTCACGGCTGGAAGCAGCGCGGCTGGAAGACCGCCGACAGGAAGCCGGTGAAGAATGCCGAGCTCTGGGCGCGGCTCGACGCGCTGCGCGAACTGCACGACGTGCACTGGCGCTGGGTCAAGGGCCACTCGGGCGATCCGGGCAACGAGCGCGCCGATGCGCTCGCGAACCGCGGCGCGGCGGCCTACCTTTAGCGCGCAGCAAGCGCGCCGCGCGCACGGTCCGGACGCGGGTTTCTCAGTGTTTGCGGGCGCGGTCGAGTATGGTCCACTGCGCAGCAGTTTCCCGAAATCGAAGGAGTCCCGATGAAGCGTTTTCTGATGGCGGCGTTCATCGCGCTGGCGATGGCCGGCAGCGCGCAGGCGCAGCAGTTCTTCCGTATCGGCACCGGCGGCACGGCCGGCACCTACTATCCGGTCGGCGGCATGATCGCGAATGCGGTCACGCAGCCCGGCAAGATCATCGTCTCGGCGCAGTCGAGCAACGGCTCGGTCGCCAATGTCACGGCGATCGCCGGCGGTGCGATGGAATCGGGCTTCTCGCAGGCCGACGTCGCAAGCTGGGCCTATACCGGCACCGGCATCTACGAAGGCAAGCCGAAGGTTGCCGACCTGCGCCTGATCGCGACGCTGTATCCGGAAAGCGTGCACCTCGTTGCGCGCAAGGGCTCCGGGATCAAGTCCGTGGCCGACCTCAAGGGCAAGCGCGTCGCACTCGACGAGCCCGGGTCGGGAACGCTGGTCGATGCCAAGATGATCCTCGCCGCCTACGGGTTGAGCGAAGCCGATATCAAGCCCGAGTACGTGAAGCCGAACCAGGCCGGCGACAAGATGAAGGACGGTGCGCTCGACGCGTTCTTCTTCGTCGGCGGTGCGCCGGCCGGCGCGATCGCCGAGCTTGCATCGGGCGGCGCCGGCATCGAGTTGATCCCGATCGACGGACCGCAGGCCGAGAAGCTTCGCCAGGCCAGCCCGTTCTTCGCGGTCGACGTGATCCCCGCCGGCACCTACAAGGATGTGGCGCAGGTCCAGACCCTGGCGCTCGGCGCCCAATGGGTGACGAGCGCGAAGGCCGATACGCAGACGGTGTACGAGATCACGAAGGCGCTGTTCTCCGAGCCGACGCAGAAGACGCTCGCCGCCGGACACGCCAAGGGCAAGCTGATCACGAAGGAGAATGCGGTCAAGGGCGCTGGCATTCCATTCCATCCGGGCGCCGAGAAGTACTACCGCGAAGCCGGACTGATCAAGTAGTTCCGGCCCGCATCATCTCGCTTCGCAACGGGCGGTCGCGATACCGCCCGTTTTTTGTTGCAGCACCATGACCTCAGCCGCCGAGATCGATCCGCGCTCACTGCGGGCGCTGGAGGAGAAGTTCGATCCGGAGATGCGCTTTCGGCCGACGCTGCCGCCGGCGACGACGATCGTCAAGTGGCTGTTGATCGCGCTGTCGTGCTTCCACTACTACACCGCGGGCTTCGGCCTGCTGCGCGAGACGACGCACCGCGCGATCCACATGGCGTTCGTGCTCGGTCTGATCTTCCTCGTCTTCGCCGGGCGCAAGGCGGACGTCGCACCGCGGGCGTCGATCTGGCGGCCCGGCGGCGTGCCATTGACCGACTGGCTGCTCGGCCTGGCGGTCGCGGTCTCGGTGCTCTATATCCCCTACATCTTCGACGATCTCGCATTCCGGGTCGGCAACCCGCTGATGATCGACGTCGCGATGGGCACCGTGCTGATCGTCGCGCTGCTCGAGGCGACGCGGCGCAGCATGGGTGCGCCGCTGCCGATCATCGCGCTCGTCTTCATGGCCTATGCGCTGTGGGGGCCGATCTTCCCGGGGCTGCTCAAGCACGCCGGCTCGAGCTGGCCGCAGCTCGTCAACCACCTGTATCTCACGAGCCAGGGCATCTACGGCGTTGCGATCGGCGTCGTCGCGACCTACGTCTTTCATTTCGTGCTGTTCGGCGTGCTGGCGACGCGCATCGGGCTCGGACAGCTCTTCCTCGATATCGCATCGACCGTCGCCGGGCGCTTCGCGGGCGGCCCGGCGAAGGTCAGCGTATTCGGCTCGGCGATGTTCGGCATGTTGAGCGGCTCGTCGGTGGCGAATGCGGTGACGGTCGGCTCGCTGACGATCCCGGCGATGATCCGGGTCGGCTATCCGCGCCACTTCGCAGCCGGGGTCGAGGCGGCGGCGTCGACCGGCGGGCAGATCACGCCGCCGATCATGGGCGCGGCGGCGTTCCTGATGGTCGAGTTTCTCGCCGTGCCGTACCAGACCATCATCCTCGCCGCGATCGTGCCGGCCTTCATGCACTTCTACGGCGTCTTCATGCAGGTGCACTTCGAGGCCAAGCGGCGCGGCTTGCGCGGCCTGACCGAAGCGGAGATGCCCAGGCTGCGCGAGTCGCTCGCGGCGCGCTGGCCGACGCTCGTTCCGCTCGTCTTCCTGATCGGCATCCTGGTCAGCGGCAGGACGCCCTACCTCGCCGCGTTCAGCGGCATCAGCTCGTGCGTCATCGTCGGGCTGACCACCTCGGTGCGCGGCAACCGGCCGATCAACTGGGCGCTGCTCGTGCTGCTGCATGCGGTGCTCGTCGTGCTCGCCTTCGGCGGCATCGAGAGACTGGCGGCGCGAGTCGGCCTGTTCGCCGCCGTGATCGTCGGCACGCCGTTCGTGCTGCGCGCGCTCGGCATTCGCGGCCGCATCGGCGCCGAGGCGCTGGTCGAGGCCTTCGAGACCGGCGCGAAATATGCGCTGGCGGTCGGCGCGGCGGCGGCGACGGTCGGCATCGTGATCGGCGTCGTCACGCTGACCGGTGTCGGCTTCAAGATCAGCTACATCATCACCACCGCGGCGCAGACGATCGCCGGCGGGATGCAGGGCGTGCTGCCGCAGGCTTTCGCCAGCGTGCAGAGCCTGACGCTGTTTGCCGCGCTGCTGATGACGGGCGTGGTCTGCGTGCTGATGGGCTGCGGCATACCGACGACGGCGAACTACCTGATCATGGTCGCGGTGGCCGCGCCGACGCTGGTGCAACTCGGCGTGCAGCCGCTGGTCGCGCACTTCTTCGTCTTCTACTACGGCGTGCTGGCCGATATCACGCCGCCGGTCGCGCTGGCCGCCTATGCGGCGGCCGGAATGGCCGGCAGCGATCCGTTCAAGACCGGCAATACCGCATTCCGGCTCGGCCTGGGCAAGGTGCTGGTGCCGTTCGTATTCGTCTTCTCGCCGTCGCTGCTGCTCGTGACGCAGGGTTTCAACTGGCCCGATTTCGCGACCGCATTCGTCGGCTGTGTGCTCGGCATCACGATCCTCGGTGCCGCCTTCAGCCGCTGGTTCCTGATCGAGATGACGGCCTGGGAGCGGGGCCTGTGCGTCGTCGCGTCGCTGCTGATGATCGTGCCCGGAACCGCGAGCACGCTGCTCGGACTGGTACTGATCGCGCCGATGCTCCTGCGGCATCTGGCCGGCTGGCGCGCGGGACGCGGGCGCGTGCCCTCGGTGAGCTGACCCGCACACGGCAAGGATGCATTCGGCCCCGGCCGAAGGCCCCTGCCCGAACTTCAGATAAGCCCATCGAAGGGCAGCACGTCGACCGACTCGCCGGCGGCGACGTTGCCCTGCGCGTCGCCGAGCACGACGAGGCCGTTGGCGGTGCTCATGCTGCGCAGGATGCCAGAACCCTGCGCGGCGGCGACCGAGACCTGCCAGCCGCCGTCCGAAGCGCGGCTGACGATGCCGCGCTGAAACTCGGTGCGGCCCGGCTTCTTGCGGATCGCGGTCGCGCTCGCAGCGCGCAGCATCGGCAGCGGCTCGACGCTGGCGCCGCTCATCGCGAGCAGCGCATCGCGAACGAAGGCGTAGAAGGTCACCATCACCGCGACCGGATTGCCCGGCAGGCCGAACAGGATCGCGGTGTGGCCGTCGCTCGCGCTGCCGCGGTCGGTGTCGGCGCGTGTGCCGATGCGTTCCTCGGCGCGTGGCCGGGCGCCGATTCGACCCTCGGCGTCTGGTCGGACGCCGATGCGTCCGATCGCCATCGGCCGCCCGGGCCGCATCGCGATGCGCCAGAACAGCACCTCGCCGAGCCGGGCCATGATCGCCTTCGTGTGGTCGGCCTCGCCGACGCTGACGCCGCCCGATGTGATCACCGCGTCGGCGCAGGCCGCGGCTTCGCGAAAGGCGGCCTCGAGCGCATCCGGGTCGTCGCGAACGACGCCGAGGTCGAGCACTTCGACGCCCAGGCGCTGCAGCATGCCCCACAGCGTATAGCGGTTGCTGTCGTAGACGCAGCCCGCGTCGAGCGGCTCGCCGATCGATCGCAGCTCGTCGCCGGTCGAGAAGAACGCGACGCGCAGCCGGCGCAGCACCGGCACCTCGGCGACGCCGAGCGAGGCGATCATGCCCAGGTCAGCCGGGCGCAGGATGCGGCCGGCCGGCAACGCCGCCTCGCCTGCCGCGAGGTCCTCGCCGGCAAAGCGACGGTTGTCGCCGCTGCGAACGGCACCTGGCGGCACGATGACTGCGTTGCCGTCGAGGCGGACGAACTCCTGCGGCACGACGGTATCGAGCCCGGCCGGCATCACGGCGCCGGTCGTGATGCGAACGCAATAGCCCGCTGGCACGTCGCCGCAAAAAGGCTGGCCGGCGAGTCCGGTGCCGGCCAGCGCGAGCCGCGCCGGCGCGTCGGCCGCCAGATCGCTGCCGCGCAGCGCATAGCCGTCCATCGCCGCATTGTCGTGCGCCGGCACGTTGAATGCGCAGACGATGTCGCGCCCGAGCACGCGGCCGAGCGCCGAGCGCAGCGGCAGCATCTCGATGGCCGTGACGCGCGGCACGAGGCGGGCGATGAACTCGCGCGCCTGCGCGACGGGCAGCGCCTGCGGGTCGTAGCCGCTCACCTCGGCGGCGATCTGGACGAGGCTCTTCATGCGTCAGATTTTCCGGTCGAGTTCGAGCACCATCAAGTCCTTGGCGTGAAAGCGCGCGCCGACACGGATCGCGCGTTCGAGCCTGCCGTAGCGGACGAAGCCGGTGTCGGTGTAGAGATCGACGGCGGCCGTGTTGTCGCTCGTCACCGACAGCGTCAGCAGCGAGAGCCCGCGCTCGCGCGCCTGCGCGATACAGGCATCGAGCAGCGCGCGGCCGACGCCGCGTCCGCGCGAACGCGGCTCGACCATCATGCCGACGACCTTGCCGACATGGCTGACCTTGACCCGCGCGTCGCGCTCGCAGGTGACGGCGCCGATCAGGCGGCTGCCGCGCCACGCGGTGAGCGTGAACGGCCAGCCGCCGTCGGCCGCGCCGGCGAGCCGGGCGAGGTAGGTCTCGGGCGGGCGGCGCAGTTCGGTTTCGGCGTCCGAGCTGAAGGCTTCGGGGCGTTCGGCGAGCGCCGCGTCGCGCAAGGCTTTGTACGCCGCAAGGTCGGCCGCGCCCATCGGGCGCAGCACGAAACTGTCAGTCATCAGGTGTCGATGGCGGCTGCTGCAGCGCGTGCAGTTCGGCCAGCGTGTTGGCGTTGGCGAACGCGCGCGCGTCGTGAAACGGCACCTCGACGCAGGCGTGCTGCGCCGTCCAGCGGTCGATCTTGCGGCCGCCCGACTGCGTGAAGCGCACCAGGCTCTCGAGCAGCGCCGCGCTCATCAGGCAAAACACCGGCTGCGGCCGCATCTCGCCCGCTTCCGGTGCGCAGGCGACGGCGATCTCGGCGTTCGCGTCGGCGAGCGCTGCCGCCATCCGCGCGACGAGGTCGGCCGGAAAGAGCGGCGAGTCGCACGGCACGGTGGCGAGGTAGGGCGTGTCGCACTGCTCGAGCCCGGCGACGAAGCCGGCGAGCGGCCCCGCGAAGTCGCCGCTGGCGTCGGTGTAGACCGGCGCGCCGAACGATTCGTAGGCGGCAAGGTTGCGGTTGGCGTTGATCATGACGTGGCCGACCTGCGGCGCGAGGCGCAGCATCGCGTGCATCGCGAGCGGCACGCCCTGGTAGCTCTGCAGGCCCTTGTCGACGCCGCCCATGCGGCTGCCGCGGCCGCCGGCCAGCACGAGCCCGGTGATGTCGGCGCGCGCGATCACGGGCCCAGGCGCGGCGCGTCGACCGGGAACGAGTCGGCGCTGCGGCGCGGCCCCTTCATCACCGCCGTCACCCAGCAGCCGACGGCCACCGCGAGCCACATCGACAGCGCGGCCAGGATCGTGCCGGCGACCAGATAGTCGATCAGCAGGACGCGGCGCGCGGCGTCGAACGCCGCCTGCGACTCGATGCCGCGCTTGACCCAGGCGCCCGCCGCCCACGGCAGCGCGACGCTTGCCGCCGCGGCCCAGGCGAGCCGGTTGCGAACGGCGCGCGGAAAGAGACTCATCCGCCGATATAGTGCATCTCGACGCGCTTCGGTGCGGCGGCATCGGCGTCGTGTTCGCGCGGCAGCGCGCTGCGCAGTTCGGAGTAGCGGTCGTCGCGCTGCTGCCAGATCGGCGCGATCGCGGCCGAGATCTGCTCGTCGCTGCAGCCACCGCGCAGCAGCGCGCGCAGATCGTGGCCGCGCGTCGCAAACAGGCACAGGAAGAGCTTGCCCTCGGTCGACAGCCGGGCGCGGTTGCAGTCGCGGCAAAACGCCTGCGTGACGCTCGAGATGACGCCGATCTCGCCTGCGCCATCCATGTAGCGCCAGCGCTGCGCGGTCTCGCCGACGGCCTGCGCCTGCAGCGGCTCGAGGCCGAACTCGGCCTGCAGCCGCGCGATCACCTCCTTCGACGGCAGCACCTCGTCCATCCGCCAGCCGTTGCTCGCGCCGACGTCCATGTACTCGATGAAGCGCAGCACCGCGCCGCTGCCGCGGAAGTGGCGCGCCATGCGAACGATCTCGTGGTCGTTCGTGCCGCGCTTGACGACCATGTTGACCTTCACCGGGCCGAGGCCGACTTCCATCGCGCGATCGATTGCGCGCAGGACGTCGGCAACCGGAAAGTCGACATCATTCATGCGCCGGAAGACCATGTCGTCGAGCGCGTCGAGGCTGACGGTGACGCGCGCGAGGCCCGCGTCCTTCAGCGCCTGCGCCTTGCGCGCGAGCAGCGAGCCGTTCGTCGTCAGCGTCAGGTCGAGCGGCTTGCCTTCGGGCGTTCGCAGCGTGCTCAACTGCGCGACGAGTTCCTCGACGTTCTTGCGCAGCAGCGGCTCGCCGCCGGTGAGGCGAATCTTGCCGACGCCGTGGGCGACGAAGAGGCGCGTGAGGCGCGTGATCTCCTCGAAGCTCAGCAGCGAGCTGTGCGGCAGGAAGGCGTAATCCTTGCCGAACAGCTCCTTGGGCATGCAGTAGCTGCAGCGGAAGTTGCAGCGGTCGGTGACCGAGATGCGCAGATCGCGCAGCGGCCGGCCGAGACGGTCGATGACGCGTCCGGTCGGCGGCGGTGTGCTCTCGGGGATGCGCGGCACCGCGGCGGCGTAGCGCTGATCGGCAAGCGGAATCACTCTTTCGGGCATGTGCCGATTGTCCCTTGTTTCCCGCAACCGGCGGGCGATGGCAGTCAAACCAGCGCGCTGCGGGGGGCATTCGCCGGCGTTCGCCGCCCGGCATCAAATGGTGCAGACTGTGCAGTATCGAATTACCGGAACCGGATAGGAGGAATGCATGTTCAAGGCCCTGCTGCTCGACAAGGACGACGCCGGCTTTCGCGCCGAACTGAAATCGCTGGACGATGCCGCGTTGCAGGCGGCAACACCGGATGCGGACGTGCTGGTCGCCATCGAAGCCTCGACCCTCAACTACAAGGACGGCCTTGCGATCACGAACCGCGGGCCGGTCGTGCGGCGCTGGCCGATGGTGCCCGGCATCGACGGCGCCGGCACGGTGCTCGAGAGCAGGCATGCGCGCTGGAAGGCGGGCGACAAGGTCGTCTTGAACGGCTTTGGCGTCGGCGAGACGCATTGGGGCTGCCTGGCCGGCCGCGCGCATCTGAAGGGCGACTGGCTGGTCGCGCTGCCCGCGCGCTTCACGCCGTTCGATGCGATGGCGATCGGCACCGCCGGATATACCGCGATGCTGTGCGTGATGGCCTTGCAGCGCCACGGCGTGCGGCCGGGCAGCGGCGACGTGCTCGTGACGGGTGCGACCGGCGGCGTCGGCAGCGTCGCCGTCAGCCTGCTCGCGCGGGCCGGCTTTCGCGTCGTCGCGTCCACCGGCAAGGCCGGCGAGGAAGCGTATCTGCGAGAGCTCGGCGCGTCCGAGGTGATCGATCGCGCGACGCTCGCCGCGCCCGGCAAACCGTTCCAGAAGGAGCGCTGGGCGGCGGCCGTCGATACGCTCGGCAGCCACACGCTCGCCAATGTCTGCGCCCAGATGCGCTACGGCGGCGCCGTCGCGTCGTGCGGGCTGGCGCAGGGGTCGGACCTCGCGCTGACGGTGATGCCCTTCATCCTGCGCGGCGTCGCGCTGCTTGGCGTCGACAGCGTGATGGCGCCGCTCGCGCTGCGCGAAGAGGCCTGGTCGCGGCTGGCGGACGAACTGGCGCCCGAGGCGCTGGCGTCGATCCCGCACCAGATCGCGCTCGACGATGCGATCGTCAAGGCCGGCGAGTTGATCGACGGCAAGGTTCGCGGCCGTATCGTCGTGCGCATCGGCTGACGCGGCCTGCGCGTCAGCGCTACGCAAGCAGGGTGACGAAGACTGGCGCTCGATGGCATCGCCGCGCGGGCGTATCGTCATTCACCGCAGATTCTCGGACCCCGGAGACAGACCATGGATTACGCAAGCTTCTATCGCCGCTCGATCGACGACCGTGACGCCTTCTGGGCCGAACAGGCCAGGCTCATCGACTGGCACCGCCCGTTCGACCAGGTCTGCGACTACAGCAAGCCGCCGTTCGCACGCTGGTTCGTCGGCGGCCGCACGAACCTGTGCCATAACGCGGTGGATCGCCACCTGGCGACGCGCGCGGATCAGAACGCGTTGATCTTCGTCTCGACCGAGACCGGCGAGGGGCGCGTCTACAGCTATCGCGAACTGCATGCCGAGGTGCAGCGCATGGCGGCGATCCTGGTCGCGCAGGGCGTCAAGCAGGGCGACCGGGTGCTGATCTATATGCCGATGATCGCGCAGGCGGCGTTCGCAATGCTCGCCTGCGCGCGCATCGGCGCGATTCACTCGGTCGTCTTCGGCGGCTTCGCGAGTTCCAGCCTCGCGAGCCGGATCGACAACGCCGAACCGGTGCTCGTTGTCAGCGCCGATGCCGGCAGCCGCAGCGGCAAGGTCGTGCCGTACAAGGGCCTTCTGGACGAGGCGATCCGGCTCGCGAAGCACAAGCCGGCGAAGGTGCTGATGATCGACCGCAAGCTCGCCGCATTCGACGCCGTCGCCGGGCGCGACCTTGACTATGCGCAGCTTCGCGAGCAGCACATGAATACCGTCGTGCCCTGCGTCTGGGTCGATTCGGCGCACCCGAGCTATACGCTGTATACGAGCGGCACGACCGGCACCCCGAAAGGCGTGCAGCGCGACACCGCCGGCTACGCCGTCGCGCTCGCGGCGAGCATGAAGCACATCTTCTGCTGCAACCCCGGCGAGACCTACTTCTCGACGAGCGACATCGGCTGGGTCGTCGGCCACAGCTATATCGTCTACGGGCCGCTGATCGCCGGCATGGCGACGATCTTCTACGAAGGCATCCCGACGCGGCCCGACGCCGGGATCTGGTGGAGCCTGGTCGAGAAGTACAAGGTCACGGCGATGTTCTCGGCGCCGACCGCGGTGCGTGTGCTGAAGAAACAGGACCAGTCGTATCTGTCGAAGTACGACCTCTCGTCGCTGCGCGCGCTCTTCCTCGCCGGCGAACCGCTCGACGAGCCGACCGCGCAGTGGATCGCCGGCGCGTTGAAGAAGCCCATCATCGACAACTACTGGCAGACCGAATCGGGCTGGCCGATCCTGACCGTCGCCAACGGCGTGCAGAAGATGGAAAGCAAATTCGGCAGCCCCGGCGTCGCGATGTACGGCTACGACATCAAGCTGCTCGACGAGAATACCGGCGAGGAGATGAAGGGCGCCGACAAGAAGGGCGTGCTCGCGATCGAGGGCCCGCTGCCGCCGGGCTGCATGCAGACCGTCTGGCGCGACGACGAGCGTTTCGTCAATACCTACTGGAAGACGGTGCCGGGCAAGCTCGTCTACAGCACCTTCGACTGGGCGGTGCGCGACGAGGACGGCTACTACTTCATCCTCGGCCGCACCGACGACGTCATCAACGTCGCCGGGCACCGGCTGGGCACGCGCGAGATCGAGGA
>JACSRM010000339.1 GCA_014879745.1 Burkholderiaceae bacterium | reverse complement strand
AACCCGGAGGCGGTGCCTTCTACGGCCCCTACGGCGGCATGTGGGGCGGCGGATTTGCCGCGCCGCAGGTCTGGACCGACGAGAGCGTGCTCGTCGACACCCAGTTCGTCGACGCCGCCGCGCAGCGCGTCGTCTGGTCGGGCTCGACGACGACCACGACAGCGCCAGGCTCGCAGGGCACGGTGCCGGTTCTGCAGCAGTTCGTGCACGTCATCGTCGACGCGATCGCCGCGGCAAAGCTCATCTGAAGCGGCGCGTCACCTCAGCGCGGCGGCGTCACCTCGCCTGTCGAAAGGCCATCACCGCCTGATTGCGCAGGGTGCGAAGCAGCGAGAGTTCCTTCTCGCCGAGGCCGAAATCGCCGGCCAGCGCCTTGTCGGCGTAGATCATCGCGAACGGCGCGCCCTCGAGCGCGAGCGGCAGCAGCAGGAAGGCCGGCGCATTCACCTGCTGCAGATACCACGCGGGCAGGCGTCTTGCGATGCGCGGCTCGAATGCATCGGTGATCAGCGTATCGGCGCTCCTGCGAAAGACGGCGGCGAACAGGTCGGCGCTGTTCCCGAGTTCGACGTGAAAGTGCCGCGCCACGTCGTCGGCGCCGGCGCCGAGCCCGAGGCGGCCGGCGAGGATATTCGTCTTCGGATCGCGCAGGCACAAGACGATGCGTCCGAGGCGCAGCGCGCGCAGCATCGTTTCGAGCACCATGCGCAGCACGTCGTTCAGCCTGAAGCTCTCGACCATCGCATTCGTGATCTCCTGCAGGCCCGCCGTCATCAGCTCGGCCGCACTTGGCGAGCCGTCGGCCGCAGGATCGAGGGCTATATCGACTTCGGCCGATATCGCGCGGCCGGCAAGCGGACGCGGGCCTGCCGGCGCCGCCGGCGTCGCGTGCGGCGCGGCGGGATCGGCATCGGGGCGCGGTGCAAAGAGCCGGTGCGCCGCGCTGCCGGGCTGCACGCAAAGCCCCATCGCCGCGGCGATCTGCGCGAGGTCGCCGCGCGCTTCGGCGGCGCTTGCGAGCATCTGCCGCGCCGGGATGCCGAGCGCGCTACAGAAACGCTGCGCGACGGCATCCACCTTCGCCTCGGCTTCGTCGGGCTGCGCCTCCAGCAAGGTTGCGGCGATTTCGTTGGCCGCCGCTGCGATCCAGCGCAGGCGATCGCCGGGATGCACCAGCGTATGGCGCGGCGGCTCGCCGCGCGGCGCGCGCATGCAGCGCTGCAAGGCCTCGGGCAGCCCCCAGGAGTGCGCGACGCCGAGGCCCAGCTCCTCGTAGCTCATGCCGAGCACCTGGATCGAGGCGCTCTCTTCGCCGATTCGCGCGGGGTCGGCGGCGATCGCCTTCTCGACCTGGTCCGCCTCCTCCGGAAAGTAGAACTGGGTCAGCAGGCGGCCGAGGTTTTGCAGCAGAGCGCCGATGAACGCCTCTTCGCCGCCGCGCGAGCGGCCGCACAGGCGGCCGGCGAGCACGCCCGCAAGCTGCGAACGAAGAAACTGCGCCTTCAACCGATGGGCGTGCGCCTTGTCCTTCATGTGCTCGAGCAGCACGAGGCCGAGCGCCATGTTGCGAATACCGGCGAAGCCGATCAGGGCCACCGCGCGCGATACCGTGCTGATGCTGCCCGCGCCGGCCTGCGCATAGTGCGCGGTATTGACGAGGCGCAGCAGCTTGTTGGTCAGCGCGACGTCCTTCAGGATCTCGGCCGACAGATTGGCGAGGCTTTCGCGCTCGGAACTCGCGATGCGCTGAATGCGCACGACGGTATCCGACAGGGCCGGAAAGTCCGATTTGTGGCGCATCTTGCGCAGCAGGAAGTCGAGCGTGCCGGTTCCGCCGGCGGCGACCGCCGGGGCGGCCGACGGCAGTCTCCACGACTGCAGCGCGTCGCGCATCGCCGCAGCCGTGGCCGTACGCTGCGTGGCGTCGCGCGCCATCGCGCGCAGCACGATCGCGCGCAGCGCGTCGTCGACCTCGATCGGCATCGAATCGGGCAGCGCGATATCTTCGTCGATCGCGCGGTCCAGAGCGCGCTGCGGGTCGCGCTCCCGGATCAGCGCGCTGCCGCTGAGCATCTCGGCGAGCACGAGCCCGGCGGCGTAGATATCCATCGCCGGCGCGGCCGGCGCGCCGCGCGCCGCCTCGGGCGAGATATAGCCCGGCGTGCCGACGATGCGTTGCGCCGCCGGTGCTCCCGGCGACCGGTTTGCACTGTGCGCCGCGATGCCGAAATCCATCACCCGGGCGCGGCCGTCGGCGTCGACCAGGATATTGGACGGCTTGAGATCACGATGCACGAGTCCGGCCGCGTGCGCCGCCGCGACCGCATCGAGCACCCCGATCATCATCGCGACCGCCTCGCGCGCCGGCAGCGGCGATTCGCGGGCGCGCAGGAACTGGGCGAGCGTCGGGCCGGCGACGTACTCGAAGACGATGTAGGGCCGGCCGTCGTGCACGTCGGCCTCGAAGACCGGCACGATGTGGGGATGGGTCAGCCGGGCAACGCTGCGCGCCTCGTGCAGCCACTGCACCGCGCCGGCGCCGTTCTCGTCGCAGGTTTCGGCACCCGCGGCGCCGCGGTGCATCAGCTTGACGGCGACATCGCGCTCGAGCCGCGCGTCGTGCGCAAGCCAGACCGTCGCCTGCGCGCCTTCGCCGAGCACGCGGACGAGTCTGAAGCGGCCGACGACGGCCGGCACGGTTTCGGCCAGGCGGACGTTCACGCCTGGCCCGCGGCCGTCGACGCCTGCGCGTGGCCGGGCTGCGCGACTTCGGCGTGCTCGCGCGACAGCGTCGGCACGTCCGACGGCATGCCGCGCAGCGCTTCGCTCGCATCGTGCAGCGCCTGCTCGAGGTCGCGTGGCGTGATCCTGAGCACCCGGCCGTAGCGCTGGGCGACGGCGTCGAGGGCGGCGTCGGAGCGGCCCGAGGATTCGGCGGCGATCGCGTCCACCGCTTCGTTCGCCGCGCTCGCGGCGACGCGCAGCATATCGGCATCGCCATCCGGGTTGCGCACCGGCCGCGCGAGCGGCAGCCGGCGCATCATCTGAATCACCTCGTCGGCCAGCCCCCAGTGGCGCGCTACTGCAACGCCGATCGCTTCGGTGTCGACCCCGAGCACGGCATACGATGCATCTCTTTCGCTCATACCGCGTTCGGCGGGCGCATCGCCGTCCTGCGCGGTGGGTTGCATCAGCGCGGCGATCTGTGCCGCCTCGCCGGGAAAGTGGTACTGCACCAGCAGGCGGCCGAGGTTCTGCAGCAGGGCGACGAGGTAGACCACCTCGGGGTCGTAGCCCGGCGGACGCAGCGCCTGTGCGGTGTGGCCCGCCAGGCGCACACGCTGCATGAGCCGCTGCAGGGCGCGTGCGCCCTCCTCGTTCAGCGGCCCCGGCCAGGCGCGCAGCGACGCCGCGGCATGCCGGACGCCGTTCACGCCGACGAGCGCGATCGTGCGGCGTATCGTCAGCACCGGGCCATTGCCGGCGACCTGGGTCGCCTGCACCTGGGCGGTATGGACCTGGCGCAGCAGCTCGAAGGCGAGGGCCATGTCGCGCAGGACGGGCGCGGCCATCTCGTAGGTCCGCTGTCCCTCGAGACTCGCCAGCCGCGCGACGAGAAAGCCGACGCCGGGCAGCGCCGGAAGATGGCCGACGCTGTGCAGCCGGTCGAGCAGCAGCGCGAGGGGCCCGCCGCCGCCCTGCGCGACCGACTCGCGCCAGCCCTCGAGGGCGCGCAGCAGCGTGCGTGCGCTCAGGTAGCGCTGGCGCGGCTGGCGCGCGGTGGCCCGGTTCACGATCGCACGCAGCGGCTCGTCCAGAGGGTGCGGCGTCGTCCACGGCAGACGCACGATCTCGCGTCCGTGCGGGGCGATGCGGGCGATCACGCGGCCGGCGTCGGCCTCGTCCAGCGCGGGCGCACCGGCCAGCAGGCGATGCAGCAGCAGGCCGAGCGACAACACGTCGCGTTCGGCGGCGTCGCGGCGCAGGCGCAGATGGCCGGGGTCGAGCACCGTCGCGAAGCGCGACGCGGCGCGTTCCTCGCCCGGCGCCACCGAGGGCAGCGCGCCGAAGGCGGTCTCGACCTGGGTCGGCTCGACGACGATGTCCAGCGCCGCGACACGAACGCCCCCCGCCGCGTCGACGAGCAGGTGGTGCAGTTGCAGATCCTGGTGCGCGACGCCCGCCTCGTGGGCATAGGCCAGACCGGCGAGTGCCTGGCAGGCCATATCGGCGGCTTCGATCGGCGCCGGGTCCGGATGCGCGGCGAGCCACTCGGTGAGCGTGCAGCCGGTCGCGCGCTCGACAACGACGAACGGCCAGTGATCCTGCACGCCGATCTCGGCCACCGGCGCGAGGTTCGGATGCTCGAGCCGCGCGCCCATCCTGGCCTCGTGCATCCAGCGCTCGAGAGCGCCCTCGTCGGCCGGCTGCACGCGCGGCATCGAGAGCATGACCGGCTGCATCGCATGCGGGTCGTGGGCGAGCCAGGTCATCGTGGCGCTGCTCTTGCCGAGCAACTGGTGCAGCTCGAAGCGCCCGAACCTGCGGATCGGGTGGCCTGCGGGAGCGGCTGATCGGGATTCGTCCGGGGGCATCGGGCTTGGGGTGAGGGCGAGCTTGCCTCGATTGGACGCGAGACCGGCTCGCGCCAAGGCGCGATCAGCGCCGCCAAAGGTGCCCAAATCGTCCCGCCGCCGGCCCGGTGCGGTGCCGACGCGGACTTGCCGCTCGCACGGGCCGGGCGCGATGGCTTTGTGTCAGAATCATCGCGAAACCCCACGCCGCGCCGCATGCGCCCAAGGAATGCCTCATGAGCAGTGAACTGATCAAACATGTCTCCGACGCCTCGTTCGACAGCGATGTGCTGAAGTCGGGCAAGCCCGTGCTCGTCGACTACTGGGCCGAGTGGTGCGGGCCGTGCAAGATGATCGCGCCCATCCTCGACGAGGTCTCGAAGGACTATGGCGATCGGCTGCAGGTCGCGAAGATGAACGTCGACGAGAACCGCGACGTGCCGGCCAAGTTCGGCATCCGCGGCATCCCGACGCTGATGCTCTTCAAGGATGGCCAGCTTGCCGCAACCAAGGTCGGCGCACTTTCGAAGGCGCAGTTGACGGCGTTTCTCGACGGTCATCTATAATCGGGTCCGAAGACAGGGGGCCGACGCCACGAGCCGGCCCCCACCGTCGCCCAACGTCAAGCCGAGACGCCCCGACACCGGCGCGCGACTCAGGCCACCCACTCCAGGTTTTCTTCGCGCGGCAGAACTGCCGCTGAGATTGCCCGCAGTCGCATCGCGGCCGCCCTCCTCCGTCGCTGCCGGATCCGGCGGCTGACCATCCCCCCAGAGATCAGGCGCTTCGCCTTCACCGCAAACCCCTCCACATGCACCTCTCAGAGCTCAAAGCCATCCACGTCTCCGAACTCATCAAGATGGGCGAGGCGCTGGAGATCGAGAACGTCGCGCGCATGCGCAAGCAGGAGCTGATGTTCGCGATCATGAAGAAGCGCGCCCGCGCCGGCGAGCAGGTCTTCGGCGACGGCGTCCTCGAGGTGCTGCCCGACGGCTTCGGCTTCCTGCGCTCGCCCGAGGCGAGCTACATGGCGAGCACCGACGACATC
>JACSRM010000307.1 GCA_014879745.1 Burkholderiaceae bacterium | reverse complement strand
CACCCCACCTCCGCCGCCGTCAGTGGCCGACTTCGCCACAAAAATGCACTTTGCGCCACTTTAGCGCAACGAATGCCGTCTAGCAACGCGGGCTGGACGAAATTTCAGTGAAATCAATCACTTAGGCGATCTTTCGAAAAAAGTGAGCGGGTGTGAAAACTGACGCAGAAATAAAGACTTGCGAATGACAATCAAAGTGATGGGTGAATATTCACCCCGTGAAAACCCCGAGTCATGCTTGTTTCAAGCGGCGTGCCTCGGCTGCGCACCGTCATCGGCCGGATGGCCGCGCTGGCGACTCGCGCAGCACGTCGCGAGGCGTTCCGATAGACTCTTCGCGCAGCAAGGGGACGCGATGACACAACGCTCGAGCGAACTGCGCACCATCGCGCGGCGGGTCGCCCAAGCGCATGCTGCGTTTGGCGATGCGACGATGATGGCGCTCGTCTCGGGTTCGGTCGTCGAAGACATCGCCGACGATCGCTCGGATGTCGACATGGCGATCTCGTTCGACCGCCTGCCTGCCGAAGCAGCGCTGGCGAGTGCCTGCGAGGCGGGTGGCGGCGCCCCTTGGCACTGGCAGGCCGGCGCACACGCCGACGGCGGACTCGTCGCCGCCTTCCGGCAGGACGGGGTCGAAGTGCAGATTGCCTATACCGACCGCGCGACGCTCGCGCGCGAACTCGATCAGGTGCTCGTCACCCACGATCCCGACACACCGGCGCACAAGCTGGCCGAGGGGCTACTGAAGGCCGAGCCGCTGTTCGGCGCTGCGCAATTGCGCGCCCTGCAGGCGCGTGTCGCCGCGTTTCCCCCGGCGCTCGGCCGCGCGATGGCCGCGCACTTCCTCGGCCGCGTCACGCCGTGGCACGCGATCGGCCAGATCGTGCATCGCGACGCGACGATCTGGTGCCGGCAGTTGCAGGCCGAGGCCGGCTACCGGCTGCTCGGCGCACTCGCCGGCCTGAACGGCCGCTACTTCACGACCTTCCAGTTCAAGCGCATGCATCGCTTCGCCCGCGGCTTGCCGCTCGCGCCGCACGCGTTCGTGCAGCGCATCGAGGAGGCGCTCCACGGCGACGCCGCCCAAGGTTTTCGAACCCTGCACGAACTCGAAGCGCAGGTAGTGTCGCTCGTCGCAAGCCGTTGGCCCGATCTCGACCTGAGCGCGGTGCGTGCGCGCCACGCAGGCTTCGACGCCGAAGCGCCCTGACCTGCGACGATTCAGCCGTGCGTACGGGACCGCGAGCCGGCGCGGTCGGCGGCTACGGAACAGGCGGCTCGGGGCGAGCCTTTCGTTCGACGCCCGCACGCTGGTGTCCTGCGGCTTCCCAGTCCGGCCCTTCGAACCAGCTGTCGCCGGCCAGGTAGGCGGCGAGCATGTCGATCGAGTCGAGCCCCCAGAACATCCGGCCATCGACCTCGATCGCCGGCACGCCGAACACGCCGCGCTCGGCGGCGGCGGTCGTCGCCTCGCGCAGCGCATTGCGGACGGCGTTGCCGTGCGGATCGCGCACCGGCTGCAGCGCGGCGTGAAGTGCAGCCAGGCGCTGGGCGTCGTTCGCGTCCTCGCCGCTGTGCCAGACGTGATGGAACAGCCGCTCGCAGACGCGCCGGCTCGGTGTGACGAGGCGCGCGCCCTCGCCCGCCTCGGGCACGCACGCGAGTGCGAGCCGAAGCAGCGCAAGAGGGTTGAACGGATGCTGCGCCGGCAGATCCAGACGCACGCCCTGCCGGTGCGCGAGCCACGCGACCTGCCGATAGGTCCACGCGCGCTTCGGTTGGATCTCGGCCGGTCCGAGGTTGCCCCAGTGCGCAAGCAAGCCGGCGAACAATACCGGCTGATAGCTCACCTCGACCGACAGCCCGACGAGCGCCTGCGGCAGGCGCTCGAAAGCGAGATACGCATACGGCGAGACGACGTCGAAATAAAAGCGCAGCTGCTTCATCGCGCTGCCCGGCTCGCGGCGCGCTGCCTGGCCGCTTCTTCGCGCCGCGCGGCGGCCCGCTCGATCACCGCGCGCCGGTCGGCGTCGGCCAGCGATGTCCAGCCGCCGATCTCGGCCAGCGTGCGATAGCACCCGAGGCACCAGCCGGTCCGCTCGTCGAGCTTGCAGACATCGTTGCACGGGCTTTCGATCGGCGCATCGTTCATTCGGCGACATCCTCGACCGGTGCACCGGTCAGCGCGACGAGTTGCGCCGGCGTCAGCTGGAAGACCCCCTTCGGATGCCCGGCCGCAGCCCAGATCGCCTCGAAGCGGAACAACTCGCGATCGATCAGCGTCACCGGCGGCGTGACATGGCCGACCGGCGCGACGCCACCGATCGTGAACGAGGTCGCCTCCTTCACGAACGCCGGGTCGGCGCGGCCGACGGCGCCGACGCGCGCCGCGACCTTCGCCTCGTCGACCCGCTTGTCGCCCGAGGTGACGACGAGCACCGCCGCATCGTCGCTGCGGCGGCGAAAGACGATGCTCTTGGCGATCTGTCCGACCGTGACGCCGAGCGCGTCGGCCGCCTGCTGCGCGGTGCGGGCCGAATCGTTCAGGAATACCGGCGCGTGCGGATGGCCGCGCGCGGCGAGCGCGTCGCTCACGCGGCGAAAGCCTTCGGGCCTGTCCGGCGCTTGATCGGTCTGCAATCGTTTCGGACTGTCGCTCATGGCCCCTCTCGGCTCCCCGCTCACGCTGACGCCGCCGTGCGCTTCGCGAGCAGCGCATTGCCGGATCGCGATACCGGCTTGCGGCCGAGCACGTCGGAGATGAACTTCGCCGCATCGACGAGCGCGTCCAGATCGACCCCGGTTTCGATATCGAGGCCGCGCAGCATGAAGAGCACGTCCTCGGTCGCGACATTGCCGGTCGCGCCCTTCGCATACGGGCAGCCGCCGAGCCCGGCGACGCTCGCATCGAAGCAGTGGATGCCAAGCTCGAGACAGGCGTAGATATTGGCGAGCGACTGGCCGTAGGTATCGTGGAAATGCCCGCTCACTTCGTCGAGCGGAAAGTGCTTCAGGGCCCGCTCCATCGCGGCCTGCACGCGCCGCGGCGTGCCGACGCCGATCGTATCGGCGATGCCGCAGTGATCGACGCCGATGGCGTGCATCAATCGCACGACGCGCTCGACCTCGTCCGCGCTCACGTCGCCCTGGTACGGGCAGCCGAGCGCGCACGACACCGCGGCGCGCACCTTGATGCCGTGCTCGTGCGCGGCGGCGACGACCGGGCGAAAGCGCTCGATGCTCTCCTCGATGCCGCAGTTGATATTGCGCTGGCTGAAGGCCTCGCTCGCGGCGCCGAAGACGACGATCTCGTCGGGCCGGCTCGCGAGCGCCGCCTCGAAGCCCTTCAGGTTGGGCGTCAGCACCGAGTAGCGCACCCCGTCCTGGCGCCGGATGCCGGCCATCACGGCCGCGTTGTCGGCCATCTGCGGCACCCACTTCGGGCTGACGAAGCTCGTCACCTCGATTTCGCGCAGGCCCGCCTCCTGCAGGCGCTGCACGAGCTCGATCTTGACGTCGGTGGCGACCGGCTGCTTCTCGTTTTGCAGCCCGTCGCGCGGGCCGACGTCGACCAGCGTCACACGGCTTGGCAGGTTCATCGCTTGCGTCCTTCGTCGTTCGATTCAGCCGCGCCCGGCCGCCCGCTGCCGCTGAGCGCCCCCTCGGGGGCAGCAAGCGCAAGCGAGCTTGGGAGCTTCACTTCAGTGCGGCGAGCGTGAGCAGCTCGCCGCCCTCGTCGACCTGATCGCCGGGCGCATAAAGCAGCGCCGCTATGGTGCCGTCGCGCGGCGCGGTGATCGTATGTTCCATCTTCATCGCCTCCAGCACCGCCAGCGGCTGCCCGAGCTTGACCACGTCACCGGCCTTGGCGAGGAAGGCGATCACCTTGCCGGGCATCGGCGCCGTGAGCCGGCCGCCCTCGCCCGGCCCGTCGCCGGCGTGGGCGATGCGGTCGACCTCGTGCGCGACGCCCGAGCCTTCGGGCGCGAAGACACTCACCTGCTCGCCGCTGGCGTAGACATCGACGACCCAGCGCCGGCCATCGACCGTGATCTCGTGGCGGTCGGCGCCGAGCTGACGGGTCGCGAACGACCAGTGCGCATCGCCGACCGTGATCCTGGCGGTGCCGTTCGCGCGCTCGAGCCGCACTTCGTACGGCGCGCCGCCGACCTCGATCTCGATGCGCCGTTGCGCCGCGCCGTGCAGCCGCCAGGCGTCGGCGCGCGACCAGGGGTCGGCCGTCTCGCGCGCGCGCCCGACCGCGAGCGCGTGGGCGACGACACCGCCGACGATGCAGGGCAGCGGCAGCGGCGGCGCCTCGAACAGCGCCGCGTGCTCGCGCTCGATCAGCGCCGTATCCAGGTCGGCGCCGGCGAAGGCCCGCGAGCCGACCACGCGCCGCAGGAACGCGACATTCGTATGCAGCCCGACGATATGCGTCTGCGCGAGCGCCAAGTCCAGCCTGGCGAGCGCCTGCGCGCGGTCGACGCCCCAGACGATGAGCTTGGCGATCATCGAGTCGTAGTGCGGCGAGATCTCGTCGCCCTCGCCGAAGCCGGCGTCGATGCGCACCGGCGCGGGATCGTGGAACGGCTCGGCGTCGGCGTTGCGGCGGAATGCGACGTGCGTCGGCCAGCGCGCCACGTCGAGGCGGCCGATGGCGGGCATGAAGCCGGCGTCCGGGTTCTCGGCGCAGATCCGCGCCTCGATCGCGTGGCCGCGAATCGTCAGGTCGCCCTGCGCCTTCGGCAGCGGCTCGCCGCAAGCGACGCGCAACTGCCACTCGACGAGGTCCTGCCCGGTGATCGCTTCCGTCACCGGGTGCTCGACCTGCAGCCGCGTATTCATCTCCATGAAATAAAAGCGCAGGTCGCTGCCGTCCGGCGTCGGCTCGGCGATGAACTCGACGGTGCCGGCGCCGACATAGCCGACCGCCTTCGCCGCCGCGACGGCCGCCGCGCCCATCTCGGCGCGGCGCTCGGCGCTCATCCCCGGCGCCGGCGCTTCCTCGAGCACCTTCTGGTGGCGCCGCTGCACCGAGCAGTCGCGCTCGAACAGGTAGACGCAGTTGCCCTGCGTGTCGGCGAAGACCTGGATTTCGATGTGGCGCGGCCGCGTGACGTAGCGTTCGATCAGCACCCGCGCGTCGCCGAAGCTCGATTGCGCCTCGCGCTGGCACGATGCGAGCGCGGCGTCGAAATCCGCACTCTTCTCGACGCGGCGCATGCCCTTGCCGCCGCCGCCGGCGCTCGCCTTGATCAGCACCGGGTAGCCGATCGCATCCGCCTGCGCACGCAGGAAGGCCGCCTCCTGCCGGTCGCCGTGATAGCCCGGCACGAGCGGCACGCCGGCCGCGCCCATCAGCGCCTTCGCCGCCGACTTGCTGCCCATCGCCGCGATCGCGGAAGCAGGCGGGCCGACGAACGCAATGCCGGCCTCGGCGCAGGCCTTGGCAAACCCCTCGTTCTCCGACAGGAAGCCGTAACCCGGATGCACCGCCTGCGCACCGGTCGCCTGCGCCGCGGCAAGGATGCGATCGGCGCGCAGATAGCTGTCCTTCGGCGCCGCACCGCCGATCGCAACCGCCTCGTCGCACGCCAGCACATGGCGCGCGCCGGCGTCGGCATCGGAAAACACGGCGACGGTCTTGACGCCGAGGCGGCGCGCGGTGGCGGCGACGCGGCAGGCGATCTCGCCGCGGTTGGC
>JACSRM010000429.1 GCA_014879745.1 Burkholderiaceae bacterium | reverse complement strand
CCTGAAGCTGCTCGACGACGAGACCATCGACCTCGAGCGCGAGTTCTCGCTCACGCGCACCTTCAATCTCAGGACCAGCGCCAGGAACCAGTTCACCGGCACGGTGAGTGCCGTGCGCACCGGCGCCGTCAACGACGAGGTGGAGCTGCTGCTCCCCGGCGGCGCGCGCATCGTCGCGATCGTCACCCGCGAAAGCACGCGATCGCTCGGCCTGCGCACCGGCATGACCGCCTTTGCGCTGCTGAAATCGTCCAGCGTCATGATCGCCGCCGGCATCGAAGGCGCGAGGATCTCGGCCCGCAATCAACTGCACGGCGCGATCGCATCGGTCACGCCGGGCGCCGTGAATGCCGAAGTGGTGATCGATCTCGACGGCGGCGGCAGCATCGGCGCGACCATCAATCAGGGCAGCCTGCAGCAGCACGGCTTCGCGCCGGGGCAGCGCGCCAGCGCGATCTTCAAGGCATCGAGCGTGATCCTCGCGGTGGCGGCCTGAACGCATCGCGGGCCGCGTTCACCACGACCCGCGGTGCTCGCTCACGCGGCCGATCAGCGGCAGACAGGCCGCGAGGCACACCGCGATCGCGACGTAGGTCCAGGCCTGGACGCGGCCCGGATCGGCGGCGCCCGAGATGATCGCCGTCGCGATCGCGATCGTCGTGATCGTGCCGATATTCATCCCCATCGAACGCAGCGCGGCGAGCGTCGACGCCTGTTCGGGCGCGAGCTGCAGGCCCGCGTTGCGGCTCGCCGGGTTGAGCGTGCCGCGCCCCGCGCCGACGAGGAAGGCGGCGCCGGCCAGCCATGCGTAGGCCGAAACGCTTGCCGGCGGCGGGAAGGCGAGCAGCACGATGCCGATCGCGGACATGACGCCGCCGACGCGCATCGGCAGCCGGTAGCCGGTCTGGCGTATCAGCAGTGCTGCCGCGATCGACAGCAGCGTCGTCGCCGCGCCCTGCGCGACGAGCAGCGTGCCCGAGCGCAGCGCGTCGATGCCGTAGCGGTTCGTCGCGTAAAGCGGGATCAGCGCGACGGCCCCGGTCGGGACGCCGCCGAACAGCGCATTGATCAGATTGACGGCTCCGAAGCCCGGCCCGCGAATCAGGCGCGGCGCGATGAACGGATGTGCGCTGCGCTCGATATGCCGCAGGAACGCCCACAGCGCCAGGATCGCGACTCCAAGCGGCGCGGCGAAGGCCCATCGCCAGCTTTGCGCGTCGGCCTCGCCGAGGATGCTGATCGCGAACATCGCCGCCAGCACGCCGCAGCCGAGCAGCGCCATGCCGGCGAAGTCGCGCTTCGCGTCGGCCTTCGCGGCGCGCGGCCGATCGCGCGGGATGTAGCGCAGCGCGAGCAGCAGCACCAGGATGCCGATCGGCACGTTGATCAGGAAGATGCCGCGCCAGCTCCAGTACGTGACGAACAGGCCGCCGAAGATCGGCCCGATCATCGCGCCGATCGGAAAGATGCTGCCGAAGAAGCTGACGGCGCGGTCGCGCTCGTCGCCGAAATGATCGACGATGATCCCGGTCGCCGACGGCGTGAACCCCGCGCCGCCCGCCGCCTGCAGCGCGCGCAGCGCGACGAGCGTGTAGATGTTGTCGGCAAAGCCGCACAGCAGCGAGGCAGTAGTGAACGCGAGCACCGAGCCGATGAAGACCCGCCGCCGGCCGTACTGCTCGGCGAGCTTGCCGCTCACCGGCAGCATCAGCAGGAAGCCGAACGAATAGGCGGTGATCGTCCAGCCTGCCCAGTTGACCGACGTGTCCAGGTCGTGCTGCAAGGTGTGCAGCGCGGTGGCGACGATCGTCGAGTCGATCGACATCATCATCAGCGCGAGCGCGACGATCGAGAAGACCAGCCCGCGGCGAACCGGCTGGCGTTCGCCGCGGCGATCCGGGTCGCCGCCCGGCGGGCGGGCGCCGTGACGAAGGCTCATCTCCGCTTGCAAGACGTTGCGCAAGCGACAGGCTACCCGATGCGGCGATCCCGCAGCGCCCTGGCGGCGCAATCACCCTGCGGGCTGCGCCCGGTCGGAGGGCTGTCGATCGATCCGCGCCGGCACCGCCGCAGACCCGGGGCGCCGGCGGTCAGCGCGCCGCGTCGCTCGAGCGTTCGCGGGCGTTCTCGCCCCTCTCGGCCACGGCATCGTACGGTTTGTCGACGTGCGTGATGGCCGCTCGAGGCGGCACCCGGCCCGGACGCGCGCCGGTGATGCGCGACGAGATCCATTGCGCGCCGGCCATGAACAGGAAAGGCATATTCGTGAACAGATAGCGGCGCCACAGGCGCTGCGGGTTGTGGCGCAGACGGTGTGCCCACTCCAGTCCGTGATTGCGCAGCCATGCTGGTGCGCGCGGCTGCAAGCCGGCGTGAAACTCGAACGCCGCTCCCACGCCCATCATCACGGCATGAACCCGCCCGCGGTGCGCCGCCATCCACACCTCCTGCTTCGGGCAGCCGAGGCCGACGAATACGACGTGCGCGCCCGACGCGTTGATGCGGTCGACGTCTTCGTCATCCTCGGCGGCGGTCATGGGGCGAAACGGCGGCGCGTAGGTGCCCACCACCTGCAAGCCTGGAAACTCCGATTCCACGCGCTCGCGCAGCAGCTTCAGCGTCTCCGGCGTGCTGCCGTAGAAGAACACCTTGCCGCCCCTGGGGGCCTCGGCAGCGAAATAGCGCCACATCAGGTCCGGCCCGTTCAGGCGCTCCTGCTGCGGCGCGCCCAGTTGACGCAGCATCCACGTGACCGGAGCGCCGTCGCTGGTGCACATGTCGCTGCCGGCGATGATCTGGTGGAAGCCCGAATCGAAAGCCGCCGTCACCGCCGAATGCACGTTGCTGAAGCAGACATAGCGCGACTCTCCCGCCCGACCCCAGGCGGCAATGCTCCCGAGCGCCGTCTCCCAGTCGAGGATGTCGACCGGAACGCCGATCACGGAGACCCGATGTCGAACGCGATGCACGAATGCATCGCTCCTGCCTTCTTGCTTCAATGAACAATTCCTTGTGTTCGGTGCCGCGCTCGGGACAACCGGAAGCGCACACCGAAACATTCTGTGGCAAATCCGGATCGAGCGTTCGTAAGGAACATCTACGATCATCCCCGAAAACCGGGGGGGAGATTGCACGGATTCGGCGCCTTTCGCCTTGTTTCATGCAGCCTCGGCCGGTGCGTGTCGGCGCGGCGTGATGGAATGCCGGCGCATGTCGCCCGCCCGCCACCTCCGGCGGCCGGGGCAGGTGCAGGCGCCGCTACACTCACACGAAGAGACACTGGCGACCGACTGCAGTTCCCGATGAGGCGTTCGCGCATGGCCTGCCCAAGCGCCGCCAGTGTGGTTCAACCTTTCCTCGCGCCGCGAACCGAACACCGCTTGCCATGACGCTGCAACAGCTTTACTCCATCCTCGCGGCACGCTGGAAATCGAGCCTGCTCGTGCTGCTCGTCACCGTGGTTGCTATCGTCTCGGCGAGCCTCATGCTGCCGAAGAAGTACACCGCCACCGCATCCGTCATGCTCGACGTGCGCTCGCCCGATCCGGTGGCCGGCGTGGTGCTCGCCGGAATGATGTCGCCCGCCTATATGGCCACGCAGGTCGACCTGATCGGCAGCGAGCGCGTCGCACGTCGTGCGATCGAATCGCTCGGGCTGAACGCGGACCCGCAATTGCGCGAACAGTGGCAGGAGGCAACGCAGGGTCAGGGCGACTTCGAGGCCTGGCTGTCGGACGGGCTGCTGAAGTCGCTCGAGATCAAGCCTTCGCGCGAGTCGAACGTCATCAGCCTCAGTTACACCTCGCCCGACCCGAAATTCGCCGCGGCGGTGGCCAACGCCTTCGTTCGGGCCTATATCGACACCAGCCTCGAATTGCGCGTTGATCCGGCGCGCCAGTACAGCGGCTTCTTCGACAATCGCGCCAAGGAACTGCGCGACGAACTGGAGGCCGCGCAGGCCAGGCTCTCGGCCTATCAGCGCGACAAGGGGCTGATTGCGACCGACGAGCGGGTCGACGTCGAGAATGCGCGCCTGGCGGAACTCTCCAGCCAGCTCGTGATGCTGCAGTCGATCGCCGCCGAGTCCGGCGGCCGGCAGGCCCAGGCGGGCGCACGGCCGGATCAGATGGCCGAGGTGCTGAACAACCCGGTCGTCGCCAACCTGAGTGCCGATGTCGCGCGCGAAGAGAGCCGGCTCAAGGAGCTCACCTCCCGTCTGGGTGACCGGCACCCGCAGGTCATCGAGGCGCGGGCCCGGCTGGCCGAGCTTCATGCCAGACTGGATACGGCGACCCGGCGCGCGAGCGGCAGCGTCAACGTCAACAACAGCGTGAATCAGACGCGAGTCGCTCAGGTGCGCAGCGAACTCGCCGCCCAACGCGCCAAAGTGCTGCAGTTGAACAGCCTGCGCGACGAGGCGGCCGTGCTGCAGCGCGATGTCCAGAATGCGCAGCGCGCCTATGACTCGATGACCCAGCGCGCCACCCAGAGCAGCGTCGAGAGCCAGAATACGCAGACCAATATCTCCGTCATCAAGCAGGCGACGGCGCCGGTCGCGGCCTCCTCGCCGAATGTCCGGCGCAACGCGCTCGCGGCGCTCTTCGTCGGCGTGCTGCTGGCCGTCGGCGTCGCACTCGGGCTCGAGGTGCTCGACCGCAGGCTGCGCACCTCCGCCGATGTGCTGACCGAACTCAAGCAGCCGCTGCTCGTGGTGTTGCCTGTCGCGCATTCGGCACTCGAAGGCAAGGAGCCGCTGCGCGTGCGAATGATCAAGGCGCGCGTGCTGACCGGCCTGCCGCGACCCGATGCACCGACCTGAGCAGCGAATGGCAATGAAGTTCTCCTACCCTTCCAGTCCCACGCCGAAGGTCGCAAAGGCGCCCGAGGAACCGATCGAGGATGCGGCCGAGAAGGTCGTCGATCGTTCGATCGGCGACCTGATGCGCGAGTCGCGCAAGCTCACCGACACGCAGATCGAGCAGATCCTGCTCTACCAGCGCGAGCACGATATCCGCTTCGGCGAAGCCGCGGTCGCGCTCGATCTGGTTTCCAACGACGACGTGGTGTGGGCGCTTTCACAGCAGTTCCACTACCCCTACGTGCCGGGCGAGCGCACGTCGAATCCCGAGCTCATCGTCGCCGCCAATCCCTTCAGCGACGAGGCCGAGGCGTTTCGCGAACTCCGCAGCCAATTGATGATGGGCGCAATGACGGGCGAAGAGCCGCGTCGCGCGCTGGCCGTGCTGAGTCCGAATATCGGCGATGGCAAGACCTACCTCGCCGCCAACCTGGCGATCGCCTTCAGCCAGCTCGGCGGCCGCACGCTGCTGGTGGATGCCGATATGCGCACCCCGCGCCAGCAGTCCGTGTTCGGCATCGGCCACCCGATGGCGGGGCTGAGCGGCATCCTGTCCGGCCGCGCCGAGCAGAACGTGATCCTCCAGATTCCTGACCTGCCGAGCCTGTATCTGCTGCCATCCGGGGCCGTGCCGCCCAACCCGCTCGAACTCGTGCAGCGCCCGGCGTTCGGCCTGCTGCTCGCCGAGTTGCTGAGCAAGTTCGACTTCGTCGTCGTCGACACCCCGGCCAATGCGCACGGCGCCGACGCCCGCGTGATCGCCGCCAAATGCGGCGCCGCCCTCGTCATGGGCCGCAAGGACAAGAGCCGCATGGCGCCGATGGACAAGCTGCTCAAGAGCCTCGGCAAGAGCGC
>JACSRM010000469.1 GCA_014879745.1 Burkholderiaceae bacterium | reverse complement strand
GCCCGCTCGGCGTTGCAAATGCTCGCCATAGCCCGAGCTATGGCTGCGCTTTGCGCCTTGCTCGGACACGTGCTGGCGCGCCGCTCTGGCACGCCCGAAAAACTCTCAGCCTCTGAAGCCCGGGCCGGCCGTGCAACGCGCTGCTGCACAATGCCGCCCTCGGGCTCTGTAGTTCAATGGATAGAACAGCCCCCTCCTAAGGGGCAGATCCAGGTTCGATTCCTGGTGGAGCCGCCACATCAATGCCGGCCGGCGCGGGGCGTGAACCGCGGATGCGGGCTGTTTCTCAATACCCGCCGCGCGCCTTGCCACGAAACACCCAGTACACGCCGATCGTGTAGATGGCGATCACCGGCAGCACGACGGCGCCGCCGTAGAACAGGAAGCGCAGCGACGCGTCGGGCGACGCCGAGCCGCCGACGGTGAGCGCGTACGGCACCATGTACGGCCAGAACATCACGCCCAGGCTCAGGTAGGCGCACACGAAGAAGAGCGCGCCGCAGACGAAGGGCAGCACGTCGTTGCGGCCGCGCGCGGTGAGCTCCGTCGCGGCGAGCGCGGCGACGCCGGCGGCCGGAAATACCCAGCCCCACGGCCGGTCGCGCAGATGGCCCTGCGCGACGGCGCCGGCGTCGGCGCCGAGCACGACGGCGAAGGCCGCGCCGATGAGAATGAAGACGATCGCCGCGAGCCAGCCGATGCGCGCGCGCGCCCAGTCGCGCAGCGCGCCCTCGCTCTTGACGACGACCCAGCCCGCACCGAGCAGCGCGTAGCCGAACACGAGGCCGGCGCCGGTCAACAGCGCGAACGGATGCAGCCAGTCGAACGAGCCGCCGGCGAACTGCCCATCGCGCACCGCGACGCCGCGCATCATCGCCCCCACCGCCGCGCCCTGCACGAAGGCGACGACGACCGAGCCGACGAAGAAGCCCCGATCCCACAGCCGGCGCATGCGAACGCTACGGCCGCGGAACTCGAATGCGACGCCGCGGAAGATCAGGCCGACGAGCAGCAGCAGCACCGGGATGTAGAACGCCGCGAGGAAAGCCGCGTAGACCGCCGGGAAGGCCGCGAACAGCCCGGCCCCGACGACCACGAGCCAGGTTTCGTTGCCATCCCAGAACGGCGCGATGGTGTTCATCAGCGCGGTGCGCCGGGCTTCGTCGCGCGTCGTGCCGAACAGGATGCCGACGCCGAGGTCGAAGCCGTCGAGGATGACGTAGACGAGGATCGCGAGCGCGATCACGCCGGCCCAGAACAGCGCCAGATCGCTCGGCGGCGCGGTGCCCGTCATCGTTGATCGCCGCCGGTGGACGGCTCGCGCTCGACGGCGAAGGCCAACGGCCGGCTACCGGTGGCGCCCGCGATCGGCGGCCGCGCGCCTTCGGGCCCGTCGCGCAGCAGCCGGTAGATGTAGTACAGACCGAAGGAATAGACCACCGCATACACCAGCACGTAGACACTCAACGAGAACAGCACGTCCTCGGTGCGCAGCGACGGCGTGACCGCGTCCTTGGTGCGCAGCAGGCCGTAGATGACCCAGGGCTGGCGGCCGACCTCGGCGGTGAACCAGCCGGCCAGCACGGCGACGAAGCCGCTGGGAAAGCTCAGGAACATGCCCCACAAGAACCAGCGCGAACTCTCCAGCCGGCGACGCCAGCGCAGCACGTGGCCGACGATCACCAGCGCCGACATGAGCAGCCCCATGCCGACCATGATGCGAAAGCCGAAGAACGGGATCAGCACCGGCGGCCAGTCCTCGCGCGGGAACGATTCCAGACCGACCTCGGCCGACGTCCAGTTGCCCGAGGCGATGAAGCTGCCGAGCTTGGGCACGGTGATCGCATAAAGGTTGCGCTCGCCCGCCTCGTCCGGCCAGGCGATCAGCACCTCGCTGGCCGGCTGCTGGTTCTGCCAGCGCGCCTCGATGGCGGCGAACTTGGCGGGCTGGTGCTCGAGCACGTACAGCCCGGTGAGGTGGCCGACGAACATCTGCAGCGGGATCAGCACCCCCACCAGGCCCAGGCCCCAATGCAGCATCACGCGGCCGTCGTCGCGGTGCACGTTGCGCAGCAGGTACCACGCGCCGGTGGCGCCCACGCACATCGCGGTCGTCAGGAAGGCGGCCAGCAGCATGTGCGGCCAGCGTACCATCTGCACCGGGCCGAGCACGATCTGCTTCCAGTCCTCGGGCACGAACCGGCCGTCGACGATGGTGTGGCCGAGCGGCACCTGCATCCAGCTGTTGTTGGCTAGGATCCAGAACGACGAGAACATCGTGCCGAGCGACACCATGCAGCAGGCGAAGAAATAGAAGCGCGGCGACACGCGTTCGCGCCCGAGCAGCATGACGCCGAAGAACGTCGCTTCGAGCATGAACGCGGTGAAGGCCTCGTAGCCGAGCAGCGGGCCCTGGATCGGGCCCGAGCGCTCGGCCAGCACGCCCCAGTTGGTGCCGAACTGGAACGCCATCACGATGCCGGTGACGACGCCCATGGCGAACGACACCGCGAACACCCTGAGCCAGAAATCGAACACGCGCCGGTAGATCGCCTTGCCGGTCGCCAGATGCGCGCCCTCGATCGTCGCCAGCCACGCCGCCAGGCCGATCGTGAACGCCGGGAAGATGATGTGAAAGCTGATCAGGAACGCGAACTGGATGCGCGACAGGAAGACCGGGTCGAGTTCCATGCTTCAGTGGCCTTCAGTGTCCCAGCGGCAGCACCAGGTTGACGAACACGGCATAGCCTTCGAGCCGGTTCCTGGCCTCGAACTCCCAGTAGCCGCGCAGGTTGGCGTAGGCCGGCAGTCCACCGATGCTGAACACGTAGCCGATCTCCGGGCCGATCGCGGCGACCTTCGACTTGAACGGCCCGAGCTTCGCGCCGGCCCCACTGTCGCCGGTGAGCTGGTAGTACACGTAGCCGGCGACGCCCAGTTGCCAGTTCGCGGACAGGAACTGCGACGCCGCCCAGTCCAGGTGCGAGTCGATGCCGTTCTGGTACTGGGTGTCCTTGTTCTCCCAGTTGTAGGTCACGCCCAGCACCGCCGAAAACTCGCGCCCGGACTTCTGATCGAGATAGGTGTAGCCGCCGCCGGCATCGATGGCGGCATGTCCGATGCCGATGTTGGCAAGACGCTTGCTGTCGTAGGCGCCGACCGGAATGTCGCCGGTCAGGTAGGTCATCCAGTTGTGGACGCCATCGTTCCATGCGAGGCTCGCGACAGGGTACAGGTCGGTGAAGCCCGATGCCGAGTCCTCGACATCGAACGCGGTGCCACGCGGGGACATGCGCAGGTCCGCCGCCGTCGAGTTCCTGCCGTAGCCGAAGCCGATTCCGATGGCGGCCTGGCCGCCCAGCACCTTGCGCTCTGGCGCGTAGGTCGGCTGGACCAGCAGCAGGGGCAGGCGCGAATTCAGGCCGACCGTCACGCTGTCACCTCGTGGCAGGACCTCGCCGGCGGACGCATCGCCCCTGTAGTAGTAGCCCACCATCGGCAGCGACCAGCCCGGTGTCGCCGGCACCGCGGCCAGGCTGGCGTACTGCCCGGAAAACCAGAACGGCACGCCGCCTTCGTCACCGTGCGCAGGGCCACCGACCCCCAGCGCCAGTGCCAGAAACGCCGCGGCACGCTCATGCCGCATCACACGCCGGACACCGCGACTTCGATCCCCCCGTCGCGCTCGCGCACCGCGTGGGTGGCGAGCGGGCGGCTCGCACCGCCGCGCAGCGCGGCGCCGCTGGCGAGATCGAAAGTCGCGCCGTCGCAAGGCGACATGATCGTCGCGCCGATCAGCTTGCCCGACGACAGCGGCGCGCCGTCGGTGGGCGACAGGTCGTCGAAGGCGTAGAGGCGCCCGGCGACACGGGCGACCGAGACGCGGCGCTTCAGGTCGTCCAGGTAGTACGGCATCGCATAGCCTTCGGGCACATCGCCGGACTTGCCGAGGATGCGGAATGCGGTCTCGCTCATGGTGGTCCCCCTATCGGTCCTGCGGCTGGTCGCCGATCACCACGTCGGTGATCGACAGATCGTGGTCGAGCCGGAATTCGCCGGGGGCGCCCCTGGGGACGACAGGTTTGCGCGGCATCACCGGCGCGAGCCGCTGGTAGCCCGAGCCCAGCGGCGGCCGCGGGTCGGCCTCGCCCTTGTTCGGCCAGAAGGACATCGCCCGCTCGGCCAGCGCGGCGATGGTCAGCGACGGGTTCACGCCGGGGTTGGCGGTGATGACGCTGCCGTCCATGACGTGCAGGCCGGGACAGCCGAAGACGCGCTGCCAGGCGTCGACGACGCCGTGTTCGGCATCCTCGCCGATGGTATTGCCGCCGATGAAATGCGCCGAGGTGGATTTGCCGGCCACGGTGAAGAAGGTCTGCGCCGAGATGCCGCCCATCTTCTCGGCCACGCGGCGGCCGACATCGACCGCCGCCTCGACGATGGCCGGCGGCGCGGTTGCCGAGCCGGGCTTGCTGTGCAGCCTGCCGTGCCGCCAGGACAGGTCCAGCCAGTCATCGTGGTCGCGCATGCACAGCAGGTTGAAGCCGCGCTGCGACCAATCCCTGGGGTAGTCGATGCTGAGGGACTCGACCGGGTGCTCGATCATCTGCTTCAGCCAGGCGACGAAGTGGTGCTGCTCGTCGCCCTCGGGCTGCGCCGTGTAGATCAAGGACATCGCATTGCTGCCCACGCCGAAGCGCACCGGGCCGATGGTCGCCTCGGGGTCGATCTGCAGGCAGGCGGTCACGTTGGCGGATCCCGGCGTGATGTGCACCTTTTCGAAGTCGCACTTGTAGGCCTCTTCGCTGCGCATCACCGACACCAGCGCTTCGGAATTCGTGCGCGCCCGCTTGCCGGCCTCGTCCGAGAGCCGGTGCAGCGTGCCGTCGTGCTTCATCGACAGCAGGATCTGCGCCGTGCCGAAGGCGTGCGCCGAGAGGATGACCTGCCGCGCCTTGTAGTGATGGCGGGCGCCGGCCAGCCCCAGCGGGCCGGGATGACGCGCGATCACCTCGTAGCCGCCGTCGTCCAGCGGCCTGAGCGTATGCACTTCGTTGAGTTCGTGGACCACGGCGCCGGCCGCTTCGGCGAGGTAGAGATAGTTGACGGTGGTCTTGTTCTTGGCGTTGAAGCGGCAGCCGTTGGAGCAGTCGTTGCAGCCGATGCAGCCGGTGCGCCGCGGGCCGGCGCCGCCGAAATAAGGATCCTCGGCCTCGGCGCCCGGCGTCCCGAAATGGATACCGAGCGGCGCCCGAAGGTAGGGTCGATTCATGTCGGCCGCGACCGCGCGCATGATCCGGTCGGAGTCGGTCTCCATGTAGGGCGAGACCTGGACGCCGAACATGCGGTTGCACTGGTCGTAGTAGGGCGCGAGTTCCTTCGCCCAGTCGGTGATGTGCGCCCAGGTCGGGTAGTCGAAGAACTTCTGCGCCGGCACGTACAGCGTGTTGGCGTAGACGAGCGATCCGCCGCCGACGCCCGCGCCGGACAGCACGATCACATCCTCGAGATAGCGGATGCGCTGGATGCCGAAGAGCTCGAGTTCGGGTTGCCATTGATACTTGCCGAACTCCCAGCTCGACTTCGGCAGGTCGGCGTCGGCATAGCGCCGCCCGGCCTCCAGCACACCGACCGAATAGCCCTTCTCGATCGCGCGCAGCGCCGCGACGCTGCCGCCGAAGCCCGAGCCGATGACGATCACGTCGTAGTCGAAGCTGGACATGCGAG
>JACSRM010000190.1 GCA_014879745.1 Burkholderiaceae bacterium | reverse complement strand
CGTGATCGCCGCGCAGTCGATCGGCGAGCCGGGCACGCAGCTGACGATGCGCACCTTCCACATCGGCGGTGCAGCCTCGCGCGCGGCGGTGGCCTCCAGCGTCGATGCGAAGTCCGACGGCATCGTCGGCTTCAATCCGACGATGCGCTACGTGACGAACGGCAAGGGCGAGCTGGTCGTGATTTCGCGCTCCGGCGAGATCGTGATCGCCGACCCGCACGGCCGCGAGCGCGAACGCCACAAGCTGCCGTACGGCGCGACGCTCAACATCAAGGCCGACCAGCACGTCAAGGCTGGTACCGTGCTCGCCAACTGGGATCCGCTGACGCGGCCGATCATCACCGAGTTCGCCGGCCGCGCAAAGTTCGAGAACGTCGAGGAAGGCGTCACCGTCGCCAAGCAGGTCGACGAAGTGACCGGCCTGTCCACCCTCGTCGTGATCGACCCGAAGCGGCGCGGCGCGGCGAAGGTCGTGCGGCCGCAGGTCAAGCTGCTGGATGTGGCGGGCAACGAGGTCAAGATCCCGGGCACCGACCATTCGGTGACGATCGGCTTCCCGGTCGGCGCGCTGATCCAGGTGCGCGACGGCCAGGATCTGATGCCGGGCGAGGTGCTGGCGCGCATTCCGGTCGAAGGCCAGAAGACGCGCGACATCACCGGCGGCCTGCCGCGCGTGGCCGAGCTGTTCGAGGCGCGCACGCCGAAGGACACCGGCACGCTCGCCGAGCTGACCGGCACCGTCTCGTTCGGCAAGGAGACCAAGGGCAAGAACCGCTTGCAGATCACCGACCCGGAAGGCAGGGTCGAGGAGATCCTCGTCCCGAAGGAGAAAAACATCCTCGTTCACGAAGGCCAGGTCGTGAACCGCGGCGAGCTGATCGTCGACGGCGCGGCCGATCCGCAGGACATCCTGCGCCTGCTCGGCATCGAGGAGCTGGCGCGCTACATCGTCGACGAGGTGCAGGACGTCTACCGGCTGCAGGGCGTGAAGATCAACGACAAGCACATCGAGGTCATCGTGCGCCAGATGCTGCGCCGGGTGCAGATCGCCAATCCGGGCGACACCGGCTATATCGCCGGCGAGCAGGTCGAACGCTCCGAGATGCTCGACACCAACGATCGCATGATCGCCGAAGGCAAGCTGCCGGCGACGCACCAGGACGTGCTGCTCGGCATCACGAAGGCGTCGCTGTCGACCGACAGCTTCATCTCGGCGGCGTCGTTCCAGGAGACGACGCGCGTGCTGACCGAGGCCGCGATCATGGGCAAGCGCGACGAGCTGCGCGGGCTGAAGGAGAACGTCATCGTCGGCCGGCTGATCCCGGCCGGCACCGGGATGGCGTTCCACGAAGCACGCCGCGCGAAGGAAGCGATGGACGACGCCGAACGCCGCGCGATCGCGCAGCAGGAAGCCGAGGAACTCGCCTCCGCCCAGCTCGCGAGCCTGGACGCCGAAGGCTCCGGCGAGGCGGCGGCGACCAGCGACGAGTGACCGCCGGCGTAGCGCGCCTCTTGCAAAGGCCGCCTTCGGGCGGCCTTTTTCGTCGCTGTGCCGGCTCGGCGCTCAGGGTTGTCGCGGCGGCCAATCGGCGGGACGCAGCACGCGCACGCCCAGGTCACGGGCGCGCGGCGCAAGACGCAACAGCGCCTTGTCGCGCGTAAACAACCACTGCGCACCCCCGGCCAGCGCGAGGTCGATGAATATCTGGTCGTCGACATCGGTGCAGCGCAGGGCCGAAGCGGCGGCCACGTCGGCCGGGAATGCCCAGCGCGAGCAGGCCTCGCGAATCAGCGCGCGGTTCGGCAGCCAGGCGGCGCCTACGCCGCGGTCGAGCACCTGCTCGAGCTCGTCCAGCATGGGCGGCGAAGCGAGCCAGCGCAAACTTTGGCCCTCTATCGCTCGGGCAAGCGCTTGCACGGCGGGGTCGCGAAAGACGAGCCAATCGAGCACCACCTGGGTATCGAGCACGGCGCCGTCGCGCGCGCTCGCGCGGATCGGGTCCGGATTTCCACACCGGGGCAATGGCTCTTGATTCATGGTTTGCTACCGCGCAGGCTCGGCCCCGCTCCGCCCCTGCGCCGCTTGCCGCAGGGCGTGCCTCGCGAAGGTGACACACTTGGCGAAGCTGACTTGCGACCGCGGGTTCGTCCGAATATAATCAAAGGCTTTTCGGCAGACTCTGCTGCGCTCTTTGTCGGGCGGCTTTCCGGTGTGGCCGGCATTCGATTGCCTTGGCCAGCGCACCACCGGCTTCTAGCCAGTCACGCGCAAGGCGCCCGGCTTGTCCCGAAATGAACTGTAAGCGTCAGTCTGCCGGACGGCGCGCGTGACTTCAAACGGGAACAAGCTACCTATGCCAACCATCAACCAACTCGTGCGCCACGGCCGCCAGGTCGAGACCACGAAATCCAAGTCGCCGGCGATGGAGAAGAGCCCGCAGCGCCGCGGCGTCTGCACGCGTGTCTACACGACGACGCCGAAGAAGCCGAACTCCGCGTTGCGCAAGGTCGCCAAGATCCGTCTCACGAACGGCTTCGAGGTCATCTCCTACATCGGCGGCGAGGGCCACAACCTGCAGGAGCACAGTGTCGTCCTCGTGCGCGGCGGCCGCGTCAAGGACTTGCCTGGCGTGCGCTACCACATCGTGCGCGGCTCGCTCGATCTGCAGGGCGTGAAGGATCGCAAGCAGTCGCGTTCGAAGTACGGCGCAAAGCGGCCCAAGAAGGCGTAACGCGTTCCGCCGGACGCAAAGACGGCCTGCCGGCTGTCATTGGATTCAGCAAGCCTTCGGCTCGCTGAGTAAGTGGGTGGCCCCTGAGTGTGGTGGCGCCCGAGGCGATGGCAGGTGCCACCGCCAACTGAAGCAAAAGGAAGTTTGAAATGCCCCGTCGTCGCGAAGTCCCCAAGCGCGAGATCCTGCCCGACCCGAAGTTCGGCAGTGTCGATCTCTCGAAGTTCATGAACGTCGTCATGGAGTCCGGCAAGAAGGCGGTTGCCGAACGCATCATCTACGGCGCGCTCGACCAGGTCGAGAAGAAGTCGGGCAAGGACCCGCTCGAGGTGTTCCTCACCGCGTTGAACAACGTCAAGCCGATGGTCGAGGTCAAGTCGCGCCGCGTCGGCGGTGCGAACTACCAGGTGCCGGTGGAAGTCCGGCCGGTGCGCCGCGTCGCGCTCGCGATGCGCTGGCTCAAGGAGTCGGCCCGCAAGCGTGGCGAGAAATCGATGGCGCTGCGTCTGGCCAATGAACTGCTCGAAGCCGTCGAAGGCCGCGGCGGTGCGATGAAGAAGCGCGACGAAGTGCATCGCATGGCCGAGGCCAACAAGGCGTTCTCGCACTTCCGCTTCTGAGTTCACTGTTTGCTCTGCCCCGGTCGGTCCACGAGACGGGCCGGGGCCGCGATTCGTATCTGGAGTGACATCATGTCCCGCAAGACCCCCATCGAGCGCTACCGCAATATCGGTATCTCGGCTCACATCGACGCCGGCAAGACGACGACGACCGAGCGCATCCTGTTCTACACCGGTGTGAATCACAAGATCGGTGAAGTGCACGACGGGGCGGCGACGATGGACTGGATGGCGCAGGAGCAGGAGCGCGGCATCACGATCACGTCGGCGGCGACGACCTGCTTCTGGAAGGGCATGGAACTCGGCTTCCCGGAGCACCGCATCAATATCATCGACACGCCGGGTCACGTCGACTTCACGATCGAGGTCGAGCGCTCGATGCGCGTGCTCGATGGCGCGTGCATGGTCTACTGCGCGGTCGGCGGCGTGCAGCCGCAGTCCGAGACCGTCTGGCGCCAAGCCAACAAGTACAAGGTGCCGCGCCTCGCGTTCGTCAACAAGATGGACCGCACCGGGGCCAACTTCATGAAGGTCTACGACCAGATGAAGGCGCGCCTCAAGGCCAATCCGGTGCCCATCGTGCTGCCGATCGGCGCCGAGGACAAGTTCACCGGCGTCGTCGACCTCATCAAGATGAAGGCGATCATCTGGGACGAGGCCTCCCAGGGCATGAAGTTCGAATATCGCGACATTCCGGCCGACATGGTCGAGGATGCGAAGAAGTGGCGCGAGAATATGGTCGAGGCGGCGGCCGAGTCGAGCGAAGAGCTGATGAACAAATACCTCGAGTCGGGCGACCTGACCGAGGCGGAGGTCAAGCTCGGGCTGCGCACGCGCACCATCGCGGCCGAGATCCAGCCGATGCTGTGCGGCACCGCGTTCAAGAACAAGGGCGTGCAGCGCATGCTCGATGCCGTCATCGAGTTCATGCCGTCGCCGATCGACGTACCGCCGGTGCCCGGCCACGACGACGACGACAAGGAAGTCGTGCGCAAGGCGGACGACGGCGAGAAATTCTCTGCCCTCGCCTTCAAGCTGATGACCGACCCCTACGTCGGCCAGCTCACGTTCGTGCGCGTCTATTCGGGCGTGCTGAAGTCGGGCGACTCGGTCTACAACCCGATCCGCGGCAAGAAGGAACGCATCGGGCGCATCCTGCAGATGCACGCCAACCAGCGCGAGGAGATCAAGGAGATCCTGGCCGGCGACATCGCCGCCTGTGTCGGCCTGAAGGAAGTGACGACCGGCGAGACGCTGTGCGATCCGGACTCGATCATCACGCTCGAGAAGATGGTCTTCCCCGAGCCGGTGATCCATCAGGCGGTGGAGCCCAAGACCAAGGCCGACCAGGAGAAGATGGGCATCGCGCTCGGCCGGCTGGCGCAGGAAGATCCGTCGTTTCGGCTGCGCACCGACGAGGAGAGCGGCCAGACCATCATCTCCGGCATGGGCGAGTTGCACCTCGAGATCATCGTCGACCGCATGAAGCGCGAGTTCGGCGTCGAGGCCAACGTCGGCAAGCCGCAGGTCGCGTACCGCGAGACGATCCGCAAGCCGGTGTCCGAAATCGAAGGCAAGTTCGTCCGCCAGTCGGGCGGCAAGGGTCAGTACGGGCACGTCGTGCTGAAGATCGAGCCGCAGGAGCCGGGCGCAGGGTTCGAGTTCGTCGACGCGATCAAGGGCGGCGTCGTGCCGCGCGAGTTCATCCCCGCGGTCAAGAAGGGAATCGAGGATTCGCTGCCCAACGGCGTGCTCGCGGGCTACCCGGTGGTCGACGTCAAGGTAACGCTCACCTTCGGCTCCTACCACGAGGTGGACTCGAACGAGAACGCATTCAAGATGGCGGCGTCGATCGGCTTCAAGGACGGCTGCCGCAAGGCCTCGCCGGTGATCCTCGAGCCGATGATGGCGGTCGAAGTCGAGACCCCCGAGGACTACGCCGGCAACGTGATGGGCGACCTGTCATCGCGGCGCGGCATGGTGCAGGGCATGGACGACATGCCAGGCGGCGGCAAGATCATCAAGGCCGAGGTGCCGCTGTCGGAAATGTTCGGCTATGCGACGACGCTGCGCTCGATGAGCCAGGGCCGCGCGACCTACACGATGGAGTTCAAGCACTACAGCGAGGCGCCCAAGAACGTCTCCGACGCGATCATCACCGCGCGCGGAAAGTAGGCGCCGGGCCCGCACCCGCGTTGCGGGCCCTGCAAAGACCGGTCTTCTTCGGGGTGCCGCCTGCTGCCAGTGGCAGGCGATCCAGGGCCCCGCTGGAAACCTTAAACCTCACACTGGCATAGCTCTTTATCCGGAGAACCGAAATGGCAAAAAGCAAATTCGAGCGCACCAAGCCGCACGTGAACGTGGGGACGATCGGTCACGTCGAC
>JACSRM010000279.1 GCA_014879745.1 Burkholderiaceae bacterium | reverse complement strand
TCGTCGGCAAGCTGCTGACCGACTACCTGCTCGAGAACCCGAACGACGCCAAGATCATCTGCGGCAAGATCGTCGACGCCGCGCGCGCGCGCGAGGCGGCGCGCAAGGCGCGCGAGATGACGCGCAGGAAGGGCGTGCTCGACGGCATGGGCCTGCCCGGCAAGCTCGCCGACTGCCAGGAGAAGGACCCGGCGCTGTGCGAGATCTACATCGTCGAGGGCGATTCGGCAGGCGGCAGCGCCAAGCAGGGCCGGGATCGCAAGTTCCAGGCGATCCTGCCGCTGCGCGGCAAGATCCTGAACGTCGAGCGCGCGCGCTTCGAGAAGCTCTTGACGAGCAACGAGATCCTGACGCTGATCACCGCGCTTGGCACGAGCATCGGCAAGGACGAGTTCGACCCCGACAAGCTGCGCTACCACCGCATCATCCTGATGACCGACGCCGACGTCGACGGCGCGCACATCCGCACCCTGCTGCTGACCTTCTTCTACCGCCAGATGCCCGAGCTCGTCGAGCGCGGCCACGTCTATATCGCCCAGCCGCCGCTGTACAAGGTCAAGCACGGCCGCGACGAGCAGTACCTGAAGGACGGCCAGGAACTCGACGCCTATCTGCTCGAAGTTGCGATGAGCGACGCACGCCTCGAGACCGGCATCCCCGGCGCCGGGGCGCTCGCCGGCGATACGCTGGCCGCGCTCGCGCGCCAGTACGTGCTGGCCAACAATATCGCCCTGCGCCTGAGCAAGTGGATGGACGTCGAGGCGCTGCGCGCGATCGCCGACGGCCTCGCGATCGACCTCGATACGCCCGAGTCGGCCGAAGCCTCGGCGCGTGCGATGCAGGCCGCGCTTCACGACGCCGAAGTCAGCGCCGAGTTCGACACCCGCGCCGACAAGCACGTGCTGCGCATCGAGCGCCGCCACCACGGCAATACGAGAAGCAGCGTGATCAGCGCCGACTTCGTGCACGGCGCCGACTACGAGGCGCTCAGCCTCGCCGGCCGCACCTTCAAGGGCCTGGTCGGTGCGGACGCGGTCGTCAGCAAGGGCGAAGGCGAACGCCGCAAGGAAGCGAAGGTCAGCGACTTTCGCGCCGCGATGGCCTGGCTGATGCAGCAGGCCGAAGGCGCCGTCGCCCGCCAGCGCTACAAGGGCCTGGGCGAAATGAATCCGGCCCAACTGTGGGAGACGACGATGGACCCCGCCGTGCGCCGCCTGCTCAAGGTGCAGATCGACGACGCGATCGAGGCCGACCGCGTCTTCACGATGCTGATGGGCGACGAAGTCGAGCCGCGGCGCGATTTCATCGAGACGAATGCACTGCGGGCGGCGAATATCGACGCTTGAGCGTGTAGGTTCCCGCAGGGCGCCAGAGCAATTGCGACTGGCGCCACATTGCTGCGACTGGAGGTCGTTATTGCTCCGGCAACAATGCTCCTGAAAAGCACCGACCCGCCATCATGTTGATGCGATGAAAGCAACCGACATGAGATCGCTGCGGCGCCAGGCCCGCCACGAAAGGTGAGTGCAGGTGATTCGACTGCGCAAGGCGGGCCACACCTACGAGCAGATCGCCGCGCTCACGGGTTTGAGCCGAACGGGCGTGTTCGATCTCTGCAAGCGCCCCGAAGTGGCCGGCGCGAGCGCGCTGCACGATGCGCCGGGCGGACGCAAGGTGGGCGAGACACGGCGAGAGCAGACCCAGGCCGTCGCCTACATCAATGGGCGCTGCTTCTTCGAGGATGCAGGGGCGGCCTTGGCGACCGCCACGTCGTCACAGCATCGCATCGATCTGGCGGGTTGGCCGACGGACCTGCGGGTGCCGCTGACGCCCGCGGCCGGCCCGACACTTCAGCACTATCTGCGCAACACCCGAGCTCAGGTGCGAGGCCTCTTTTGGGAAGGCTCCGCGGGCCAGGGCACCCTTCGCGTCAGACCGGTGAACAACAGCGGCACCGTGGGCGCGATCCAGCAACTGCCCAATGGCGCGGATGCTGCGCATTGCGCCGGCCTGAAGCCTACGCGGCGCCGCCGGGCGAAGCCCCGGCGAGTGGGCCGGCCTGCGCTTCGCGCGACCGCCACGGCCAGCGTGCGCCGCCGCGCCACCACGCCGCCAGGCGGCGCAGCAAGGCCAGCACAAGCACTGCCGCGAGCAGCGCCAGCACCAGCCCGCCGGCCCAGACCATCACCAGCGCCGTGCCGAGCACGAGCAGCGCCGTGCCCAGCCAGGCCTGCGGCCCGCCGCCCAAGCCGAGCAGCCAGTCCACCGCGTCGAGCAACACGGCGGCTTCGTCCGGGTCCAGCCAGTGACGCACCCAGGGCCGTTCGGTCCAGGCGGTGACGGCCTGCATCGCGGCGGCGGACGATCCGCCGTCCAGCGCGCCCGCGCCGGCCTGCAGCAGCCACCCCGCGCCCAAGGCGGCCAGCGTCCACAGCGCCACCGCGACGCCGCCGGCCGCCAGCAGCAGGACTTTCAGCGTGCGGCTCATCGCTTGGCCTTCTCGCGCAGCACCTCGCCGCTGCGCGCATCGATCGACAGCTCGACGCGGCGGCCCTTGGCGTCATGCGCCTCCACCTCGTAGAGCTTGTCGCTCTTGCGCTCGATCTCGCGCACGTCGCTGTAGCCCTGCGCGACGACGCGATCGGCGATCTGCTGGAAGTTCATCGGCGCGGCCGCAGGGGCCGCAGGGGCCGCGGGGGCAGACGGGGCCGTTTGCGCCGCGGCGGCGCCCGCAGCCGCGGCCAGCACGACGGCGGCGGCGCTCGCCGCGATGCGGTGGGGGATCGATCGATTCATCTCGAACTCCTGGGTTGGGTTGATGAGGGCCCGCATCGTCGCGCAGGCCGCATGAACGCCGCGTGAACGGCCGCGCCGCTTGCCTGCATCGGCGGCGCACGCGGACGCACCCGACGGACACGGACCGTGCGCCGGCAGTGCCGAGCCGTTGCTGAACCGCGTGCTCACCGCGCCGCTGGATCGGCGAAACTTCCAGCCACCGCAGCGGCGGCGAAGCGCCCCAGCCCCAACTCGACCAACGTGCCGCCGCGGCGCAGCAGCCACAACGCTTCGAGCCGGTGGCGCTGCGCCAGCACGAAGCTCTCGCCGGGCCCGGCCACCAACAAAGCGGTGGCCCAGGCGTCGGCGTGCATGCAACTCGTTGCCAGCACGCTGACCGAGGCCACCGTGTTGTCCAGCGGTGCGCCGCGGCGCGCATCGATCGTGTGCGCCAGCTGCAGGTCGCCGACGCGCACGAAGCGCCGGTAGTCGCCCGAGGTCGCGACCGCCAGATCCTGCAGCTCGATGACGCCGTGCACGGTACGGCGGCCGGGCTCGGGGCGCTCCAGCGCCACGGCCCAGGGCTCGCCGTTCGCCTGCGCGCCGACGGCGCGCAGCTCGCCGTCGAGCGCGGCCAGCGCGTGGCGCGCGCCGTGGCGCTGCAGCGCCTCGGCCATGCGGTCCACCGCGTAGCCCTTGGCGATGCCGCACAGGTCGATCTGCAGCGGCGCGTGCTTGCGCGCGCGGCCCGCCGCCAGGTTCAGCTCCAGAACCGCGTGCGTCGCCGGCCGCCGCGCCGCGCGCGCGGCGCGGATCGCCGCCGCATCGGGCACGTCGCGTGTCGCGCCGAAGCCCCAGGCATCGACCAGTGCGCCGACGCCGATGTCGAACGCACCGGCGCTCGAGCGCTCGATCTGCAGCGCGGCCTGCAGCACCTGCAGCATCTCGGCGGGCAAGGCGACCCAGGCATCGACCGCGGCGCGGTTCAGCCGCACGAGGTCGCTGTCGGGCTTCCACGGCGACATCTGCGCGTCGACCTGCTGCACGGCGTCGGCCAGGTCGCGCTGCAGCGCCTGCAGGTCGAGGGCAGGATCGGCGTCGAGCGTGGCCGACCAGCGCGTGCCCATCGTCGGGCCGTGCAGCGTGGCGCGCCCGGCTTGGCGCGGCGCGCCGTCAGAATACGTCTTCGGCATAACGTTCCTGCGCTTTGAGTTGCTGCACGCTCAGGCGCAGCGGCGCGAGCACCGCGTCGAGCGCCTCGGCGACGCCGCGCGCCATCGCGTGGCTGCCGCACACGCGCACGATCGCGCCGGCGGCAAGCAGCTTGCGCAGGTGTTCGGCGTGGCGCTGCAGCGCGTCCTGCACGTAGCCGCCGCCGCCGTTGACGCGCGAGAAGACCGTGTGCACGCTGGCCAGTTGCCCCTGCGCGCGCCAGCGCTCGATGTCGGGGCCGAAGTAGTAATCGCGCGCCGGGTCGCGTCCGCCGAAGAACAGGTGCATCGGCGTGCGCCGCCGGTTGCGTCGGATGAAGCCGGCGAGCGGCGCGACGCCGGTGCCGGCGCCGATCAGCACGACGCTGCTGGGCGCGCGCGGCAGCGCGAAGCCGGGGTTGGCGCGGATGAACGCGGCGACGCTCTCGCCCGGCTGCAACTCCAGCAGGTGCGTCGAGCACAGCCCGCCCGGGATCTGGCGCACGCAGATCTCGACGAAGCCGTCGGCCGTGCTCGACGCCAGCGAGTAATAGCGCGGCACGCCGCCGCCCGGCGGCACGATCGCGATCAGGTCGCCGGCTTCGAACGCCCCGAGGCCCTGGCCGCGCCAGCGTGCGAGCGTGCCCAGCGCCGGCCAGCAAAAGCGCAGGATTGCCGCGCGCTGGCCGTCGACGCCGGGGTAGTCCTGGCGTGAGACAAGCGTGAGTTGGGTCGTCGGCGGCAGGCGCGGCACATGCTGCAGCGCGAGCGGCTCGCCGAGTGCTTTAGCCAGCGTCTCGCCCCAACGCGCGAACTGCTGCGCCGACTGCTGGTGGATGCATTCGAGCGGCAGCAGCATCGGCCAGCCGCGTGCGCGCAGCGTCTGGTCGAGCGCCTGCGCGTAGGCGCAGAAGGCCGGGAACTGGCGGTCGCCGAAGCCGAGCACGGCGACGCGCGCCGCGCCCGCGTCGAGCGCGCCGATGCGCGCCAGCGCGTCGCGCGCGTGCGCCGGCGGCTGGCCTTCGCCGTAGGTCGCGGCGAGCACGAAGACGAGGCGCGTCGCGGCCGTGGTCTGGAAGTCTTCGAGCGGCGCGCTGTGCACGCGATGGCCGTTGCGCACCAGCGCGTCGTGCAGCGTGCGCGCGAAGCCCCAGCTGCTGCCGCCTTCGCTCGCGACGAAGATCATCGCGTCGGCCTCGCCCGGCGCGCTGTTGTTGGCGATGCGCGGCACGAGCGAGCGCGCCTGCCACCAGATGACGACGCCCGACGCCCAGAACAGCACGACGCTCGCGCCGACGAAGGCGAGCACCAGCGCCCACGGCCAGGCCGCTTCGCCGGTGTGCAGCACGACGGCCCAGTCGTTGACCTGCTGCGCGAGGCTCGCGTCCTGCCAGGCGAGCATGCGGCCCGTATAGCGGTCGATCCAGCCGCTGCCGTCTGCGGTCACGATCTGCCAGGTGTCGGTCGGGTCGGCCGCGTCGGGGAAACTCAGGCGGCGCAGGTTCTTCACCGGCACGCTCTGCAGCGGCGCGAGCGCCGCACCCGGCAGCGCGGCACGGCCGGTGGCGACCGACGCGACCTCGGGCTCGGCGGCGTCGAGCGGCACGAGGCCGAGCGTCGCGCTGCTCATCACGAGCGCCGTGACCGAGCTGAAGAAGAGCAGCGCCAGCACGACGCGGCCGCTGAGCACGTGGATGCGCTGCGCCAGCGTGCCGCGCACGCGCGCCCCGAGCTGGCGCCAGCCGCCCATGCGGCGCAGCAGCAGCACGAGGCCGGACGCCGACAGCAGCGCCATCGCCAGTGCCACGCCGGCCGCGCCCCAGCGCCCGGCGTCGCCGAGCAGCAGCGCGCGGTGCAGGTTCTTCACCCAGCGCGGCAGCGCCGACGGCTGGTAGGCGCCGAGCACGCGGCCGTCGGCCGGATCGACGTAAGACGCCTGCGCCTGGTCGCCGTCGAAGCCGAAGACGACGATGCCGCCCGACGGCAGGCGCCGGATCTCCTGCGCCCCGGGCACGGTGCGCGCGACGCGCTCGACAAGCGTCGCGACGTTCAGCTCGGGTGCCGCCGGCTGCGCGAGCCAGGCCTGCTGCAGCGGGTCGAACGCGAGCAGCGTGCCGGAAAGGCCCAGCACCAGCGCGAGCGTGCCGGCGCTGAGGCCAAGCCAGCGGTGGATCTGTCTCCAGCTCATGCTCGCCGCGGCCTCACTGCAACGAGAAGGTCAGCGCCTGGACGTACTGCTTGCCGGGCTGCGGCTTGCCGGCGTTGGCGCTCGAAAGCGGGACGCGCAGCTCGGACGGGCTGTCGCGCATGTCCTCGACCGCGGCATCGACGCGGATCTCGTAGCCGGCGTCGATCAGCGCGTCGGCCAGGTCTGCCGTGACCTTCAGCGTGCGCCCGGCGCCGACGCTCGCGCCAGTGACACCGGCCAGGCGCTTGGCGTCGCCGGCCGACAGCCGGTTCCAGTCGGACAGGTTCTTGTAGTACTTGGCCTTGCCGCCGGCCACCCACAGCGTGCCGGCGTAGGCGCCCTTGGCGTCGGTCAGATAGACGGCGAGGTAGGCGCCGTCGCCGCCGTAGTTCTTCAGCTGGACGGCAAGCGTCACCGGCCGGCTGTGCGCGGCCACCGGCAGGGCCAGCGCGCACGCGGCGGCGATGCTGCTGAGCAGGGGCTTAGACATGGTGGATCTCCTTGGAAGCTCGAGGAATCAGTCGATCTGGCCGCGCGGCGCGGCGCCGGGGGTGAAGACGGGGCTGGGCGTCGCCGGTGTCGCCGGCGTCGTCGGCGTGCCGGCCGCAGGGGCCGCGCTGCGCCCATCGCGGTCGCGTTCGCGCGTGCGCTCCTGGTCGCGCGCGCGCTCGTGCTCGCCGTCGCGCCGCTTCATCTTCACGACCTGCAGCGTCTCGGGGTCGAGCTTGGCCTTGAACTCGCGGCCGTCGGCGTCCTTGCCGCGGATCTCGTAGCAGCCGTCGTCGATCTTCAGGCGCTGCAGCTGCCAGCCGCGCTGCGCCGCCATCTGGCGCACGGCGTCGCGCGATTGCCAGCGCTGCACCGGTGCATCGCAGTCATCGTCGGCAAACGAGGGCGGGGCCATCAGCGACAACGCGAGCATGCAGCCGGCAAGGGGTGCGTGGGTTCTGTTCATGAGTCGCTCCTTTTGCGGAAGGGAGGTGTGCCCGGCTCGGCCGCGCTGCGCAGGCATGAACGCCTAGGGCTTGAAGGCTTCGATCGTCGCGGTGATGCGCACCGTCTTGGGCATGCCCTTGTCGACCAGGTAGTTCATGCCCCATTGGGTGCGGTCGAGCACCGCCTCGAAGTCGCCGCCGCAGGCCTCGGCCTTGGCGCGCTGGTTCGGATAGCAGGTGAACTGTACGACCTTCAGTGTCACCGGGTGCGTCTGGCCGAGCAGCGTCAACTGGCCGGGCACCTCGACCAGGCGCTCGCCGTCGAACACCAGGCGGTCGGAGACGAAGCGCATGGCAGGGTGCTTGGCGGCGTCGAACAGGTCGGCGCTCAGCAGGTGCTGATCGAAGCCCTTGGAGCCGCTGTAGACGCTGCGCACGTGGACCGTCATGTCGACGCGGCCGCTGCGCGCGGCCTTGTCGAAAAGGACGCTGCCCGTCACCTCGTCGAAGCGCGCGCGGTTGACCGAGGCGCCGTTGTGGTCGATGGCGAAGGTCGCATAGGTGTGGTCGTCGTCGATCGTGTAGACGGCCGGCTCGGCGCTTGCAGCGCCTGCGGTCCAGGCCGCGAGCGTGATCAGGGTGGCGATGGGCTTGTTCATCGGGCTCCTCGTCGGCGGTGGTTTGATCGAAGCTGGCCCATCGTCTCGCACACCGCATGAACGCCGCGTGAACGGCCGCGCCGCTTGCGTTCATGTACGGTTCATCGACACTCAGGCATGCTTGCGGCCGATGCGCGATCCTGCGTCCCCCCCACCCCGTCGCCGTGCCGCGGCCTGCGCGCTGGCGCTGCTCGCGCTGGCCGCCGCCGCGTGGCCGCCCGCCCGCGCCGGCGACGACCTGCGCGCGCTGGCCGCGCGCAAGCATGGCCGCATCGTGGCGCTGGAGGTGCTGATCCGCAGTGTCGACGCCGCCATCCCCGGCCGGCTGCTCGCGGCCGAGCTGGAAGAAGACGACGGCGTGCCGATCTACGAGCTGCGCTGGCAGTTGGCCGACGGCCGCCGTCTGGAGATCGAGATCGATGCGCGCGACGGCAGCTGGCTCAAGCTGGAGGGCCGGCGCCTCGAGACCGCCTTCCGCCGCCCGCCGGCTGCAGCCCCCGCCGCGCCCCGATGAGACTGCTGGTCGCCGAAGACGAGCCCGAGCTGCGCCGCCAGCTGCAGCTGGCGCTGCAAGGTGCCGGCTTTGCGGTCGACACTGCCGATAACGGCATCGATGCGCAGCACCTCGGCAGCGTCGAGCCCTACGACGCCATCGTGCTCGACATCGGGCTGCCGGGCCGCGACGGCCTGGCGGTGCTGGCCGCCTGGCGGCGCGAGGGCATGGACCGGCCGGTGCTGCTGCTGACGGCGCGCGCCAGCTGGCAGGAGAAGGTCAAGGGCATCGACGCCGGCGCCGACGATTACCTGGCCAAGCCCTTCCAGATGGAGGAGCTGGCCTCGCGCCTGCGCGCGCTGGTGCGGCGCAGCGCCGGCGTGGCCAGCGCGGTGCTGCTCCACGGTGCCGTGGCGCTGGACACGCGCAGCTGCGCGCTGCAGGTCGAGGGCCGGCCCGTGGCGCTGACGGCGCACGAGTACCGCGTGCTCGCCTACCTGATGCACCACCGCGGCCGCACGCTGACGCGCGGCGAACTCGCCGAGCACGTCTACGGCCAGGACGCCGACCGCGACAGCAACACGCTCGATGTCTTCGTCGCGCGGCTGCGGCGCAAGCTGCCGCCGGACTTCATTGTCACGGTGCGCGGCATCGGCTGGCGCATCGGCGCCGCAGCGCCGTGAGCAGCGCGGCGCACACCGGGGCTTCGCTGCGGCGCCGCCTGCTGGCCGCGGCCGCCGCGTGGATCGTGCTGGCGCTGCTTGTCGTGGGCGTGCTGCTGGTGCTGCTGCTGCGCCAGCACGTCGAGGACGAACTGGCGGCGCGCGCCGCGGGTCCGCTCGATGCGTTGGCCGCCAACGTGACGGCCGAGGTACCGGCCGACGCTGGCGCGGGCGCGACGCTGGCGCTGCCCGTCGAGCCGGCCGACGAAGCCTTCCGCCGGCCCTATGGCGGCGCGTACTGGTGGGTGGCGGACGGCGCCGCGTTGCCCTTGCGTTCACGTTCGTGGTGGGACACCCAGCCGCCCGACCTGGCGGCGGACTTCGCGCGCCTCACCGGCGCGCGCATCGGGCGCTTCGCGGCGCGCGGCCCGCAGCAGCAGCCGCTGGTCGTCTGGGCGCGCCGCGTCGAGCTGGCGGCCTGGGAGCGGCCGCTGGTCGTGGCCGTGGCGCTGGACGCCACGCGGCTGCAAGGCATGACGCGCAGCTTCGCCTACACCATCGCCGCGGCGTTGGGCATGCTGGCGCTGGCGCTGTGGGGCGCCAGCTGGCTGCAGGTGCGCTCGGGCCTGGCGCCGCTGGCGCGGCTGCAGCGCGCGTTGAGCCGGCTGCGAGAAGGCCGCACGCAGGCGCTGGACGGGCGCTTTCCCAGCGAGCTGCAGCCGCTGGTCGACGACCTGAACGGCCTGCTGGCCGACAACGACCGGCTGGTGCGCCAGGCGCGCGAGCAGACCGGCAACCTGGCGCATGCGCTGAAGACGCCGCTGGCGGTGCTGGGCAACCTGGCGGCGGCGGGCACGGGCGAGGAGGCAGCGCGCATGCGCGCGCTGCTCGCGCAGGTGCAGCGTCAGATCGAGCTGCAACTGGCGCGCTCGCGCGCCACCGCGACGACGCGGGCCGCCGGGCGCCAGGCCGAGCAGCGCAGCGACGCGGCGGCCGTGCTCGACGCGCTGCTGCGCACGCTGCAGCGGCTGCACGCCGAGCGCGCGCTGCAGGCCGAACGGGTCGGCACGGCCACCGCGACGCTGGTGGCCATCGATGCCGACGTGCTGCACGAATTGCTCGGCAACCTGCTGGACAACGCCTTCCGCTGGGCACGCCATCGCGTGCAGGTGTCGCTCGGCGACGAGGCGGGCGCGGGCCTGCTGCAGCTTTGCATCGACGACGACGGCCCGGGCATTGCACCGCAGCGGCGCGCCGAGGCCTTGCAGCGCGGCCGGCGGCTCGACGAGACGCAGCCCGGCAGCGGCCTGGGGCTGGCCATCGCCGAGGAGCTGGTACGTCTGTGCGGCGGCACGCTGGCGCTGGAAAATTCGCCCCTCGGCGGGCTGCGGGTGCGGCTGGCGCTGCCGCTGGCGGCCTGAACTCGGCGTCAGCGCGACGACGATGCCGATGACGCGTCGTCGCCGAGATCGGCGTGTGCACGCATTCGACGAGCCAACAGGTATCGCGCGTGTTGGCGCCAACCGAAAGCTGACTCACGGTGAGCGATTGCCCGTCGGCATGTCCGGCTCGCGGAAGTCGCGCATGAAGCAGGCGACTTGCAAAAAAGAGAATGATCGTTTATTCTCCGTTCCCGAGAAGCGGGCGTATGCGAGAGAAGCTGCGCCAGGTTCTGTTCGTTCCCCCACTCCGAATGCCTTTCATGCGAACCTCCTTGAATCACGCCGGTCTGGCGGCGCTGTCGGTGCTCGCGCTGGCCGCCTGCAGCCCGGCGCCCCCGCCCGCCGCCGCACCGCCCGCGCCCGAAGTCCGCGTCGTCACGCTGCAGCCGCAGAAGGTGACGCTGAGCCGCGAACTGCCCGGGCGCGTCAGCCCGACGCTGGTGGCCGAAGTCAGGCCGCAGGTCGACGGCATCGTCCTGCGCCGGCTGTTCGAAGAGGGCAGCCAGGTCAAGGCCGGCCAGCCGCTGTACCAGCTGGACGACGCCATTCCGCGTGCCGACGTGGCCACCCTGAAGGCGGCGCTGGCGCGCGCGCAGGCGGTGCTGAACAACGCGCGGCTGAACGCGGCGCGCTCGGCAGATCTGGCGAAGATCGACGCCGTCAGCGCGCAGGACAACGAGAACGCGATCGCCAGCCTGCAGCAGGCCGAAGCCGACCTCGCATCCGCCAAGGCGGCGCTGGCGCGCGGCGAAGTCACGCTGCGCTATGCCCGCATCACGGCGCCAATCAGCGGCCGCATCGGCGAGTCGTCGGTGACGGCCGGCGCGCTCGTCACGGCCCGGCAGACCGAGGCGCTGGCCACGGTGCAGCAGCTCGACCCGGTCTATATCGACGTCACCCAATCCAGCGCCGAGCTGCTGGCGCTGCGCAAGCAGCTCGCCGCGGGAAAGATCGAAGGGGCGCGCGACCTGCCGATCAGCATCGTGCTCGAGGACGGCAGCAGCTACGCAAGCAAGGCCAAGCTGGGTTTCCAGGGCGTGACCGTCGATCCCGGTACCGGCAGCTACCTGCTGCGCGCGACCGTGCCCAACCCGGACAAGCTGCTGCTGCCGGGCATGTATGTGCGTGCCGTTGTCGGCGGCGGGGTGCGGCCCGATGCGCTGCTCGTGCCGCAGCAGGGTATCGCGCGCGATCCGAATGGCGATGCCTTCGCGATGCTGCTCGGCGCCGACGGCAAGGTCGAGAAGCGCAAGGTCAAGGTCAGCGCCGCGATCGGCGACCAGTGGCTGGTCGAAGAGGGGCTGGCCGCGGGTGACCGCGTGATCGTCGAAGGGCTGCAGAAGATCCGCGCCGGCGCGCCGGCCCGCGTCGCCGCACCGGCGGCGTCGGCCCCCGCGGCCAGCACGCCGGCCAGGTCGTAGGCAGCGCCATGGCACGCTTTTTCATCGACCGGCCGATCTTCGCCTGGGTCATCGCCATCATCGTCATGCTGGCGGGGGCGATCTCGATCCTGCAACTGCCGATCTCGCAATATCCGCCGATCGCCCCGCCCACCGTCACCATCAGCGCCACCTATCCGGGCGCCTCGGCGAAGGTCGTCGAAGACTCGGTCACGCAGATCATCGAACAGAAGATGACCGGGCTGGACGGCATGATCTACATGTCGTCGACCAGCGAGTCGAACGGCAGCGCGGCCATCACCATCACCTTCGACAGCGGCACCGATGCCGACATCGCGCAGGTGCAGGTGCAGAACAAGCTGCAGCTGGCGCTGCCGCTGTTGCCGCAGATCGTGCAGCAGCAGGGCATCCAGGTGAGCAAGTCCAGCCCGGGCTTCCTGATGGTCGTCGGCTTCGTCTCCGAAGACGGCAGCATGACGCAGCAGGATATCGCCGACTACATCGTCACCAATCTGGCCGACCCGATCGGCCGCGTTGCCGGCGTCGGCAGCGTGCAGGTCTTCGGCTCGCGCTATGCGATGCGCATCTGGCTCGACCCGGACAAGCTCACCACCTACAAGCTGAGCATCGCCGACGTCACCGCCGCGTTGCGCGCGCAGAACCAGCAGGTGGCCGTCGGCCAGCTCGGCGGCACGCCGTCGGTGCCCGGCCAGCAGCTGAACGCCACGATCACCTCGCAGGGCCGGCTGCAGACCCCCGAGCAGTTCAACGCCATCGTCGTCGCCAGCCGGCCCGACGGGTCGGCATTGACGCTCGGCGAGATCGCCCGGGTCGAGCTCGGCTCCGAGGACTACGGCGTGATCGCGCGCTACAACGGCCAGCCCTCGTCGGGCGTGGCGGTATCGCTGGCCACCGGTGCCAACGCGCTGAGCACGGCCAAGCGCGTCGAAGCCCTGATGACGCAGTTGGAGCCGACATTTCCGCCCGGCCTGAAGGCGGTCGTGCCGTTCGACACGACGCCCTTCGTGCGGGTGTCGATCGAGGAAGTCGTGAAGACGCTGCTCGAGGCGGTGCTGCTGGTCTTCCTGGTGATGTATCTGTTCCTGCAGAATTTCCGCGCCACGCTGATCCCGACGATCGCCGTGCCGGTGGTGCTGCTGGGCACGTTCGGCGTGCTCGCCGCGCTCGGCCTGTCGATCAACATGCTGACCATGTTCGCGATGGTGCTGGCCATCGGCCTGCTCGTCGACGATGCGATCGTCGTCGTCGAGAACGTCGAGCGCGTGATGAGCGAGGAGGGCCTGTCGCCGCTCGAGGCGACGCGCAAGTCGATGGACCAGATCACCGGCGCGCTGGTCGGCATCGGCCTGGTGCTGGCGGCGGTATTCGTGCCGATGGCCTTCCTGGGCGGCTCCACCGGCGTCATCTACCGGCAGTTCTCGGTGACCATCGTCTCGGCGATGGCGCTGTCGGTGCTGGTGGCGATCGTCCTCACCCCGGCGCTGTGCGCGACGATGCTCAAGCCGCTGAAGAAAGGCGAACACGCCGGCAGCAGCGGCTTCTTCGGCGCCTTCAACCGCGGCTTCGATCGTGGCGCCGACGGCTACCAGACTGCCGTCAGGCGCATCGTCAACCGGCCCAAGCGCTTCATGCTGGTATTCGCGCTGATGGCTGCGCTGATGGTCTACCTGTTCCTGCGCCTGCCGACGGCCTTCCTGCCGCAAGAGGACCAGGGCGTGCTGTTCGCGCAGGTGCTGGCGCCGGTGGGCGCGACGCAGCAGCGCACCGACGCGGTGATGCGCAAGATGGAGACGCACTTTCTCGAGGAAGAGAAGGACACCGTCGATTCGCTGTTCACGGTGCAGGGCTTCAGCTTCGGCGGCAGCGGCCAGAATACCGGCATCGCCTTCGTCAGCTTGAAGGACTGGTCGCAGCGCCGGTCGCCCGAGCAGCACGTGAATGCCGTCGCCGGGCGCGCGATGGCCGCGTTCAGCCAGATCAAGGATGCGCTGGTCTTCGCCTTCGCACCGCCCGCGGTGCTCGAGCTCGGCACGACCGGCGGTTTCAACTTCTACCTGAAGGACAACGCCGGCCTCGGCCACGAGGCGCTGATCCAGGCGCGCAACCAGCTTCTCGGCGCGGCGGCGCAGAACAAGCTGCTGGCCAACGTGCGCCCGAACGGCCAGGAGGATTCGCCGCAGTTCCGCCTCGATATCGACGAGAAGAAGATCGGCGCGCTCGGCCTTTCGATGGCCGATATCAACAGCACCTTGTCGGCGGCCTGGGGCGGCGAGTACATCGACGACTTCATCGATCGCGGCCGTGTCAAGCGCGTGATGATCCAGGCGGATGCGCCGTTTCGCATGCTTCCCGAGGATTTCGCGCGCTGGTCGGTGCGCAACAACCTCGGGCAGATGGTGCCGGTGTCGTCGTTCGCCACGTCGCACTGGGACTACGGCTCGCCGCGGCTCGAGCGCTACAACGGCGTGCCGGCGGTGAATATCAACGGCGAGGCCGCGCCCGGGGTCAGCTCAGGCGCGGCCATGAGGGCCGTCGAAGCCATCGTCGCCGAGCTGCCGCAGGGCTTCGGCATCGAATGGACCGGCACGTCCTACCAGGAGCGCCAGGCCGGCGAGCAGGCGCCGATGCTCTATGCCTTGTCGCTGCTCGTCGTCTTCCTTTGCCTGGCGGCGCTGTACGAAAGCTGGAGCATCCCGACCGCGGTGCTGCTGGTGGTGCCGCTGGGTATCCTCGGCACGGCGCTGGCGACGATGCTGCGCGGCTTCGAGCGTGATGTGTATTTCCAGGTCGCGCTGCTGACCACCGTCGGCCTGTCGAGCAAGAACGCCATCCTGATCATCGAATTCGCGAAGGCGAATGTCGAGCAGGGCATGGAGCTGATCGCCGCCACGCTGTCGGCGGTGCGCCAGCGGCTGCGTCCGATCCTGATGACGTCGCTCGCCTTCGGGCTGGGCGTGCTGCCGCTGGCCCTCGCCTCGGGCGCGGGCTCCGGCGCGCAGCGCGCGATCGGCACCGGCGTGCTCGGCGGCATGATCGTCGGCACCTTCCTCGGCATCTTCTTCATCCCGCTGTTCTTCGTCGTCATCGAGCGTTTGCTGGTGCGGCACAAGCCGGCCGATGGCGTTGCCGCCGCCACTGCCGCCGCGGAGCAGGCTCATGATTGATACCGCACGTCTCACCGCGCGCTCGAGTGCGCTGTGCCTGGCCCTGTGCCTGAGCGCATGCGCCAGTCTGGCGCCCGAAGTGCCGAAGGCCGAGGCCGGCGTTCCGGCCGCCTGGCCGCTGCCCGCGACGACGATCGAAGCCGCGACGGCGCCGCCAGTCCGCGACGCGGCGACGCCCGATGTTGTCGCCGAGATCGGCTGGCGCGACTTCTTTGCCGACCCCGAGTTGCAGTCGCTGATCGCGCGCGCGCTCGAAGCGAATCGCGACCTCCGCGTCGCGGTGCTGAACGTCGAACGCGCGCGCGCGCAGTACCGCGTGCAGCGCGCCGACCAGTTTCCGACGCTCGGCGTATCGGGCCTCGCCTCGCGCGGCGGCGGGCCGGGCAATCTGGCGCCCGACGCCTACAGCATACGGCTCGGCATCACCGATTTCGAGCTCGATTTCTTCGGCCGCGTGCGCGACCTGAGCCGCGCCGCGCTGCAGCAGTATCTGGCGCAGACCGAGACGCGCCAGACCGCGCAACTGGTGCTGATCGCCGAAGTCGCCAGCGCCTATCTGCAGCTGGCCGGCGACCGCGCGCTGCTCGCCGTTGCCGAGGCCACGCTGGCCAACCAGGAGGAGGAATTTCGCCTCACCGAGCAGCGGCACGCACTCGGCGCGGTCTCGGGACTCGATCTCGAGCAGGCGCGCACCACCGTCGAAACCGCGCGCGCCGATGCGGCGCGCTTTGCCGGTGATGTGGCGCGCGACGTGAATGCGTTGAACCTGCTGACGGCCACGCCCGGCGCGCTGCCGCCCTCGCCCGACGCCTTCGACCTCGACCGCACCTTCGGCATCCCCGCGCTGCCGGCTGGCCTGCCCTCCGAGGTGCTGCTGCGCCGGCCCGACGTGATCGCCGCCGAGCATCGGCTGCGCGCCGCGAATGCCGATATCGGCGCGGCGCGGGCGGCGTTCTTCCCGTCGATCCGCCTGACCGCATCGGTCGGCTCGGCCAGCGATGCGCTGACCCGCCTGGCCAGCGGCGGCACCGGGTTCTGGTCGCTGCAGCCGTCGATCAATCTGCCGATCTTCGACCACGGCCGGCTGCAGGGCAACCTCGACGTGGCTCTGGCCGATCAGGACATTGCATTGGCCGAATACGAGCAGGCCATCCAGACCGGCTTTCGCGAGGTCGCCGACGCGCTCGCGCTGTCGCGCACGCTGGTGCAGCAGCGCAAGGCGCAGCAGGCGCTGGTCGATGCGGCCACCAAGGCCAATCAACTCTCGCTGGCGCGCTTCAAGGCCGGGCGCGACAACTACCAGGTGCAGCTCGACACGCAACGCACGCTGTTCGCGGCGCGCCAGGCGCTCGTCTCGACGGTGCTGGCCGAACAGATCAACCGCGTCACCCTGTACAAGGTGCTCGGCGGCGGCTGGCTGGAGCGCAGCCAATGATGGCGGCGCTGCAGCCGGTACCGCGCAAACTGGCCAAGACCGGGCCGCGCGCCGCCGCGCAACGCGAGCGCATCCTTGCCGCGGCGCGGGAGTGTTTTATCGACAAGGGCTTTCACGGCGCGAGCATGGCATCGATCGCCGACACCGCCGGCATGAGCCCGGGCCTGATGTACCGCTATTTCGCGAGCAAGAACGATATCGTGCTGGAGATCATCCGGCGCGAGCTCGAATCCGCGCGCCTGCACATCCGGCAGATGCGGGGTGCGGACGAGGTGACGGCAGGCCTGATCCGGTTTCTCGAGCAAGGCAATGCCGACAAGCTCGACGCCATGCACCCGGCGCTGTTCCTGGAAACCAGCGCCGAAGGCAGCCGCGACCCGCAGATCGGCGCGGCCGTGCTGGCTGCGGACCGGCAGACGCGCGACGGCCTGCTGGCGTGGCTCGCGCAGCGCAAGCCGCAGCAGCAAATGCAGATCGAGCCCCGCGCCGTATTGCTGCAGTGCCTGTTCGAAGGGCTGATCATTCGCGTGGTTCGCGAGCCGGCGCTCGACCTGGACCAACTCGAGCCGGTGCTGCGCCGGCTGATCGAGCAGTTGCTGAACGGCTGAGAGCCCGATCCGGCTCGCGCCGGCCCCGTGGCGCCGCGCCGCGTGTCGGCCGGCACGCGGTCAGGTGTCGGTGCGCAGGAATTCGGAGGGCGGCCGGTCGACGAACTCGCGCTGCACGTATTCGAAGAGCGCGCGCTGGCTGCCGAACGGCAACTCGCGCGCCGCCTCAGCCAGCGGCAGCCAGCGCAGCGCGACGTGTTCGGCGTTCAGGCGCACCGTGCAGTCGTCGTCGACCTGCGCGACGAAGGCGGGGACGATCATGATGCAGTCGTTGCCGGCGTCGTAGAACTGCTCGCAGAAGCTCGTCGCGTAGAAGGCGTGCGGGGCGAGCCCGGTCTCCTCGGCGAGCTCGCGGCGCGCCGCCTGGGCGGCGGTCTCGCCGGCTTCGATGTGGCCGGCGACGTAGCTCCAGACGCCGTGCAGATACTTGCCGGCGCGCTGCAGCAGCAGGACGCGCGTGGCGTCGCCCGCGCCGCGCAGGACGACGACGGAGACCATGCTGCAGCGGATGTCGAGGCCGGTCATGGCTTGTATTCGGCGCCACCCGGGCGGAACCGGCATTCGTCGAAGATGCGCGCGGTGCAGCGGGCGCAGATATCGTCCTCGAGCTGCGGCACGATCGTCGCGATCGCGTCGCGCTTGCTCGCGAAGATGTGGTTCGGGCCGAGCCGGTCGAGGAAGCCGCCGCGTTGCCAGACCGACATCACCTGCGGCCGCGGCCGGTGGAAATACAGGTCGCCGCCCATCGCGCGGCGACGCAGCAGTTCGGCGTCCCACATCTCGGCGCCGGCCATGTCGATCGTCGTCATGCCCTTGGTCATCACCATCAGCCGCTTCGCCGGCTCGGTCTCGGAGCGCAGCATGTGCAGATACTCGGCGACGTGCGCGACGGCGCCGAAGTAGACCGAGCCTTCCATCCGCAGCAGCTTGAGTTGCGGGCACTCGGGCAGCGTGCCGGCGGGTGCATCGTCGACGATGACGAAGGGCCGCAGCGAATTCTCGTCGTACGTCTTGTTGAAGCCCATCGTGCGCAGCGAGGGCCGCGCGCTGCGGTAGAGATAGGTGACGAGCGAGGCGGCGACGCCGCCCAGGATCGCGGCGTCGAGCGAGAAGGTCAGCGTCGCGACGAAGGTGCCGAGCGCGATCGCCGCCTCGGTGCGGTCCAGGTGCAGCACGCGGCGCCATTGGGCGACGTCGAGCAGGCCCCAGGCGACGACCAGCAGCAGCCCGGCGATCGCCGCCGCCGAGATATAGGCGAGCACCGGCGAGGCGATCACCAGCAGCACGATCACCATCAGGCCCGAGAACACCGCCGCGAGCGGCGTGCGCGCGCCGCTTTCCTCGCTCAATGCGGTGCGGTTGATCGAGCCCGACGAGACCATGCACGAGAACATCGACCCCGCGATATTCGACAACCCCTGCCCGAGGCATTCGCGGTTCGGGTCGAACGGCTCGCCGTGGCGGCTCGCCATCGCGCGGCCGATCGCGATCGTCTGGCCGAGCGCGATGATCGCGAGCGCGAACGCGATGCCGCCGAGCTTGCGCACCTCGCCCCAGCTGACCGGCGGCGCGTGCAGCTGGGGCAGCGTCTGCGGCAGGGCGCCGACGAGGATCGTGTCGAGGCCGAAGCGCGACATGCCGAACGCGCACACGCTGCCGACGACGAGCGCGGCGAGCAGGTGCTGCCCGGTGCCGAGCCAGCGCCGGGAGACGATGGCGGTCGCGAGCGTCACCGCGCCGACCGCGAACTCCGGCCAGCTCACGACCATGTCGTGACCGGCCTGGATGCCGATCAGCACCGCGGCGCCGGTCAGGAAGCCGAGCATCACGGTCGGCGAGATGAAGTTCGTGATCGCGCCCAGGCGCAGCAGGCCGAGCGTCGCCTGCAGGATGCCGACCGCGAGCGTGACGGCGACCGCGAGCAGCGGATAGGCCGGGTTGTCGACCGCGGCGAGCGGCGCGAGCATGCTGGCGAGTGCGAGCGAAATCGCATTGCTCGGCCCCGAGACGAGCAGCCGGCTCGACCCGGCGAGCGCGGCGACGATGCACGGCACGATGCTCGTGTAGAGCCCCCAGGCCGGCGGCAGCCCGGCGAGCGCGGCGAATGCGATGCCTTGCGGCAGGACGACGATCGCGCCGACCAGGCCGGCCTGCGCGTCGGCGCGCACCGAGTTGCGGTCGACCATGCCGACCCACGGGCCCCAGGCGCGCACCGCGCCCGCGCGCAGGCGTGCCGGCCAGTCGGTCATGCGCTTCATGCCGATGGCCGGCGCGGCACGCCCAGGTGCGGTGCCGGCTGCACGGCAAAGGCTTGGCTCGCTAACATCGACGCCATTGTCTCCGCTTCGGTCCCCGCCGCAGCACGCGCCGATGACGACAACCCTGGACGCGAACCGTGCCTGCCTCAACTGCGGCTGCGCATTCGGCACGCCGCGGCCGAACTACTGCCCCGACTGCGGCCAGGAAAGCAACCCGAGGCCGCCGACGCTCGGCGAGTTCGCACAGCAGTTCGGCGGCAGCATCATGGCAGCCGAGGGCGCGCTGTGGCGCACGCTGGTGCTGCTCTTCACCCGGCCCGGAGAGTTGACGCGCGAGTATCTGGCCGGTCGCCGCCGCCGCTACGTGCTGCCGCTGCGGTTGTACCTTACCGTGAGCCTGGTCGCGCTGCTGGCGATGAACCTGAGCGGGGCGATGAAGGTGGAGCACGCACCGGGCCCCGGCGTCGTCAGCGAGGACGTCAACCTCGACCTCGACTTCGGCCGCTGGCGGTTCGGCATGCGTCGCGGGGTGTTCTTCTGCGACAACCTGCCGGACTGGATCTGCGCGCGGCTGCAGCGTCGCCTGGACCTCGACCCGAAGAACTTTCGCCGCGATTTGGAGGACGCATCGCAGCGCTTCGTCAGCCACTGGGGCAGTGCGATGTTCGCGCTCGTGCCGCTGTTCGCGCTGTGGGTGAAGCTCGCGTGGCTGAACCGGCGAATGCGCTACACCGAGCATCTCGTGTTCGCGCTGCACCTGCATGCGTTCTGGTTCGGGGCGCTCATGCTGGTGCAAATCGTTCCGGGCGCGCTGGCCGCCGTGCCGATCTTGTGGATGCCGGTCTATGCGCTGCTCGCAACCCGGCGCGTCTACGGCGGACGCTGGTGGGTGCTGATCGGGCGCAATCTGGCGGTCGCTCTCGTCTACGGCTTCTCGATGCTGCTCGCGCTTGGCGTCGTGACCTTGTGGACGCTCGTCGGCTGATGCTCGCCGTAGACTTCCCGCATGACGCAGCAAGACACCCACTCGAAAGTCATCGGCTATGCGCTGTGGATCCTCGGCTTCACCGGCGCCCACCGCTTCTACTACGGCAAGCCGGTCACCGGCACGATCTGGTTTTTCACGCTCGGCCTGCTCGGCATCGGCTGGCTGATCGACCTCTTCCTGATCCCGTCGATGGATCGCCAGGCGGATCTGCGCTTCGAAGCCGGGCCGCTCGACTATTCGGTGGCGTGGCTGCTGCTCGCCTTCCTCGGCCTGTTCGGCGTGCACCGCATGTACATGGGCAAGTGGCTCACCGGCATCCTTTACCTGCTGACCGTGGGGCTCGCCGGGCTGGGCTATCTGTACGACTACTGGACGCTCAACGACCAGTTGTCGATGCTGAACCGGGCCAGGCGCGACTGAAGAGGCGGGTGCGCTGACGCCCGTGCCCCGAGGCCCGTGCCCCGAGACTTGTCGTGCGGTCTTTGGGTCCTAGAATCGTCCGGCCCGCTCGCAAGCCGCCGCGCCCCGTGAACCCTGCTCCGCCGTCCGCCCTGTCCGCCCTGTCGCCGCTGGATGGCCGTTACGCCGCCAAGGTGTCCGCGCTGCGCCCGCTGCTCTCCGAGTGGGGCCTGATGCACCGGCGCGTGCAGGTCGAGGTCGAATGGTTCATCGCCTTGTCCGACGCCGGGTTGCCGGAGCTGATGCCGTTCAGCGAAGCGGCGCGCGCTGCGCTGCGCAGCATCGTGGCCGGCTTCTCGCAGTCCGACGCGCAGGCGATCAAGGATATCGAGGCGACGACCAACCACGACGTGAAGGCGGTCGAATACTGGCTCAAGTCGCGCCTGACGGGACACGCCGAGCTCGAGCGGGCGGCCGAGTTCGTGCATTTCGCGTGCACCAGCGAGGACATCAACAACGCGAGCCACGCGCTGATGCTGCAGCATGCGCGCGCCGAGGTCTGGCTGCCGGCGCTGGATGCGGTGATCGCGAGCCTCAGCGCGCTTGCGCACGCGCTGGCCGACGTGGCGATGCTCGCCCGCACCCACGGCCAGACGGCGAGCCCGACGACGCTCGGCAAGGAGGTCGCGAATGTCGTCGCCCGCCTGCAGCGCGCACGCGCCAATGTCGCGGGCGTCACGCTGCTGGCGAAGATGAACGGCGCGGTCGGCAACTACAACGCGCACCTCGCGGCGTATCCGGAGGTCGACTGGGAGGCGTTCGCGCGGCGCGTCGTCGAACAGCAGCTCGGCCTCGCGTTCAACGCCTACACCATCCAGATCGAACCGCACGATGCGATGGCCGAGCTGTTCGACGCCATCGCGCGCACCAATACGATCCTGATCGACTGGTCGCGCGACGTCTGGGGCTATATCAGCCTCGGCTACTTCAGGCAGCGCACGAAGGCGGGTGAGATCGGCTCGTCGACGATGCCGCACAAGGTCAACCCGATCGATTTCGAGAATGCCGAGGGCAACTTCGGACTCGCCAATGCGGTGCTCGCCCATCTGTCGCAGAAGCTGCCGATCAGCCGCTTCCAGCGCGATCTGACGGACAGCACGGTGCTGCGCAATATGGGCGTCGCGTTCGGCTATTCGGTGCTCGCACTCGACAGCCTGCAGCGCGGGCTCGGAAAGCTGGAGGTGAACCGCGACGCGCTCGCCGCCGATCTCGACGCGGCGTGGGAAGTGCTCGCCGAGCCGATCCAGACCGTGATGCGCCGCCATGGCCTGCCCAACCCCTACGAGCAGTTGAAGGCGCTGACGCGCGGCAAGGCGATCACGCGCGAGACGCTGGCCGCATTCATCGACACGCTTGCGCTGCCCGAGGCCGAGAAGGCACGCCTGCGCGCACTGACGCCCGCTGGCTACACCGGCAAGGCGGCCGAACTGGCGCGGCGCATCGGCGGCACGAAATGAGCCGGCCCATGACGTTCACCGAACAGCTCGCGCTCGCCCGCGCGGCGAACCGCTCGATGCTGTGCGTCGGCCTCGACCCCGAGCCGGCGAAGTTTCCCGCCGGCTGGGCCGGCGATGCGTCGAGGATCTTCGACTTCTGCGCCGCGATCGTCGATGCGACGAAGGATTGCGTGATCGCTTTCAAGCCGCAGATCGCCTACTTTGCCGCGCAGCGTGCCGAAGGACAGCTCGAACGGCTGATCGGGCATATCCGGGAGGTTGCGCCGCAGGTGCCGGTGATCCTCGACGCCAAGCGCGGCGATATCGGCGCGACCGCCGAACAATATGCGCGCGAGGCATTCGAGCGCTATGGCGCCGATGCGGTGACGCTCTCGCCGTTCATGGGGTTCGACTCGATCGAGCCCTATCTCGCCTATCCGGGCAAGGGCGCGATCCTGCTGTGCCGCACCTCCAACCCCGGCGGCGACGAGCTGCAGAACCAGCGCCTCGAAGGCAGCGAAGGCAAGCCCGGCGAGCGTCTGTTCGAGCGCATCGCGCGGCTTGCCGCCGGGCCCTGGAACCGCAACGGCCAGCTCGGCCTCGTCGTCGGCGCGACCTATCCGGCGGAGATTGCTCGCGTGCGCGAGCTTGCACCGCGGCTTGCGCTGCTCGTCCCCGGCATCGGTGCGCAGGGCGGCGATGCCAGGGCGACCGTGCGGGCCGGGGCGCGCGATGGCGCACCGATCATCATCAATTCGTCACGTGCGGTGTTGTACGCGAGTGCGGGCGCTGACTTCGCCGCCGGCGCGCGACGCGTCGCACTGGCCACGCGCGACGTGCTTGACGCGGCGCTCGAAGGCTGAGCGGCGCGGCTGCACGCGTTCGTCGACGCCCTCGGCGCTCGCGCGACACCGCAAAAATGGCGAAGGGCGCCAGACCGGCCGGCGCCCTTCGTCTTGTCTCCTCGATCCCCCAGCCACAGTGCGCCAACCACTCGCGGCGCACTCTGGAAGTGGGCCGGACTTTAGGCTCGCGCGGGCGATGGCGCACTAGGAATTTCCCTGCGCGTCGTCGTCGCGCCGCGGCAGGCGTTCAGCGCGGGATGGCTCCCGCAAGCCCCGGGAAGAGCTTGGTCAGCCCATCGGCCATCACCTCGACCGCGATCGCGGCGAGGATCAGCCCCATCAGCCGCGTCATGACATTGATGCCGGTCGTGCCGAGCACGCGCGAGATCCGGTCGGACGCGCTGAAGATGAGCCAGACGGCGAGCCCGATGACGACGCCGTAGCCGACGAGAACCGCATGCTCCCACCAGTGGCGCGTCTTCTCGGCGTAGATGACGACGGTCGAGATCGTCGCCGGCCCGGTAAGCAGGGGAATCGTCAGCGGCACGACCGCGATGCTCGCGCCGGCGTCGAGCTTGTCGTTGCCTTCCTGTACCGTTTCGGCGCCCGAATCGGCCGGCTTGGCGTTGAGCATCTGCAGCGACGAGATCAACAGCAGGGTGCCGCCGCCGACCTCGAACGAGGCGAGCGAGATGCCGAAGAAGTCGATGATGCGCAGCCCGGCGACCGCGCTGACGGAGATCACGACGAAGGCGCTGAATGCCGCCACGCGCGCCGTGCGCCGGCGCTGCAGCGGGCTCAGGCTCTGCGTGAAGTGGATGAAGAACGGGACGACGCCGATCGGGTTGACGATCGCGAGCAGCGCGATCAGCGGCTTGTAGATATCCATGCGGGATTCTCGCCTGCGGCGACCGATTCCTCGTCCATCGCAAGGTAGACCGCACACGCGCCGCGCAGATAGACGAGGCCCGGCAGCACGAGGGCGAGTGCGAAGACGACGCCGCCGCCGACGAGCGCCGCGGCACCATGCGCCGACGCGGTGACCGGCGCGCCGACCGCGCCGAGGCTGCGCAGGCCGTAGCCGAAGAGGCCTGCCATCAGCTGCTGCGGCGGCAACTCGACGCCGACCACGGCGACGCCGAGTTCGGCGACTGCCCGCCCGCCGGCCATGACGACGAAGCTGGCGAGCGCGCCGACCGCGGCGGCCAGCAAGGCGACCGCCGACATCAGCAGCGCGACGACGAGCAGCCGGGTGCGGATCAGGCGCAGCAGCGTGCGCACGATCTGCAATACCGTCGCCCCCGACCAGACGGCCGGCGCGGCGAGCGGCACGACGACGAACATCATCGACAGCAGCATGAGCCCGATCGCGACGACTCCGAGCGGCACCAGCAGCCCGAACAGCAGCGGCCCGACGACCGGCCCGGAAACGGCGCTGCGGCTGAGCCAGAACAGGCCGACGATGGCGCCGCCGAGCAGCACGCAGCCGGCGAGCAGGATGGCGACCGCAACCAGCAGCCGGTGCGCGCTCAAGAGTGCATCGTGCAAGGCGTCGAGCGCGTCGCGCGGCGGCCGGCCGCGCGCCTCGTCCATCAACAGCAGCCCGGCGGCGTTGCTGCCGTAGAACGCGACCGTGAGCGCGGCGCCGGCCTCGATCTGGCCGAGGCGGAGCGCTTCGCGCGCGAGCGAGGCCTCGGCCATCGCCAGCAGCAGACCGGCGGCGGCGAAGGTCGCGAGCAGCAGGACGAGCGCCGGGCCGTTGCGCAAGGCGTCCAGCGCCTGCAGTACCCGGCCGAGCGCGGCAAGCGGCGTCGGGGCCGGGGCGAATCCGGCAGCGCCGGGGCGGGGTGAACTCAACGGCGTCCTTGGCGGTCGGGAGGGCATGATACTGGGGAGAACCCGGGGTTCGTGGCGCGCGCGACACGGCATCATTGCTGGGAAAACAACACTCCCTCGCGAGCCGGTTCAAACCCCTGTGCGTCCGGTGCCGGAATGACCGGATAATGAATTCGTGTGTAGGGTGGCGGTGCCTTGACTTGAATGATTCCGGACGGGTTGAAGCTCCACATAGGTCGTTAGTTCATTCGGGAAACGAAAGGCGCCTTCCATGGGCAACAAGCTTTACGTAGGCAATCTCGCCTACAGCGTTCGCGACGACGGGCTGCAGCAGGCCTTTGCGCAGTTCGGGTCGGTCACGTCGGCCAAGGTCATGATGGACCGCGAGACCGGCCGCTCCAAGGGTTTCGGGTTCGTCGAGATGGGGTCGGACGCCGAGGCGCAGGCCGCCATCAACGGCTTGAACGGCCAGGCGCTCGAAGGGCGCGCGATCGTCGTCAACGAAGCGCGTCCGCGCGAGGATCGCCCGGGTGGTTTCGGCGGGCGCGGCGGTGGCGGCTACGGCGGTGGTGGCGGTGGCTACGGCGGCGGTGGCCGCAGTGGCGG
>JACSRM010000426.1 GCA_014879745.1 Burkholderiaceae bacterium | reverse complement strand
TCAAGAGCACGACCAAGGCGCAGCAGGGGCTGTACGAGTACGACGCCGTGAGCCGCCTGCGCGACAGCCAGCTCGGCGACGAGCGCGTGAAGGATATCCACAACTACATCGTCAAGGGCGTGCTGTGGCAGGCCTTTACCGCCGAGCGCCCGGTCGTGCTGCTGATCGACGAGATCGACAAGGCCGACATCGAGTTTCCGAACGACCTGCTGCGCGAAATCGACCGCATGGAGTTCTACGTCTACGAGACGCGCGAGCTCGTCAAGGCGCGGCACCGCCCGCTCGTCTTCATCACGTCGAACAACGAGAAGGAGCTGCCCGACGCCTTCCTGCGGCGCTGCTTTTTCCACTACATCAAGTTCCCCGACGCACAGACGATGCAATCGATCGTCGACGTGCACTTCCCGAAACTCAAGAAGGAGCTGCTCGGCGCCGCGCTGAAGAGCTTCTACGACGTGCGCAACCTGCCCGGGCTGAAGAAGAAGCCGAGCACGTCCGAGCTGCTCGACTGGCTGAAGCTCCTCGTCGCCGAGGACATCCCGCTCGAGGCGCTGCAGAGCAAGGACGAGAAGGTCAGCGTGCCGCCACTCGTCGGCGCGCTGCTGAAGAATGAACAGGATGTCTCGCTGTTCGAGAAGCTCGTCTTCATGCAGCGTCACAATCGATAAATGGCCTGGCCCGCACCGCTGACGCTGGGCGGAAAGCACGCAACGCTCGAGCCGCTGGCGCGCGAACACGCGGCGGGGCTCGCCGATGCGGTGCGCGACGGCGAGCTGTGGAAGCTCTGGTACACCGCGATTCCCGAACCCGAGGGCATCGCGGCCGAGATCGAACGCCGCCTCGCGCTGCAGGCGGCCGGATCGATGCTGCCGTTCACGGTGCGCGACGCGCAGGGCCGCATCGCCGGCATGACGACCTACATGCACATCGATAGCGCGAACCGGCGCGTCGAGATCGGCTCGACGTGGTATGCGCAGCGCGTGCAGCGCACCGCGCTCAATACCGAGTGCAAGCTGATGCTGCTCGGCCATGCCTTCGACGTGCTCGACTGCATCGCGGTCGAGTTCCGCACCCATTTCTTCAACCAGCGCAGCCGGCGCGGCATCGAGCGCCTGGGCGCGAAGCTCGACGGCATCCTGCGCAGCCATCAGCGCAGCGCCGACGGCAGCCTGCGCGATACCTGCGTCTACAGCATCACCGCGGCCGAATGGCCGGCGGTGAAGGCGCACCTCGCTTTCCAGCTCGACAAGCCGCGCTGACGCGGCTGCGGCAGATCGCCGTCGAGCGTCTTGTCTCAACCACCACAGAGCGATCTCATGCCGGAATCGAAGAACAAGACCTTCAGCGTCGAACATCTGTGGCAGATCGAGCGCGTGAGCGGCGCCGCGCTCTCGCCCGACGGCGCGCAGGCCGTCTGCTCGGTCGCCAGCCATTCGATGGCCGACAACAAGGCCGAGGCAAGCCTGTGGCTGCTGTCGACCTTCGGCGGCGGTCCGCGCCGCCTCACGAGCTGCGGCGAGAAGGACGGCCAGGCCGCCTGGTCGCCGGCCGGCGATGCGATCGCCTTCGTCGCCCGGCGCGAGCAGCAGGGCAAGAAGGACGAGACGCCGCAGCTCTACCTGATCGCGCCGGACGGCGGCGAGGCGCGCCGCGCGAGCGACCATGCGCCCGGCATCGATGCCTTCAAGTGGTTCCCCGACGGCCGGCGGGTCGCCTTCGTCGCCTGGGTCTGGCCCGAACTGAAGGGCGCGAAGGCGCAGGCGAAGCGGTGGCGCGAGTTCAAGGACCGCAAGGAGAGCGCCTACACGACGAGCGAGACGCTCTATCGCTTCTGGGATCACAACCTGCCGATGGGGCGTGTCGCGCACCTGCACGTGCTCGACCCGAAATCCGGCCGCGTGCGCGATCTGTTCGAAGGCACCGGCTTCGAACTGCCGCGCGCCGAACCGGATGCGAACTGCTTCGATATCGCGCCCGACGGCCGCAGCATCGTCTTCGCGTACGACCCGGCGCCGGTGAAGAAGCTCGACAACCGCCATGCGCTGGCCGAGATCGATCTGCGCAGCGGCGCGATCACGACCGTCGCGCTCGATGCCGACTGGGACTTCGGCTACCCGCGCTACAGCCACGACGGCCGGCGCATCGCGTTTCTCGCCAGCCATCAGGCCAGGCGCCACACGATGCCGACGCAGCTCGCGCTGCTCGAACGCGGCGGGCGGCGCGCCCGGTCCGGCTGGCGGCTGATCGGCGCCGACTGGGATCGCGCGGTCGACGCGCCGTTGCGCTGGGCGGCGCAGGACGATGCCGTGCTCTTCACCGCCGAGGATCGCGGCCGCCGCCATCTGTTCCAGATCGCCCTCGACGCGCACACGCCGCAGCCGGTCGCGCGCGGCGGCTGGGTGCAGGGGTTCGATTGCGCCGGCGACATGATCGTGACGGTCGCCGATGCGATGCACCATCCGGCGCGCGTCCACGCGCAGCGCGCCGGCAGCGACGAGCCGCCGCTGCGGCTCGAGCGCTTCAACGACGAGCTGCTCGCGCCGTTCAGGTTCAATCCCGGCGAGGAGGTGGAGGTGCGCGGCGCGAACGGCGAGCCGGTGCAGATGTGGCTGACCTTCCCGCCCGGGTTCGCGAAGAAGGCGGGCAAGAGATACCCGCTGCTGCATTCGATCCACGGCGGCCCGCACGCCTGCACCGGCGATACCTTCCACTACCGCTGGAACTCGCAGGTCTTCGCCGCGCGGGGCTACGTCGTCGCCGGCGTCAACTACCACGGCTCGAGCAGCTTCGGTTTCGACTTCCTCGACAGCATCACCCACCGCTGGGGCAAGCTCGAACTGCAGGATGTCGAGGCCGGCACCGACTGGCTGCTTGCGCAGCCGTGGGCCGATGCGAAGCGCGTCTTTGCCACCGGCGGCAGCTACGGCGGCTATATGGTCGCCTGGATGAATGCGCACGTCGCGCCCGGCCGCTACAACGCCTACATCTGCCACGCCGGCTGCTTCGACTGGACCGCGATGTTCGCCGGCGACGCCTACACCTGGTTCGCCAAGGAAATGGGCGCCGACTACTGGGCCGACATGGCGAAGGTCCACTCGCAAAGCCCGCACGCCTTCGCCGCGACGATGCGCACGCCGACGCTCGTCATGCACGGCGCGCTCGACTACCGCGTGCCCGATGCGCAGGGCCTGGCCTACTACAACACGCTCAAGGCCAGGGGCGTCGACGCGCGCCTCGTCTGGTTCCCGGACGAGAACCACTGGATCCTGAAACCGCGCAACAGCCGGCTCTGGTACGAGGAATATTTCGGCTGGCTCGAGCGGCACGCGAAGCGCCCCGGCTGAAGCAGCGCGGCCTTCGGCCTATATGGGCACCTCGAAGCGCTGGCCGCGCAGCGAGAAGATGACCGACTTCGGATTGATGCGCTCGAGCGTCAGGCCCGGCGCGACGGTGCTGCCCTCGCGCTGAAGGTCGCCGTTGACGAGCACCATCCGGCTCGCCGGCGCGGCGGAGTAGACGAGGCCGCCGAGCTTCAACGCCGGCACCTGGCGCCGCACGTCGTCGGGCAGTTCGGTCAGCCGCGGCACGCGCTCGGCGTCGGCCGCGTGCTGCGCGGGCGGCGCCTTCGACGCCGTCTTCGGCATCGGGCCGGCGTCGGCGTGTTCGGCGTCCCGGCGCGCCACCGCCGCGGCCGGCTTGGGCGCAGGCCTGGCACGCTCGGTGCGCGGCGCGGCGGGGGCCCTGGCGACGGGCGGCGGCGCTGCCGGTTCGGACGCTGCAAGCTGCGCCGGCCGGCTCGCTTCGCCGGCCGCGGCCGGAGTCGATGCCGGTGCTGCCGGCGCAGCCGCAGCCGGCGCCGTCTGCGCCGTCTGCGCTGTCGGCGCCGTCTGCGCCGTCACGACTGGCGGCGCAGACGCGGCGATGGGTTCGGCCGGCGTCGCCGGCGGCATCAGCCATTGCCAGGCGAAAGCCGCAATCAGGGCCAGGCCGATACCCGCGACGAGCCACAGCCACGGCCGGCCGCGGCGGTCCGGATCGGCCTCGAATGCCGCTTCCGGCAGCATGCCTTGCGCGTACAGATCGGGGACCGCGCCACGGTCGCGCTCGGCGTCGGCCTTCTTCAGCGCTTCGAGGATGAACGACATGGTGGATTCACTTCTTCGCCGGCGAGGCGGCGGCGGCCGGCACCGAGGCCGCCGCCGGTGCCGAGGCCGAGGCCGCAACCGATGCGGCGGCCGACGCGGGCGCGGCGGCCGGGGCCGGCGCCTTGGCGCGGGCAGACGCATCGTAGGCCCAGTTCGCAACCGCGAAGAGCGCCGCACCGAGCACCGCACCGAGCGCGATCGCCGCCGGCAGCCGCCAGCGGTGCGACGCCGAACGCCGCCTTCGCACGCGCCGCGGGCCACGCGGCTGCAGCACCTCGCGCGCGGCCGCATCGACGATCGCCGCATCGACGATCGCGACGCCTTGCGCATACGCGCCGAGCAGTGCCCTGTCGCACAGCAGGTTGATGCGCCGCGGCACGCCGCGCGAGAGCGCATGGATGCGCTGCACCGCGCCGCGGTCGAACGGCGCGGCGCGCGTCAGCCCGGCGACGATCAGCCGATGGTGGATGTACTTCGCGGTCTCCTTCGCCGACAGCGCCGACAGGTGGTAGCGCGCGATGACGCGCTGCGCGAGCTGCTCGAGCCCGGGGCGCCCGAGCATGTCGCGCAGCTCGGGCTGGCCGATCAGGATGATCTGCAGCAGCTTGCGCTCGGCCGTCTCGAGGTTGGTCAGCAGGCGCAGCTGCTCGAGGACGTCGGCGCTCAGGTTCTGCGCCTCGTCGATCACGAGCACGTTGTTCTGGCCGACGGCGTGGGTGCGCAGCAGGAAGTCGTTCAGCGCATCGACATGCTGCTTCGCGCTGCGCGCCTCGCCCTCGGCGCGCGGGATGCGGAACTCGTCGCAGATCGAGCCGAGCAGCTCCTCGACGGTCTGCTTCGGGTTGAAGATATAGGCGACGTTGCAGCGGCGCGGCACGCGCTCGAGAAAGCAGCGGCACACCGTCGTCTTGCCGGCGCCGATTTCGCCCGTCAGCAGCACGAAGCCGCCGCCGCCGCGCAGCCCGTAGAGCAGGTGCGCGAGCGCCTCGCGGTGCTGCGCGCTCATGAACAGGTAGCGCGGGTCGGGCGCGATCGAGAACGGCTCGTGGCGCAGGCCGAAGAACTTGGCGTACATCGTGGCCCGGATGGTAGCGGCCCGCGAGCAGCCGACCGCCGGAAGAAGCCGCGGTTGTGGCCCGTTGTCCCGCCTTCTCCGATGTCGGAGCGCGGCAAGCGCGCCCGGCTATCCTTGGCAGGTGCGCGCGCGATTCCAGTGCCGCGCATCCCGGCCAGGGCGCCGGGGCAACGCGCATCCGCGCGAGGGCCGCCACCATGCTGATCAACTTCTTCTTCACCCTGCGCGCCGCGAAGCTGCCGGTCTCCGTCAAGGAGTACCTGGTGCTGCTCGAGGCGATCAAGAGCGGCGTCATCGACAGCGAGACCGAAGACGGCCACCCCGGCGTGCCGACGGTCGACAGCTTTTACTACCTGTCGCGCGCGACGCTCGTCAAGGACGAGGCGAACTACGACAAGTTCGACCGCGCGTTTGCCGCCTATTTCAAGGGCGTCGAGCTGCTGACCGACTTCACGCAGGACATCCCGCTCGAGTGGCTGCAGAAGAAGTTCGAGCTCGAACTCTCGCCCGAGGAGAAGGCGGCGATCGAGAAGATGGGCTGGGACGAGCTGATGGAGACGCTGAAGAAGCGC
>JACSRM010000233.1 GCA_014879745.1 Burkholderiaceae bacterium | reverse complement strand
CACGCCGCGCGGGATGCGGCCGCCGAGCTTCTGGAACTTCTGCGGGTCCTTCAGGAAGTCGACCAGTTCGGCGACTTCCTCCTTCGCCTCGTCGCAGCCGGCGACGTCGGCGAAGGTGGTCGTATTGTTCGCCTCGTCGAGCATGCGCGCCTTGCTCTTGCCGAAGCTGAAGGCGCCGCCCTTGCCGCCGCCCTGCATCTGTCGCATGAAATAGACCCAGACCCCGATCAAGAGCAGCATCGGCCCCCAGCTGATCAGGATGCTCATCAGCAGCGACGGCTCCTCGCGCGGCTTGACGTCGAATTTGACGCCCGAGTTGATCAGATCGCCGACCAGCCCCCGGTCAAGATAGGTCGCCGTCGTATGCAGGCGCTTGTCGTCATTCGTGATGGCGAGGATGTCGGTGCCGTTCGGGCTCTCCTGAAGCGTCACGGAACGGATACGCTTGGCCCGCACCTCGTCGAGGAAGTCGGAGTAGGCGATCTGGCTCCCCTGCGTCGTGCCGCGGTCGAATTGCTTGAAGACGGTGAACAGCACGAGTGCGATCACCATCCACACGGCAACTTTCGAGAACCATTGATTGTTCAACGCGGCTCCTTCCTGCCTTGCGACACCGGGCGCGCGAACGGGCGCACCACTTCCATGGTATCTGGGGACGATTCTAGTCGAGTCAAGCTCTATTCGCGCTGCAGTGCAACACGGGCGCAATGCGCTTCATCCGAGGCTATCGACCGGCCTGCCCACCCCCTTGAGACCGCGTCCGACGAGAAAGGTTTCGGCCGACCGGGCGCGCGATGCCTTCGGCTTGATCGACTTGACGACTCGAAACGTCTTCTTGAAAAGTTCGACCGTCTGGCTGTAGCCGCTGCCGTGAAAGACCTTGCACACCAGCGCGCCCTCGGCGACCAGATGCCGGCAGGCGAATTCGACCGCCAGTTCGACCAGATGCTCCATGCGCGCGGCATCCGAACTCGGGATGCCCGACAGATTGGGCGCCATGTCGGAGACGACGACGTCGACCTTGCGCCCGGCCAGCGTCTCTTCGAGCCGGCGCAGAACCTGCTCTTCGCGAAAGTCGCCCTGCAGGAAGCGCACGCCGTCGATCGGCTCGAAGTCGAGGATATCGAGCGCGATGATCTCGCCGTCGAGCGCGCCGCCGCCGCGAGGGGTGAACTTGCGGCGCAGATACTGGCTCCAGGCGCCGGGTGCGGCGCCGAGATCGACGACCCGCTGCCCCGGCCGCAGCAGCCCGAGTTCGGCGTCGATCTCCGCGAGCTTGTACGCTGCACGCGCGCGGTAGCCTTCCCTCTGCGCGAGCTTGACATAGGGATCGTTCAGGTGGTCGTGCAGCCAGGCCTTGTCGAGCTTCTTGCTCTTCGATCGGATCGTCATGCGCGCCCCTCGCGCTGCCTCGATAATCGACCCATGCCCGCCCTCCAGCTCGACTCGTCCGAACGCAAGGACCGCCGCGCCCTCGCGCACCATCTCGACCCGGTCGTGATGATCGGCGCCGATGGATTGACGGCGGCCGTCGTGCGCGAGATCGACCGCGCGCTCGATGCCCACGGCCTGATCAAGATCCGCGTCTTCAGCGACGACCGCGAGGCGCGCGAGGCGATGCTCGCGCGCTTAAGCGACCAGCTCGGCGCGGCGCCGGTCCAGCATATCGGCAAGCTGCTCGTGCTGTGGCGTCCGGTGCCGCCGAAGGAGAAGGCGCCGCGCGCGGATCGCGGCGCCGGCCCGAAAGTCGTCAAGCTGGTCAAATTCTCGAAGAGCGGCAACCACCGCCCGCAGGTGAAGAAGGTCAAGGTGCTCGGCAACCAGCGCATCACGGCAGGTGGCGAGATCAAGCGCGCCCGCAAGCGTGCGGCGAGCCAGAAGAAGGCGCCTGGCCGCTGAACTTCGCTGTCGCGTTCAGCACGCCGCGAGCCGCCACCCGAGCACGATCACGAGCAAGGTCTTGACGGCGAAGAACGCGACCGATACGAGGTGCAAGGTCGAGAAGGCGAAAGCACCCTGCCCGGCTCGGGCCGCTTCCATCATCGGCTGCACCGCGAAGTAGCCCGCCACGGTGCAAAAGAGCGTGCCGAGCACGAGCAGCACATTGCCGCTGACGACCGAGCCGATCCCCGCAGCGGCGCTCGCGCGCGCCTGGCGGCGCACGATGATGTAGATCAAGAGCGCGAAGGCGAGGCTCGCATGCGCCTCGTAGGCGAGGACGCGCGTTGCGACGCGGCCCGCATCCGGCGTCGGCAGCACCGCAAACGGCACCCGGGTCGCGATCAGCGCGACGCACAGCAGCATCCCGGCCCAGACCCCGGCCAGCAGGCCGCCGAGGCGGAGCGACACGTGCCGCGCAACGCGCACGTCAGATATAGCGCACCCCGACGATCTCGTAGCGCCGCACGCCGCCCGGGGCCTGCACATCGGCGACGTCGCCCGCGCTGCGGCCGATCATCGCGCGCGCGATCGGCGAGCCGATCGAAATCAGCCCCTGCTTCAGATCGGCCTCGTCCTCACCGACGATCTGGTAGGTCACCTTCGCGCCGTTGTCCTCGTCCTCGAGATCCACGGTCGCGCCGAAGACGACCCGCCCGTCGGCATTCAGGCTCGACGGATCGATGATCTGCGCGGCGGCGAGCTTGCCTTCGATTTCGAGGATGCGGCCCTCGATGTGGCCCTGCTTGTCCTTCGCCGCTTCGTACTCGGCATTCTCGGACAGGTCGCCGTGCGAGCGCGCTTCGGCGATCGCGGCGATCACCGCGTGACGCTCGATGGTCTTCAACTGGTGCAGTTCCTGCTTGAGCTTTTCGGCGCCGCGCATCGTGAGGGGAATCGTGGCCATGACAAACCTGGATCGAAGCTGATGGGATGAAGTGGAAATCCGGCGCCCGGCGGTGCGGCCGTCCTGACAAGCGAGGGACGAGCGACGCCGCGCCGAGACAAGAAAGCCAAACCGCCGCCGCTCCCGGTCATCGGGAGCGCTGGCGGCGGCAGAGAACCAAGTTTAGTTCAACTCGGCATGCAGGGCTTGCAACGATGTCACGGCCAGATCGGGTTCGAACTTCATCGCTTCGACCGCGGCCTCGCAGCCCGCCATGCTGGTGTAGTAGGTGACGCGCTGCGCGATCGCCGCCTGGCGGATATGGCGCGAATCGGCGATCGCGGTGCGCGTCTCGTCGACCGTCGTGAAGATGAGCGCGATCTCCTCGGCCTTGAGCATATCGACGATGTGCGGCCGGCCGTCCTTGACCTTGTGCACCGTGCGCACCGGAATGCCGGCGGCGGCGATCGCGGCGGAAGTGCCGCGCGTCGCGATGAGCTGGTAGCCGAGCGCGTGCAGTTCGCGCGCGAGCTCGACGGCGCGCGGCTTGTCGCCGTCGCGCACCGTGATGCAGACGTTACCGCGGTCAGGCAGGCGCGAGCCGGCGCCGAGCTGGCTCTTCAACATCGCCTCGCCGAAGCTGCGGCCGGTGCCCATGACCTCTCCGGTCGAGCGCATCTCGGGCCCGAGGATCGGGTCGACGCCGGGGAACTTGTTGAACGGGAAGACTGCCTCCTTCACCGAGAAATACGGCGGGATCACTTCGCGCGGCGGCTGGCCGCCGCGCCCTCGCTGCGCCGCCAGGCGCGTGCCGGCCATGCAGCGCGCCGCGATCTTGGCGAGCGGCTGCCCGGTTGCCTTCGACACGAACGGCACGGTGCGCGACGCGCGCGGGTTGACCTCGAGCACGTAGACGACCGCCTCGCTGCCGTCGCCGTCGGTATTGCCCTGGATCGCGAACTGCACATTCATCAGGCCGCGCACCTCGAGCGCCTTCGCCATCAGCGTCGTCTGGCGGCGCAATTCGTCCTGCAGCTTCGCAGGCAGCGTATACGGCGGCAGCGAACACGCCGAATCGCCGGAGTGCACCCCGGCCTGCTCGACGTGCTCCATGATGCCGCCGATCATCACTTCGACGTCGTCGCCGATGCAGTCGACGTCGACCTCGATCGCGTCGTCGAGGAAGCGGTCGAGCAGCACCGGCGACTTCTCGGACACCTTGACCGCCTCGCGCATATAGCGCTCGAGGTCCTTCTCGCCGTGCACGATCTCCATCGCGCGGCCGCCGAGCACGTAGCTCGGCCGCACGACGAGCGGGTAGCCGATCTCGGCGGCGAGCAGCCTGGCCGCCTCCTCGGTGCGCGCGGTGCGGTTCGGCGGCTGGCGCAGGCCGAGCGTATGCAGCAGTTTCTGGAAGCGCTCGCGGTCCTCGGCGATATCGATGCTGTCGGGCGAGGTGCCGATGATCGGCACGCCGGCACGCTCGAGGTCGAGCGCGAGCTTGAGCGGCGTCTGCCCACCGTACTGCACGATGACGCCGGTCGGCTTCTCCTTGTCGACGATCTCGAGCACGTCCTCGAGCGTGACCGGCTCGAAATACAGGCGATCCGACGTGTCGTAGTCGGTCGAGACCGTCTCCGGGTTGCAGTTGACCATGATGGTCTCGTAGCCGTCCTCGCGCATCGCGAGCGCGGCGTGCACGCAGCAGTAGTCGAATTCGATGCCCTGGCCGATGCGGTTCGGCCCGCCGCCGAGGACCATGATCTTCTGGCGCTGCGTGGGCTCCGCCTCGCACTCTTCCTCGTAGGTCGAATACATGTAGGCGGTCTGCGTCGCGAACTCGGCGGCGCAGGTATCGACGCGCTTGTAGACCGGGCGTACGCGATGCGCGATGCGCGCTTCGCGCACCGCGTGCTGGTGCGTGCCGAGCAGCTTCGCAAGCCGCCGGTCCGAGAAGCCCTTGCGCTTGAGGAAGCGAAGCTCGGCCGCCGACAGGCTCGCAAGCGTCCGATCGGCAAGCGCCGCCTCGGTCTGCACCAGCTGCTCGATCTGCGCCAGGAACCAGGGGTCGATCGCGGTTTCCTCGTATACCGCTTCGAGCGTCATGCCGACCCGGAACGCATCGGCAACGTACAGGAGCCGCTCGGGGCCGGGTTCGCCGATCTCCTGCATGATCTCCTCGAGGTCGTCGCTGCGCTCGGCAAGGCCGTCGATACCGGTCTCGAGTCCGCGCAGCGCCTTTTGCAGGCTCTCCTGGAAGGTGCGGCCGATCGCCATCACCTCGCCGACCGATTTCATCTGCGTCGTCAGGTGCGAATCGGCGGCCGGAAACTTCTCGAACGCGAAGCGCGGCACCTTGGTGACGACGTAGTCGATGCTCGGCTCGAACGAGGCCGGCGTCGCGCCGCCGGTGATCTCGTTCCTCAGCTCGTCGAGCGTGTAGCCGACGGCGAGCTTGGCGGCGACCTTGGCGATCGGGAATCCGGTCGCCTTCGACGCCAGCGCCGAGCTGCGGCTCACACGCGGGTTCATCTCGATCACGACGAGCCGGCCGTTGTCGGGGTTGACGGCGAACTGGACGTTCGAGCCGCCGGTGTCGACGCCGATCTCGCGCAGGATCGCGATCGACGCATTGCGCATCATCTGGTACTCGCGGTCGGTCAGCGTCTGCGCCGGCGCAACGGTGATCGAGTCGCCGGTATGCACGCCCATCGGATCGAGGTTCTCGATCGAGCAGACGATGATGCAGTTGTCGACGCGGTCGCGAACGACCTCCATCTCGAACTCTTTCCAGCCGATCAGCGACTCCTCGATCAACAGTTCGTTGGTCGGCGACAGATCGAGCCCGCGCTTGCAGATTTCCTCGAACTCCTGCGGGTTGTAGGCGATTCCGCCGCCGGTGCCGCCGAGCGTGAAGCTCGGCCGGATGACGAGCGGGAAGCCGGAGGCCTCGGTGGACGCCGTGGCGTCGGCCGCCGCGGCGCGAACGGCGGTGTGGCCGGCGGCGATCTCCTGCGTGATGCGCCGCTGCACGGCGAGCGCCTCCTCCATCGAGTGGGCGATACCGCTCTTGGCCGAATGCAGGCCGATGCCGGTCATCGCGTCCTTGAACTTCAGCCGGTCCTCGGCCTTCTCGATCGCGTGCTCGTTGGCGCCGATCATCTCGACGCCGTGCTTCGCGAGCACGCCGTAGCGGTGCAGGTCGAGCGCGCAATTGAGCGCGGTCTGGCCACCCATCGTCGGCAACAGCGCCATCTTCTCGTGCGGATGCGCCGCGCGCTCCCGGGCGATGATGCGTTCGACGACCTGCCAGGTGATCGGCTCGATATAGGTTGCGTCGGCCATCTCCGGGTCGGTCATGATCGTCGCCGGGTTGCTGTTGACGAGGACGACGCGATAGCCCTCCTCGCGCAGCGCCTTGCAGGCCTGGGCGCCGGAATAGTCGAACTCGCAGGCCTGGCCGATGATGATCGGCCCGGCCCCGATGATGAGGATCGAATGCAGGTCAGTGCGCTTGGGCATGGGGCTTCTCGGTGTGCGCGGCGTCCATCAGGGCGACGAAGCGATCGAACAGGTCGCCGATCTCGTGCGGGCCGGGGGACGCCTCGGGGTGGCCCTGGAAGCCGAACGCCGGCCGGTCGGTTCGCACCATGCCCTGCAAGGTATCGTCGAACAGGCTGCAGTGGGTCGCCTGCAGCGTCGGCGGCAGGCTCGTCGCGTCGACCGCGAAGCCGTGGTTCTGGCTCGTGATCGCGACACGCTGCGAAGCCAGATCCTGCACCGGATGATTCGCGCCGTGGTGACCGAATTTCATCTTGAACGTCCTCGCGCCGGTGGCGAGCGCCATCAACTGGTGTCCGAGGCAGATGCCGAAGGTCGGAATGCCGCTATCGATCAGGGCCCGCGTCGCCTCGATCGCATAGTCGCAGGCCCCGGGGTCGCCCGGACCGTTGGAGAGGAAGATCCCGTCCGGCGCGAGCGCGAGGGCTTCGGCCGCCGGGGTCTGCGCGGGCACGACCGTGACGCGGCAGCCGCGGCTCGCGAGCATGCGCAGGATATTGCGCTTGACGCCGAAGTCGTAGGCGACGACGTGAAAGCGCGCCTTCTGCAACTGCCCGAACCCGTTGTCCGCGGCGTCGAGCGACCATTCGGTCTGCGTCCACTCGTAGCGCTCGCGGGTGCTGACGACGCGCGCGAGGTCGAGCCCCGTCATATCCGGCGCCGATCGCGCGGCGGAGACCGCCTTGTCCCGGTGCGCGCCGGTGATCGCTTCGCCGTCGTCGAGCGCGAGGATGCAGCCGTTTTGCGCGCCGCTCGTGCGCAGGACGCGCGTCAGGCGCCGTGTGTCGATCTCGGCGATCGCGACCGTGCCCTGCTCGCGCAGGTAGTCCGCGAGGGTCTGCGTGCTGCGAAAGTTCGACGCCCGCAGCGCCAAATCGCGCACGATCAAGCCCGCCGCCTGGATGCGGCCGGATTCGGCGTCCTGCTCGTTCACCCCGGTATTTCCGATGTGCGGGTAGGTCAAGGTGACGATCTGGCGGCAATAGCTCGGGTCCGTCAGGATCTCCTGATAGCCCGTCATCGCGGTGTTGAAGACGACCTCGCCGATCGTCTGCCCGCTGGCGCCGATCGAGATGCCCTCGAAGATGGTGCCGTCGGCGAGCGCGAGCAGGGCAGGGGCTTGCATGGGCAGCAGTGGCAGCGGCACGCGGTTCTCCGTATTTGTGCGTGCCCGGCGCTGCATCGATAGCGCGAACCCGGCAGAAAACGAGTGCGGATTCGGCCGGCACCCAGCCGATTGCGGCAACGATCGGCGTGGGACTCGCCAGGCGGCGATGGAAGAAGTCAAACCTTGCAATTGTAGCGGAGCGGCACCATTTTCCTGCCTTGTCGGGGCGCCCGCGAGCCGTCGCCGGGCCTCGCCAGCAGGGTACCGGGGCTGCTTCGAGCGCACGACATGCCCGTATCGCGATGAAGGGAACTAGAATGGTGCGCGCGGGATCAGACCCCGTGCAACTTCCCCCACCCACACTGGAGGCTCAATGAATCAGACCCTGCAACCTGTCTACGCCGGCCGTACCGGCAGCGCGGATGTCGTTGCCCAGCGCAACCGGGTACTGCGCAACACGTACTGGCTGCTCGCGCTGTCGATGATCCCGACCGTGCTCGGCGCCTGGATCGGTGTCGCCACCGGCATCACCGCGACGATGTCGGGAGGCCTGAGCCTGATCGTCTTCCTCGGCGGCGCTTTCGGCCTGATGTTCGCGATCGAGAAGACAAAGAACTCCGCCGCCGGCGTGCCGGTGCTGCTCGGCTTCACGTTCTTCATGGGCCTGATGCTTTCGCGCCTGATCGGCGCCGTGCTCGGCCTGTCCAACGGCACCGGGCTCATCATGACGGCCTTCACCGGCACCGCCCTCGTCTTCTTCGGCATGGCGACGATGTCCACCGTCATCAAGCGCGACCTCAGCAACATGGGCAAGTGGCTCTTCATCGGCGTCATCATGCTGCTGGTGGCCGGCATCGCCAATGTGTTCATCCAGTCCGGGCCGTTGATGATTACGCTCTCGGTGCTCGCGATCGGCATCTTCTCGCTCTTCATCCTGCACGACTTGAAGCGCGTGCGCGACGGCGAGGAGACGAACTACATCACGGCGACGCTCGGCGTCTACCTGAGCCTTTTCAACGTCTTCCAGTCGCTGCTCGCGCTGCTGGGCATCTTCGGCGGCAACAGCGACTGACGCGCCGCCACCGCTGATCGACTTGCGAAACGGGGCCTTCGGGCCCCGTTCGCTTTGGGTTGCAACTCATTCCCGCTCGAAGACCGCGATGCTTTCGACGTGGGCCGTATGCGGGAACATGTTGACGACGCCCGCTGCGGTGCAGCGATAGCCGGCCTGATGGACGAGCAGCCCGGCGTCGCGAGCGAGCGTCGCCGGGTTGCAGCTGACGTAGACGATGCGCTGCGGCGGCTGCCATTCGCCAGCCCGGCTCGAATCGGCAACCAGTTCCGCCAGCGCCTTGACGAGCGCGAATGCGCCCTCGCGCGGCGGATCGACGAGCCACTTGTCGGCCGTGCCGTCGCCCGCCAGCGCCTGCGGAGTGATCTCGAACAGATTGCGGGTCGCGAACCGCGCGCGGCGCGCGAGTCCGGGATGGGCCTTCTCGTTCGCGGCGGCATTGCCGAGAGCGCGTGCGACGAGCGTCTCGCTGCCTTCGACCCCGAGCACCTCGCGCGCGCGCGTTGCGATCGGCAGCGTGAAATTGCCCAGGCCGCAGAACCAGTCGATCACGCGGTCGCCGGACTGCAGCTCGAGCAGGCGCAGCGCGCGGCCGACGAGCACGCCGTTGATATGCGGGTTGACCTGGGTGAAATCGGTCGGCAAGAAGGGCATCGTGAGGCCGAACTCGGGCAGCGCGTAGTCGAGCCTCGCGTCACCCGCGTCGAGCGGCGTCACCGTCTCCGGCCCCTTGGGCTGAAGCCACCACTGCACGCCGTGCGCCTGGCCGAACGCGCGCAGGCGCGCCAGGTCGGCGTCGCTTATCGGCTCGAGATGGCGCAGCACGAGCGCGGTCGCCGCATCGCCGGCCGCCAGTTCGATCTGCGGCAGCCGGTCGCGCTGTTCCATCGCGCCGATCAGTTCGCGCAGCGGCAGCAGCAGCGCGCTGACGTGCGGCGGCAGCACGGCGCACGTCGACATGTCGGCCACGTAGCTCGACTTGCGCTCGTGAAACCCGACCAGCACCACGCCCTTCTTGTGCACGTGGCGCACCGAGAGTCTGGCCCGATGGCGGTAGCCGAACGCCGGCCCTTCGATCGCGCGCAGCATCTGCGCTGGGCGCACCTTGGCGATGTGCTGCAGGCTGTCCTCCAGCGCACGCTGCTTCACCGCCACCTGCGCCGCGGCGTGAAGATGCTGCACCTTGCAGCCGCCGCAGGCGCCGGCATGCAAGCCGAAGTGCGGACATGCGGGCCGCACGCGCTGCGCGCTTTCGCGCCGGATCTCGACCGCGCTGGCACGCTCCCAATGCGCCTTGCGGCGCGAGACGCTGACCCGCACTGTTTCGCCCGGAAGGGCGCCCTCGACAAAAACGACCTTGCCGGCGGCATTGCGCGCGACACCCTGCGCCTCGAGATCGAGCGATTCGACCGTCAGCCATTCCTGTGCATCCGTCATGCGCCGGATTATCCGGGCCGCACGCGGCGCGCTGTCGTCGAGCAGGCGTCAGGCCGGCTTCGGGGGCGTCGCCGCCTCGCCGACGGCGAGCGTGATCGCCACCTCGCGGCCGGGAAAGCCGGCCACACGGATCAGCGTGTCGTACGTGACGCCGGGGGCGAAGCGGTCGTCGATCGCGATGCGCCCGAGGACGGTGCGGTTCTCCTTCGGCTCGACGACGGTCGCGGCCGGCTCGAAACTCAGACTGTCGGCGGCGACGCGCGTGCCGTCGCGGCCCAGCCATTCGCGGCTCTCGATCGCGGCGCTCACCGCCTGATCGTTCGGGTTGTCGAGTGCGAACTGGAAGGCGAGCGTCTCGCCTGCGCGGCCGCTCAGCACGGTGGCGCTGGCCGCGGTATCGGGGATTGCCGCTGGCGGCGCAACCGCCCGCTCGGCGAGGGCAACGACGGTGTTCAAATACTGCACGCTCTGATCCGACAGCCGCGCGTAGTAGTCGAGCTGCAACTGCAGCAGGTCGCCGACCAGTGCCTTCGCATCGGCGCCGCGCAGGCGCTTCGGCTCGCGCGCCGCGCGACCGGCCTCGCGAAGCACGCCGCCGGCCCGATCGAGCAGCTTCAGGTTTGCCTGCAGGTTGCGCGAGAACAGAGACCTGAGTTCGTCGCCGTAGGTCGCCATGTTCAACGCCGCCGCTTGCTGGCCGCGGCCCGGGGTGCCGTCTTGCCGGCGGCTGGCGCTCCCGGTGGCGCGGCAGCGGTCGGCGTTGCGATCGCGGGCGGCACGTTGGTCGTCACCGTCGGCGGCCGGTCGACATTCGGATTGTCCGGCTGCCGCGTCGTGGCGCACGGCTCGATGCATTGCCAGTGCCGATACCACTTCAACTCGGAGATATGTTCCGGCACCTCGCCCTGCTCGACGCTGATCTGGGGCACGGTGGCCGGCACGACGCGCAGCGCGAGCTTCACGCACTGCTCGTACGCGCCGCGGATCAGCATCTCGCCCGTATAGGTCTCGCCCTCCTTCAGCCCCTGGTTGCCCGGCACCAGCACCTCCACCGCCACCGACTGACCCGGCGCAAGCTGCGCCTGCGGCGGCGATACCTCGACCTTCGCCGGCCCGAGCGTGCCGGCGATGAATGCGAAATTGCGCGTCTGGCTGCCGGTATTCTTCACTGTCACGGTCGCGCGCTGCGGTTCGCAGGCACAGCCTTCCCAGCAGATCTCGGCGATGCAATGCGGCGGGCAATCCTGCGTCGGCACCGCACAGCAAGCGTTCGCCCCTTCGAGCAGACCGCCGGGCAGCAGGCCCTCGACGAGACGCGAACTGCGCCTGAGCAGCGCCAGATACTGGTTCGCGGCCGACGACAGCAGGCCCGGCAGATCGTCGAGCAGCGTATCGATGCCCCGCTCGCCGCTTTGGCCGCTGAATACACGCGCATGACTTTGGCTCATCTTTCGCTCCTTGGGCAAGGGGTCACTTGCGGCTCGTCGTGCGGTTGCCAGTGGTCCGCGACGGCGCCGCCAGCTCGATGGCCGATTCGGCGCCGACTTCCAGGTCGACGCTGCAGGATGCGCGACCGATCCTGAAGCTGCCGTGGTAGCTGCGGTGACGCGCGAGCCGTGCTGGCAGCTCGAACGTGAAGCTGGTCTCGAGGCTTTCGCCCGGCGCGATCGGCTCGCCCGCGCCGGCGCCGATCACGACCTTCGCGGCATCGACCTCGGCGGCGGCGACCAGCTGGGCATAGGCGTCGAGCGCCGCGACGTGGCCCTGCGCGCCCTTGTTTGCCATCGCGACGTGAAACAGCTGCGTCACCGCCGAGTCTTCGCCGAGCGCGACGAGCGCGACCTTCGGCAACGTGAACGGCACATTGCCGAGGTTGGCAACCACCGCCGGCACGGTCAGGCTCGCCCCCGGCGCACCCTGCAGTTCGAAGCTCGCCGGGGCGACGACGACAGCGCGGTGTTCGAGCACCTTCAACCGCACCTCGCGTGGCTTGTCGTCACCTTCGAAACGCAGCTCGCCGGCGTAGTTGCCGGGCGGCATGCGCGGGTCGACGGTGAGCGTCACCGGCACCTGCACCGCCAGTCCGCCGGCCACCCGCGCCGAGACCGTGAGCTGCAGCGGCAGGTGCGGATCGCCCCACGGCGAATCCTTCAGCTGGACAAGGCCGGACTTCAGCTTGAGCTTCTCGCCGCCCGGGTTGGCGAGCGCGAGAACGCCTTCCAGCAGCGGCGGCGCCCCGATCAGCACCAGGCGCCGCGAACCCACGCTCAGCCGGGGCGGCATCGATTGCACGTTTGCCATCGCGCGCTCCTTCGCGTCAGCTGCAGCCGATCTCGGCGCGCCGCGGCACGTACGGTTCGAGAATGACCATGTTCTCGCCGCACAGCGACAGGTCGAGCAGCTTCAGGCCGAGCACCTTCAGGCAGACATGGGTATTCATCGGCATCGACACCCGCGTCGGCTTGAGGCCGATATCCATATCGATCTTCGGCAGCTCCTTGACCGCGAGGTCGAGCTTGATCGTCGGCAGCTGCGTGATCGCGAGGCTCACCGGCTCGAGCGTGAGCGGCGCGATCGACGTGATCGCGCTGTTGATCGGCGGGATCTCCTTGACCCGGATATTGTCGAGATCGAGATCAGCGCCTCCGGCCAGCGTCAGCGTGAACTTGTCGGGTATGCCCTTGCCCATGCCAGCTCCTTCGTCGGTTCGTTCAGCTCATTGCAGCCACGCCCGCCGGCTCGGCGTCGAGCGTGGGCACCGCGACATCCGCGAGCTGCGCCAGGCGCAGCAGCACTTCGCCGATGCGCGCATCGGGGGTCGACGCGCCCGCAGCGACGCCGATGCACACCGGCGCATGCGCCGGCCACCAGCCGGGCAACGGCATCTCGCGCCGCGCCGCCGCATCCCAGCTGTGCAGCGTGCGCCGGTCGTGCAGGCATTGCGCCGCTTCGATGTGGAACGCGGCGACGCCGTGCGTACGCGCGAGCTCGGCCAGATGCGTCGTATTCGCGCTGTTGTAGCCGCCGACTACCAGTAGCAGATCGAGCGGCTCGTCGATCAGCGCGAGCAGCGCATCCTGCCGGTCCTGCGTCGCCGAGCACACCGTATCGGCAAGCCGCAGACGTGTCGCGGCCCCCTGCTCGCCATAGCGCTCGACGAACGCCAGACGCACGATCTCCTGCACCTTCAGCGTCTCTCCGGCGAGCATCGTCGTCTGGTTGGCGATGCCGACGCGGCGCAGGTCCGACGCCGGATCGAAGCCGGGCGACAGGCAGCCATCGAACCGCTCGCGCAAGGTCTCGGCGCCGTCGCGGCCGGCGATGAAGCGCGCGAGCGCCCTCGCGTCGCCGATGTCGCGCACCACGATCCAGGCGCCGCGCGCGCCGAGCCGCTGCGGCAGGAAGGGATCCTCATGGTCGGCACGGCTCAGCGTCGCGCGCGTCTCCTGGTGCTGCGGCGCACCGTGGATCGCGGTGGTGAAGCCGTCGCGCGCATATTCGCGCACGCGCTTCCAGACCGTCATCACCTCGCCGCAGGTGGTATCGACGAGCTGCACGCCGCGCTCGCGCAGGCGATCGATGAGCGGCGTCTCGGCGCCGAAGGCGGGCAGCACGACCACGTCGTCCGGGCCGAGTGCATCGATCGTCGTGCCGTCGGCGTAGCCCCCGCCGAGGTAGCGGTAGCCGAGCTGCTGCAGCCGCCGGTTGACGGCCGGGTTGTGCACGATCTCGTCGGTCAGAAACAGCCGCGCGTCGGGAAAGTGCAGCCGCGTCTCGTGCGCCAGCTGGATGGCGCGTTCGACACCGTGGCAGAGGCCGAAACGGCGCGGCAGGCGCAGCTGCAGTGCACCCAGATCGAGGCGGAAGTCATGCTCGCGGACATGGTCGACAAGCCGGCTTGCGAAGACCTTCTCGATCTCCGGCCGCACCGCCTGCTTCAATCCGAACGAGATCCTTCGGAACGAACCCATCTGCATTCCCCGGGGCCGAGCAGAGTCGATTCTGGTCATCGAAGCCGCGACCGTCAAGGCGCCGCCCCCATCGGCCCCGGCGCACCGGCGAGCGGACTGCGCGAGCGCTGCACGTCTTCCGGCACGAAGCGGCGCAAGCCGCCGTGGAGTGCCGCCTGTGCGCCGATCGGCGCGCACGACGGGCTTTGCGCGTGCGGCCAGGCGGCGTCGAACTCGCTCCAGAGCTGGCGCAGCCCGGCATCTCGGGGGCCGTGCGCGATCGCCATCAGCACGAGCTCGTGAAACGCGAGCAGCGCCGGCAGCGGCGCGCGCAGCGCAAGGCTGCCGTCCGCGACCGCCGCATCGAGCAGCCGGCGGCCATCGACGATCGCGCGCAGCGTCTCGGCGGTCGTCGCGCAGCGCTCCGGCAGGTCGGCCTCGGCGGCGGTGATGTGCAGCTCGAGCACGCCGCTCCCGTTCGTCGCCGCGTCGAGCGCAAGCTGCGCATCGTCGAGCACGAGCAGCGCGCCGCGGCCCGCGACCGCGGCCACGAGTTGCTGCGCAAGGGTGCCGCCGCCCGCCTGCAGCAGCGCGACCAGCCTTTGCAGCCAGTCCGCGAGCTGCGCTTCGCGCGTGCTCATCGGCCTCACTGCGTGTACTCCGCGTAGGCCAGGCCCCGGCCTTCGAGCCGGCGCCCGCCGAGGCGCAGTTCGAGCGCGGCCGCCCCGCTGCTCTCGCCGATCCGGGCAAAGGCGCTGCCGCGGTTGTCCGGCGCGACGATCTCGAGATAGGCATCGACCGCGACGGTGAGCGTGATGCGGTCACGTTCGTCGGCGGCGTCCAGCGTGATCGCGCGCGGCGTGCGCACCGGCAGGTCGGCCAGGCGCGTCGCCATCGCGCCGGGCAGACGCGGCGGCAGTTGCGCGGCGTCGTTCCAGGACCAGCGCAGCCGCATCGCCGGGCCGAGAAAGACCTTGCGCAGCGCGCCGCCGGCCAGCACGAAAAGATACGGCAGCCCGCCCGATGCGTGGGCGCGGTCGCAGCGCCAGTCGACGACCACCGTCACCACCTCGCCCTCGCAAGTGATGTGAGCCACGAGCCACTCCCAGCCGAAATCCTCGCCCCAGCGGAAGCGGCCGAAATTGTGGTCGTGGTAGCAGAACCAGGCGTCGCCGATCGGCGCTGTTTCCCCGCAGACGGCGATCTGGCCTTCGGCGCGCATCCGCGCCAGCAAGCCCCAGCCGATGAAGCCGCTGCCGAACGGCGCGCCGTCGGTGACGAGCAGCGGCGTCGCCGCCGGCGCGGCATGCAGGGAGAGCTGCAGATCGAGGTCGCGCGGCGCGATGCGCAGCGTGATGCACTCGCCGTCGAAGCCGAAGACGGCCTCGTCGCCCGCGATGTGCAGCGGCCGCGCCGTCACCATGCCGGCGTGCCACGGTTGCGACCGGCTCGCGCCGTGCAGGCTCACGCCGCAGGCGCCGCCCGGGCGGTGCACGACCAGCGTCCACTGCAACTGCGCGTCGGGCCCGCCGCCGGCGAGATTCAGATTCGCGATCACGCGCCAGCCGCTGGCCGGGTGCAGCAGCACGACGTGATACCAGTCCTTCCAGTCGTGCGCTGCGGCTTGCGGCTGGGCCGGGATGCGCAGCGCCTCGATCCGCTCGACGAGCCCGGCGGCCGACGCTGCCATCGTCCGTACCCTGCGCGGCCCGGCTCAGCGGCCGAGCGAGCCGCCCTCGCCGAGCACGTCGTCGGCGCCCGGGCCGCCGCTATCGCCGCCGCCGCTTTCGTCCGGCGGCGGCTCGGGCGCAAGCGACTCGATCTGCGTCAGCGCGGCGTCGATGCGCGGCGACAGTGCGGCCAGGCCGAGCAGCAGGCTCGCGAACCAGCGGTCGGCATGTGTACCGAGCGACGCCGCGAAGGATTGCAACTGGGCGTCGGGCAGCTTGACTTCGGTGCGCGGGCCGCCGAGTTCGATATCGGCGTCGGCCAGGCCGAGCAGCCAGCGCTCCCAGATCGTCAGCAGCTGGCCCTGGCTCTGCGGCCCGCCGAGCGCCGCGGAGAGGCCCGATGCAGCCGACAGCCCCGACAGCACCCAGCGCGGCAGTTGCGCCGACGCGAACGAGACGACGCCGTTCTTGAAGAACCGCGTGCGGCCGAGCCGCTGCAAGCGCGCCGCGCCGGCTTCGGTGGCGAGCACCGCGTCGCCGACGCGCGCCACGGCGGCCAGCAGTTCGGCGACGAGCCAGCGCGCCGGCAGCAGATCGAGCCCGGCAAGGCCCGCGACCAGGCTGTAGCTCGCCTGCGCGACCGAGCCGAATTCGTCGCCACCGCCGGCTGCCGGCTCTTCGCCGATCGGCAGCGCGATATCGAGCGGGACTTCGAGCGCCGCAGGCAGCGCGCCCGGCTCGCCCGGCGCCAGCACCGTCAGCGTCAACGGCACGCCGGTCTCGCCGATGCCCGGGAAGCGCAGCGTCGTCGCGAGCGTCGCGCCGGCGGCCAGGTGCGCCGGCACGCGCAGCGTTACCGTCTGCCGGATCTCGGCGCCCTGCAGCAGGTAGGCATAGGCCGGCTCGATGCGGGCGGATGCCGGCAGGATGTCGCCATCGCTCGCGACCCAGTCGTCCACCGTCGGCCGCACGAGCGCCGCCGCCATCATCCGGTTCCGCAGCGCAAGGCGCAGCGCGACCACCATGCCGGCGCGGGCTTCGAGGTCGGCGCGGGGGGCGGCAGGCATGGCTCGGCTCCGTGGGGTCAGAGGTTACGGTAGATCACGTAATTCACCAACTCGCGCAGGAAGCGCGCATCGACCACCGCGCAGGCCCACGCCTCGTCGGCGGCGAGCGGCGTGCGCTCGGCGAGGAAGTCGAGCCCGGCGAGCAGCTCCGCGGCGAGCGCCGCATGCCGGCGCGCGACGTCCCAGCCGTGGTCGATGCTGCCGCAGCGTATCATCTCGTCGCGCAGCCGCGCGATCTGCGCCGGCGTCTTGCGCTCGCGCGGCGTCGCGAGGATGGCGAGCAGTTCGGCCGCGTGAGGACTCGCGCGCAGCACATGGTTGAGCATCAGCGTGCGCTTGCCCTCGTACAGATCGCCGTCGATCTCCTTGCCGTAGGCCTCGGCCTGGCCTTGCAGATTGAGCAGATCGTCCTGCACCTGGAAGGCAATGCCGATGGCCGCGCCGAAGCGCGTGATCGCCTCGATCGCCGGGCCGATCGCGGCGTCCGCGCCGGTCGGCCAGCCGACGATCGTCCCGGCGCGCAGCGGCGTGATGAACGAATACCAGCAGGTCTTCTTGGTGCACATCGCGAAATAGTCGGCGTCGGTCAGCGCGGCGGCGTTGTCGTTCACCCAGTCGAGTTCCATCGCCTGCCCCTCGGCGCTCTGGCGGGCCATCAGCTCGATTTCGTGCAGCAGGTGCAGCGCCTTGGCGACGCCGACCACCGACAGGTTCTCGAGCAGCAGCCCGACCGACATCACGTTCGTCGCGTCGCCGGCGTTGATCGCACGCGCGACGCCCACCTGCCGGTGCAGCGTCGCCGCGCCGCGGCGCGATTCCGAGCCGTCCTCGATATCGTCGTGGATCAGGAAGGCGTTGTGGTAGAGCTCGAGCGCGCTGGCCACGGTCAGCGCGGCGTGGCCGGGTGCGCCTAGCGCACGGGCGGCGGCGATGCACATCGCCGGCCGCAGCATCTTGCCCTGGCGGAACGGATAGTCGCGCAGCAGGCGGTACAGCCCCGCATAGGCGCCGGTCTCGGACGCGCGTGCGTCGAGGTAGGCGCCGATCTTGTCGGCAATCGCGGCGCGCACGCACGACAGCGCGTCGTTGACGACCTCGCGGTCGTAGGGCGGCTGGCCGGCGGTCGCGTCGCTCACGGGCGGCACGCCTGTGCGCAGGGTCAGCTCGAGGCGACCGTGATGCCGATCCCGGGCAGCGCCTCGACCCAGTAGACGTCGGCGAATCCGGCCTGGCGAAACAGGGTCTGGAACTCGGCACCGGTGCGGTGCTGCACGAAGCCCGGATCGGCGAGCCTGGCCCAGGGCGCGCTCATATCGTTGAACCACTTCGGCCCCGGGTCGGCGACGAAGGCCATGCCGCCCGGGCGCAGCACGCGTCGAAATGCCCGCACCGCGGCCGCGCCGTCCGGGTAGTGGTGGAACGCGAGGCAGCAGCAAACGACGTCGAAGTAGGCGTCGAAGATCTGCGGCGGGTCGCCGACATCGGCCTGCACGAAAGCCATATTCGTCTGTCCCGCCTCGCGCGCATTGCGCCAGGCGGTCTCGACCATGCCGCGCGACAGATCGGCCGCGACGACCTCGCCGTCGGGCACCAGCCGCGCGAGCGCGAGTGCCTCGATGCCGGGCCCGCAGCTCGGATCGAGGATGCGCGCATCGGGCGCGAGGTGGTTCAGCAGCAGGCCGAGCAGTTCGTCGAAGACCGGCTGCGAGAACGGCTTGACCGCCGCCTCGTAGTCGTCGGAGCAGTGGTCGAACTCGACCACCGAGTCGTAGTGGCCCGGCGCGTTGGCGAGCAGCAGCGGTTCGGCGAGCGTCTTCGAGAGTTGCGGCCCGCCGCCGTCGAGCTTGCCCGGTGCCGGCGGCTGGCCGAGCGCCTGCGGCCGGTACAGCCCGAGGCTCTTCATCACCAGCGCCGGGCGAAAGACATTCGCACTCCACGACCACAGCCCATAGGTGAGCAACGGGCCGAGCACGTGGCGCTGCAGGTCGAAGCGTTCGGTCATCGCGCATCCCTCCGCGGTACGGGTGGGGCGGAAATCATAAGCGCGAGGCGCGCTCGTGCACAATCGCCGCTCCGAACTCGCATGCCCCCGGTCAGATGAAAGCCATCGCCCTCCTCTTCGCCGCAGCCGGTCTGGCCCTTGCCGGCGCGGCCAGCGGGCAGATCGTCGGCGAGCTCGCGGCGTCACCGATCTCGCGCTTCAACGCCGACGACAACCGCCTGCTGCTCGGCGCGATCGACAAGGCGCTGGCGGACAACGCCGATGGAACGACACTCGCGTGGAAGAGCGAGCAGACGCCGGCGCAGGGCAGCGTCACGCCGCGGCGCAGCTTTACCGCCGACCACATGGCGTGCCGCGAACTCGAGATCGCGACCCGATACCGCGCGCGCAGCGCACAGAGCGTGCACACCTTCTGCCGCGACAGCGCGGGCGCCTGGAAGCTGCGCTCCTGAACGTGCGCCCTGCCGCGCCGATCACCATCCCGAACCTTCGATAGAGGATTGCGTATGCAACAGGCTCCGCGCGATCTCGTGCGCACGACGCTCGGCGTGCTGGCCATCGGCGGGCTCATCATCGCCGTCTTCTGGGTTCTGCGGCCGTTCCTCGCGGCGACGATCTGGGCGACGATGATCGTCGTCGCCACCTGGCCGCTGATGCTGTGGTTCGAGGCCCGGCTGTGGCATCGGCGCTATCTCGCCGTCGGTGTCATGACGCTGCTCTTGCTGCTGCTCTTCGTCACGCCGCTGATGTTTGCGATCGGCACCATCGTCAAGCATTCGACGGCGATCGTGGACGCCGCGAAGGCGGTGATCAACTTTCGCATGCCGGCGCCTCCGGACTGGCTGCCCGGCATTCCCTTCGCCGGCGAGCTGGCGCAGGACGCCTGGCTCAAGCTGGCCGATATCAGACCGCAGGACTTGATCAGCCAGGTGATGCCGTATGCGGACGATATCGCGAAGTGGTCGGTCTCGCAGGCCGGCAGCCTGGGCGTCTTGTTCGTCCAGTTTCTACTCATCGTCGCCCTCTCGGCGCTGATGTATGCCGGCGGCGAGACCGCCGCGCGCGCGGTGAGCCGCTTCGGCGGGCGTCTGGCGGGCAACTACGGGCTGACGGCGGTCACGCTCGGCGGTCAGGCGATCCGCGGCGTCGCGCTCGGCGTCGGGATCACGGCCGTGATTCAGGCCAGCCTCGGCGGCATCGGCCTCGCGCTTGCCGGCGTGCCACTGGCTGGCCCGCTGACCGCGCTGATGCTGATGCTGTGCATCGCGCAGATCGGGCCCTTTCTCGTCATGATTCCGGCGATCGCGTGGGTCTTCTGGAGCGGCGAAACGTTCGACGGCGTGGTCGTGCTCGTCTTCGGCACGCTTGCGATGACGATCGACAATTTCATCCGGCCGGTGCTCATCCGGCGCGGTGCCGACCTGCCGCTGCTGCTGATCTTCGCCGGCGTGATCGGCGGGCTGCTCGCCTTCGGCCTGATCGGCATCTTCATCGGGCCCGTGGTGCTGGCCGTCGCCTATACGCTGGTCGATGCCTGGATCAGCGATGCCGGGGCGCTTGGCAAGGCGGCCGACGACGCTTGACGCCGTTCGCCACTGCCCGTCGCCGTGAAGCGCCGCTGCGCAGCGCGCCGCCGCCGCTTTTCCATTCCTGATTCTGGCCAAGCCAGGACGCCGCTTTCGAACGTATGCAGCGCCTAGAATTCTTCAATTTCCAGGGGCTCGATCGATGAACTGCAAGCCGGCTCTTCCCGTCGTCCTATCGCTTGCGATCGGCTTTACGCCGGTGACTTGGGCGCAAACCGCAACCTCGGCCGCGGCGGCGCCGCAGGGCACCGCAGCCGCGCAGCCGTTCTCGCAGGGCGAGCTCGAATCGATGCTGGCGCCGATCGCGCTCTACCCGGATGCGCTGCTGTCGCAGATCATGATGGCCTCGACCTACCCGCTCGAGATCGTCGAGGCGGCGCGCTGGCGCAAGGCGAATGCGTCTCTCGAGGGCAAGGCGCTCGAGGATGCGCTCCAGAAGCAGAGCTGGGACGAGAGCGTCAAGTCGCTCACCGCCTTTCCCGATGTGCTCGATCGGATGAACCAGGATCTGGCCTGGACGCAAAAGCTCGGCGACGCCTTCCTCGCCCAGCAGGATCAGGTGATGGATACGATCCAGTCGCTGCGCGCGAAAGCGCAGACGGCCGGCCACCTGCAAAGCAACGAGCAGCAGAAGGTCGAGGTCCAGAAGGCCGACAACAAGCAGTACATCATCATCGAGCCGGCCAATCCGCAGATCGTCTACGTGCCGGTCTACCAGCCGACCGTCGTCTACGGCGCCTGGGGCTATCCGGCCTACCCGCCCTACTACCCGTCCTACTGGTATCCGCCCGGCGCTGCATTCGTCGGCGGCTTCTTCTGGGGCGCGGGCATTGCCGCCGGCGCGGCGCTGTGGGGCGGCTGGGGCTGGCACAACCACGACGTGAATATCAACGTCAACCGCTACAACAATTTCAACCGCACGAATATCAGCAACACCAACTGGAACCACAACGTCAACCATCGCGGTGCGGTGCCGTACCGCGACGCCGGCTCGCGCGACAAATACCGGCAGAACGACCGCCAGGCGGTGCAGGCGCGCGAGCAGTTCCGCGGCCGCGAGGATTCGCTCGGCGGCGCGGGATTGAACGACCGCAAGGGCCTGCAGGAGGCGCAGCGCGATCACGGCAATCGCCCCGCGACGGGCGCCGGAACGCGCGACGCAGCGCCCGGTCGGGGCCAGGCCGGTACGCGCGATATGGCCGGCAGCCGCGGTGATGCGGGCGCCGCGTCGCGCAATATGTCCGAACTCGGCAGCGGCAACCGCCCGGCCGCGTCGCGCGGCGATCATGCGAGCGCATTCTCGGGCGGCAACGGCGCGCAGGCGCGCCAGGCGTCCAGCCGCGGTCACTCAAGCATGGCGGCTGCGCCGCGGGGCGGCGGCGCGGCCCGCGCCGGCGGCGGCGGCGGGCGCGGCGGGCGGCGCTGAGCCGGCCTCGCAGCACGTCCGATTCCGACTTGCAATGGAAACCACGATGAAACCTGAAGCTCACCAGACGCCGGGCCCGCGCCCGCTTGCCTTCGCGCTGCTGGCCGCTCTTGCGTTGTCGGTCCCCGCCGCACAGGCGCTCGCCGCCGAGACGAATACGGCCGCGGTGACGACGGCCGCGAAGCGATCCCATCCGCAGCGCATCTATTTCGCGACGCCGCAGGAGGGCTTCGACGCGCTGGTCGCCGCCCTGCGCAAGAACGACGACAAGGAGGTCGGTCGCCTGCTCGGCCCCGGACACGCCGCGATCGTCGATTCCGGCGATGCCGCCGCGGACCGCGACGCCGCGGCGCAGTTCGTCGCCGCATACGATGCGAAGCATGTCGTCCAGATGGACGGCGACGCGAAGGCCCAGATCGCAACCGGCGAGACCGAGTGGCCGATGCCGGTACCGATGGTCAAGTCCGACGCCGGCTGGAGTTTCGACGCGAAGGCGGGCGAACAGGAACTGCTGGCGCGCCGCATCGGCCGCAACGAACTCGATACGATCCAGTCGTGCCGCGCCTTCATCGATATGCAGGACGAGTATGCCGAGGTCGACCGCAACGGCGACGGCCTGCTCGAATATGCGGGCCGCATCGTCTCGTCGCCGGGCAAGCATGACGGCCTCTACTGGCCGGCCAGGGAAGGCGAACCGCAAAGCCCCGCCGGGCCGCTGCTGGCCGAAGCCGCCCAGGGCTATCGCAAAGGGGTCGCGACGCCGTATCACGGCTACTACTACCGCATCCTCACGGCGCAGGGCAAGCATGCGCCGGACGGCGCGATGAGCTACTACGCCAACGGCAAGCTGATCGGCGGCGTCGCGCTGATCGCCTACCCGGCGAAGTACCGCAATTCTGGCGTCAAGACTTTCATCTGCAGCATGAGCGAACTCGTCTACGAGAAGGATCTCGGCCCCGACACCGCCGCCAAGGCAAGGAGAATCAAGGCCTATGACCCGGACGAGACATGGACGAAGGTCGATTGAGATGAGGCACCACCACCCACGCCAGACCGATCCGCGCCGCCGCGCGGCGCTTCGCGCCGGCCTCGGCCTCGCGGCGGCGCTCGTCGTCTCCGGCTGCGAGACGACGCCCGGCGTCGCGCCGCCGGCGGGCATGTCCATCTCGAAGACGCCGCTCATCGGCAAATTCGTCTGGCGCGACCTGATGACGGACGACCCGGCGCTCGTGAAGCCGTTCTACGCCGCGCTGTTCGGCTGGGAATATGTCGAGCGCACCGCGCAGGGCCGGCCCTACACCCTCGTCAAGTCGGGCGGGCAGTTCATCGGCGGCATCGCGAAGGCCGAGCGCAGGATTCCCGATCAACCCAACGCGCAGTGGCTGAGCTTCCTGTCGGTGGCCGATGTCGACCGCGCCGCGCAGCAGACGCGCTCGGCCGGCGGCAGCGTCGTGCTCGCGCCGTTCGATTTGCCCAAGGTCGGGCGCGCCGCCGTCGTCCTCGACCCGCAGGGCGCGCCGCTCGGTCTGGTCCGCGCTTCGTTCGGCGATCCGGCCGACGCGCCGCGGCCGACGCTGAATCACTTCCTGTGGACCGAGGAGCTGGTGCCCGATCCGCGCGCGGCGGCGAGCTTCTATTCGGCGCTCGCCGGCTTCGAGGTCGTCACCGAACTCGATGGCGACCGGCCCTTCCTGCTGCTCAGGAAGGGGCGGGATCGGGCCGCGATCATGCGCACGCCGATCGAAGGCATGCGAGCGCAATGGCTGGTCTCGGTGATGGTCGCCGACCCGGCGGCGAGCGCCCAGCGCGCGCGGGACCTTGGCGGCAAGGTACTCGTCGCTCCGCATCCCAAGGTCCGCAACGGGACGTTCGCGTTGATCACCGATCCGAGCGGCGCGCTGATCGCGCTGCAGAAGTGGACGTCGTAAGCGTCGGAGGAGGCGACCATGCAATCCAGATTCATCCGGCTTCTCGCGGCCAGCGCATTGGCGATCTTCGTCGCCGGCGGCGTCGGCGGCTGCGACGACTACAGCGTCGAAGTCACCGGCATCGGCGCATCCGTCGGTCTGCCCGGCAATACGATGACCGGCTCGAACGAGATCGGCGTCGGCAACGTGGAGTGGGTCGGCAACCCGCGCTGGTGACGGCGGCCGCTCAGGGTACGCCGACCAGCAGATAGGCGTTCGAGTAGCCGCTGCTGGGCGAATAGGCGTAGCCGATGAAGACCGGGCCGATCGGCGTCTCGCCGCCGAGATAGATGCCGACCGAGTTCTGCCATCCGGTGCGCTCGGTCTCGGTATAGAGCCGGCCGAACTTGCCGGCTTCGAGCGCCAGACCGAGCCGCATGTCCCCGCGCATGCCCAAGGGCATTTCGCCCAGGATGCGCTCGATGCGCAAACCGACGTAGGTCGCGTCGTCGCCGAGCAGTTGCTTGCGCGCGAACGCGCTCAGGTTCAGGAAACCGCCGAGCTCGGCAACGTCGTAGATCGGCAGCTCGCCGGTCGGCGATCCCTGGTAGCTCGCCCGCGCCTGCACCACCCAGTCGGCGCCGATCTGCGTCGCGCCGCGCAACTCGGCGACCAGCTTGCTGTAGTCGCTTCCGTTGGGCACGAAATAGCTGCCCTGTGCCGCCCAGCCATTGCGCGGCTGGTAGATCCTGTCGTTGCGGTCGAGGTCGATCCCTGCGAAGAAGCCGCCGAAGTCGACCGAGTATTCCGGAAGGACCGGAAAGCCGATCGAGAGGTCGCCGCGCTTGTAGGTCTGGCGATAGCCGATGCGGGCCTGTCCGAGGGTGCCGATGCGCGCGCCGAGCGAGACGCTGGCATCGTATTCGACGATCGCATACTCGGCGACCTTGTTGTCGTTCTGGAACAGCCAGAGGAAATCGCGCCGCGCCGCGACGGCCGCCTCGGCGAAATACGATTGGCCCGGGTCGAGCGGCTGGTAGAAGTCGAGGCCGGCGCCCATGCTGTTGCCGATCTGCGCCGTTGCCAGGAGCTCGGCGCCGAGTGCATTGACCCAGGTCTTGTGATAGGCGGCGCGCAGCGCATAGGTCGAGCCGGTGCTGCGGTCCGTGAGCAGCGCGATCCCGAAGCGCAGATAGTTCGGCCCCCACGCCTTCTCGATCGGTGTCACGCGCAGGATATTGCGATCGCGCTCGCGCAGCAGCGAATAGTCGACGCTCTCGAAGAAGCCCTCGCCGTAGACGCGCAGCAGGTCCTGGTTCAAGGCGGCGGTATCGAGCGGCTTGCCGGGCTCTTGCGTGATCAGGCGGCTCACGTCGGCCGGATTGACGTGCTCGAGTCCGACGACCTCGATCGCGTCGACGCGCGGTGGCGGCGGCACCGCGACATCGATGTGCGCCTGCCAGCTTGCATACTGCGCCTCGTCGACGGCGAGTTTTTGGAGGCGGCCGGCCACCTTCAGCGCCGCCTCCCGCCCGCGCTGCGCCGTCGTCGCGCTCTTCTTGAAGTCGCCCGCCGAGATGCCGGTCAGGTCGGGATGGATGTAGATGTCGGCCGGCGTGAGCAGCGCAAGCGACTGCTTCACGTTCTGCTCGGTCAGGATATTGACCATCTGCGCCGATACGCTCAACAGCGACTTGATCTGATCGGCCTTCAGCAGCGGCGAGCCGACGTTGACGGCGATCACGATATCGGGCTTGCAGAGCTGGTGCACGACGTCGATCGGCACGTTGTCGACCAGGCCGCCATCGACGAGCTTGGTGCCGTCGCGCTCGACCGGCGCCATCAGCCCCGGCACCGACATGCTCGCGCGCATCGCCTGCGACAGGCTGCCGTCGCGCATCA
>JACSRM010000267.1 GCA_014879745.1 Burkholderiaceae bacterium | reverse complement strand
CGACCGCACCGCCCTCCTCGATCGGCGCCTCGAAGCGCGCCGGCGGCAGCATGCGCGCGCCGGCGCGCAGCGCGGCCTTGCACAGGATGTCGTCGAGCTGGCGGCGCGGCAGCACCGCCATCGTCCCCGGCACGTCGAGCCGGCCGCCACGCGGGCCGATGCAGCCGACGTGGCTCGCCGGCTGGGCGACGGCCATCACCTCGTCGAGCACGCCGAGTGCGCGCAGCGCGGCGAACGCATCCGGGATCAGGCCGTCGCCGCAGATCTTGTCGCGCGGAAACGCATACTGATCGGCGAGCACGACATCGACTCCGGCGCGCGCAAGCGTCCGTGCGCAGGCGCTGCCGGCCGGGCCGGCGCCGATCACGAGTACCTCGCAGGCCGCAGGCAGCGCGATCTCGGCAGTGGTGGATGCAGGGTTCATCGACAGGCGGCGTCCGTTTCGAGCGGACCGAAGAATACCCGTTGCGCCCGCCCTTGCGCCTACGGCGCGGCGGGCGCGCGCATGCGCCACGCGGCGACGATCGCGACCAGCGTCAACGCCGCGAGCAGGAGGAAGGTTTCGTGAAATGCGGCGACCGACGACGGCGCGCGCGCGATGGCGGCGCCCGCCGCCGACGGCAGGCTCGCGCCATGCGCCAGCAGCCGCCACTCGACGAAGATGCCGGCCAGGCTGACGCCGACCGCGCCGCCGAACTGACGCATGAAATTGACGCCGCTCGACGCCTGCGGGATGAGCGCCGCCGGCAGCCCGCGTATCGCGCCGAGGTTGAGCGACGGCAGCACGAACCCGAGGCCGATGCGGCCGACCGCGATCCACAGCGCGATGACCCAGACCGCCGTGGACAGGTCCACCGCGAGCATCAGCACGAACGACAGCGCCAGCAGCGCGAGGCCGAAGGCGACCACCTGGTGCAGTGCGAAGCGATTGCCGAGCCGGCCGGCAAGCGCGATCGTGAGCCACAGCATGATGCCGGCCGGCAGCAGCGCCCCGCCGGCCTGCGACGCCGGCAGGCCGAGCGCGATCTGCATGAAGACCGGCAGCAGGTAGGTCGAGCCGAACAGCGCCGCGCCGTACATGAAGGCGACGCAGCTGCCGAAGGCGAACTGCGCGTGGCCGAACATGCCGAGCTGCATCAGCGGATGCGCCGCGCGGCGCTGCCGGTAGACGAAGCCGCCGAGCGCGAGCAACGCCAGGCCCATCAGCCCCGCGGCCTGGGCGTGGACGCCGCGCTGCAGATCGACCATGCCGTTCAGGAGCGCCAGGATCGCGACCGACAGCAGCGCGAGCCCGGCGAAGTCGAAACGCCGGTCGCTGCGCATCTCGCCGCCGCCGGGCGCGCTTTGCGGCAGGTAGCGCCGTGCCATCCACAGCGCGATCAGACAGAACGGCACGACGAAGAAGAAGATCGATCGCCAGCCGAACAGATCGACGAGCACGCCGCCGATGCCGGGCCCGACCGCGGGCGCGAGCACGACGCCCATGCTGAACAGGCTCATCGCCCGCACCTGCTCGTGGCTGGCGAAGGCGTTCATGATGATGATGGTCGGAATCGGCTGCAGCAGCCCGGCGGCGAGGCCCTCGGCGACGCGCATCGCAAGCACCCATTCGAAGCTCCAGCCGAAGCCGCCGCCGATGCCGCCCGCCATCAAGAGCGTGATCACCGCCATGTAGGCGCTGCGGTAGCCCAGGCGCTCGAGCAGCCAGGGCGTCGCCAGCATCGAGATCGTCATCGCCGCCATGAAGCCGGCCGCCAGCCACTGCGCCCGGTCCTGCCCGAGGTGGAAGACGCGGCTCATATCGGGCAGCGCGACGTTGACGATGGTCGACGACATGATCGACGCCACGTTGCCGATCATCACCGTCACCAGCACCCGCCAGCGATAGCCCGGCCCGTGCCGCTCGCGCAGGACGACGCTCGATTCGCGCGTGCGCGGCAGGCTGGAATGGGGCACGGCGTCGGCTGGCGGTGTGGGACAGTGAGCCAAATTGTCCGACGAAGGACGCGGCGCGCCGCAGCGGGAGGCGCAAGCGCTCTACCGGCGAGGTGGGAATCGCGGCTTTGGTATGTCGGCGGCGATTGACTGCACGCAATCGAGCCGCGCCCGCCGACGGCATGATGCGGTGCCGAATGGGCCTCGAGCGGGCTGCGGCGCCATGCTCGGACGAAGCGCAGATCGACAAGGAGGATCAGATGACGCCAAACCGCTCCGCCGCCCCCGACCTGCAAGCGCTGGTGCGGGCCGCTTCGCTCGCCCCGTCCAGCCACAATACGCAGCCGTGGCTATTCCGGCTGCGCGGCTGGAGCATCGAACTGCTCGCCGACCGCATCCGCGCCTTGCCGGTGAACGATCCGCAGGATCGCGAGCTGACGATCAGCTGCGGCTGCGCGCTGCTGAATGTCCGGATCGCGGCCGCGGCGGCCGGCCTGCAGAGCGAGGTCGAGGTGCTGGCCGGCGCATCGCACGACGACTTGCTGGCCCGCGTGCACCTTGCGCGTGCTTCCGCGCCGCTGGCGGACGCCGAGCTCGCGTCTGCGATCGCCGAGCGCCGCACCTGCCGCGAACGCTTCGCGGCGACGGCGGTCGATCCGCGGACCCTGCAATTGCTGGTCCAGGCAGCGGCGAGCGAAGGCGCGACCCTGACCCTCCTCGAGCGCAGCGAACAGCGCCTGGGTGCGGCCGCGCTCGTCGCCGAGGGCGATGCCGTGCTCTGGGCGAACCCGAGCTGGCGGCGCGAACTGGCGGCGTGGATGCACCCGCGGCGCCGCGGCGACGGCTTGACGCTGCCGGCGCTTGCGGTGCCGCTGGCGCAGGCGGTGGTGCGCACCTTCGATATGGGCGGCGGCGTCGCCGCCAGCGACCGGCAGCTGGCCGACGAGTCGCCGGTGCTGGCGGTGCTGTCGACCGAAGGCGACGGCGCGCGCGACTGGCTCGCCGCAGGCCAGGCGCTGCAGCGGCTGCTCCTGCTGGGCGTGCGGCAGGGCGTGCAGGCGTCGCACCTGAATCAGCCGGTGCAGGTGGCGGCCCTGCGGCCCAGGCTGCAGGAGCTGGCGGGATGCGCCGGCCCTGCGCAGCTGCTGCTGCGGATCGGCGTTCCCGCGCGGGCCCTGCCGGCCGCGCCGCGGCGCCCGCTGTGGGAGATTCAGATCGAGGGCTGAGTCTCCGAGGCGCCTGCCGCCTGCCCCTCAGCCTTGTGCCTTCACCTTCGCGCGCCAGGCGTGCAGCAGCGGCTCGGTATAGCCGCTCGGTTGCACGAGGCCCTTGAAGACGAGGTCGCTCGCGGCCTGGAAGGCGGCCGATTCGTCGAACCGTCCGGCCATGTTGCGGTACGCCGGGTCGCCGGCGTTCTGGGCGTCGACGACCTTGGCCATGCGCTTCAGCGTCGCGCGCACCTGCGCCTTCGTGACGACGCCGTGCAGCATCCAGTTCGCAATGTGCTGGCTGCTGATGCGCAGCGTCGCGCGGTCTTCCATCAGGCCGACGTTGTGGATGTCGGGCACCTTCGAGCAGCCGACGCCCTGATCGACCCAGCGCACGACGTAGCCGAGGATGCCCTGCGCGTTGTTCTCGATCTCCTCGCGGCGTTCGGCGTCGCTCCACTTCGCGGCCTTCACGACCGGCACCGTCAAGAGCCCCGCGAGCAGCGCGTCGCGCTCGGCGTCGAAGTCGGTCTTCTCGAGGCGCTTTTGCACCGCGAAGACGTCGACCTGGTGGTAGTGCAGCGCGTGCAGCGTCGCCGCCGTCGGGCTCGGCACCCAGGCGGTGTTGGCGCCGGCCTGCGGATGGACGATCTTCTGCTGCAGCATCGCGCCCATCAGGTCGGGCATCGCCCACATGCCCTTGCCGATCTGCGCTTTGCCGCGCAGCCCGCATTCGAGTCCGACCAGAACGTTGCTGCGCTCGTAGGCCTGGATCCACGGCGTCGTCTTCATGTCGCCCTTGCGCAGCATAGCCCCGGCGCGCATCGCGGTGTGCATCTCGTCGCCGGTGCGGTCGAGAAAGCCGGTGTTGATGAAGGCAACGCGGCTCGCCGCGGCGGCAATGCACGCCTTCAGGTTCACGCTCGTGCGCCGCTCCTCGTCCATGATGCCGAGCTTGACGGTGGAGGGCGCGAGCCCCAGCAGCGCCTCGACGCGGCCGAACAACTCCGACGCGAACGCGACTTCGTCCGGCCCGTGCATCTTGGGCTTGACGATGTAGATGCTGCCGGCGCGGCTGTTACGGATGCCGCCCGCCGCGGCGCCGGGCTTCAGGTCGTGCAGCGCGATCGCGGTCGAGACGACGGCATCGAGGATGCCTTCCGGAATCTCGCGGCCGTCCGCGCCCCACAGGATCGCCGGGTTGCCCATCAGGTGGCCGACGTTGCGCACGAAAAGCAGCGAGCGGCCGTGCAGCGTGACGCTGCCGCTGCCGCCGGGCGCCGTGTAGACGCGGTCCGCGGCGAGCCTGCGGGTGAAGGTCTTGCCGTCCTTCGTGACCTCCTCGGTCAGCGTGCCCTTGAGGATGCCGAGCCAGTTGCCGTAGGCCTGGACCTTGTCGTCGGCGTCGACGACGGCGACCGAATCCTCGAGGTCGAGGATGGTCGAGAGCGCTGCCTCGATCACGAGGTCATGGACGCCGGCGGCGTCGGTCGCGCCGATCGCCGTCGTGCGGTCGATCAGCAGGTCGAGGTGCAGCCCGTGGTGCTGCAGCAGCACCGACGACGGCGCCGCCGCCTCGCCCTGGTAGCCAACGAACTGCGCCGGCTTCGCAAGCGCCGTCGTCGTGCCGTCCTTCAGCGCGACGACGAGCGCGCCGCCCTCGACGCGGTAGGCCGTCGAATCGACGTGCGATCCCTTCTTCAGCGGTGCGGTGCGGTCGAGCACGTGGCGCGCGTAGTCGATCACCTTCGCGCCGCGCACCGGGTTGTAGCCGCGCCCGCGCTCGGCGCCGCCGGTCTCGGGCAGCGCGTCGGTGCCGTACAGCGCGTCGTAGAGCGATCCCCAGCGCGCGTTCGCCGCATTCAGCGCGTAGCGCGCGTTCGTCACCGGCACGACGAGCTGCGGCCCGGCTTGCTTCGCCAGCTCGTCGTCGACGTTCTTCGCCGTCGCCTTGACGTTCGCCGGCACCGGCACGAGGTAGCCGATTTTCTGCAGGAACTTGCGGTACGCCGCGGGCTTCTTGATCGGGCCCGGGTTCGCACGGTGCCAGGCGTCGATCTCGGTCTGCAGCCGGTCGCGCTCGGCGAGCAGCGCGGCGTTTTTCGGCGCGAGGTCGCGCACGATGGCGTCGAAGCCCTGCCAGAAGTCGCTGCTCGCGACGCCGGTGCCGGGCAGCACGTCGCGCTCGATGAACTGGTGCAGGACGGTGGCGACTTGCAGGCCGTGGATGGAGATGCGTTCGGTCATGGCGTGGTGTCTCTCGGGTAGGAAGGTTTCAGGAAGGAAAGAAGCCGAGCACGTCGCGCAGGCTGGTGCCGGTGTGCGTCGGTTCGGTGTCGAGCGCTTCGAGCGGCAGGCCCTGGCGGTTGACCCACAGCGTCGTGTAGCCGTACCAGGTCGCGCCGATCGCGTCCCAGCAGTTGCTCGAGACGAACAGGATCTGGCGCGCGGGCAGGCCGAGCGCCTGCGGGCCGAGCGCGTATGCCGCAGGGTCGGTCTTGTACTTGCGGACCGCGTCGACGCTCAGCACGTGGGCGATGAAGTCCTGCAGGCCCGCGCTTTTCACGCCGACGCCGAGCATCTCGGGGTCGCCGTTGCTCAGGATCGCCGCCGGCACGCCGCGGCGCGCGAGTTCGGCGAGCACGCCGTGGTTCTCGGGGAACGAACTGAGGTGCCGGTACTGGTTCATCAACTGCGATTCGGCAGCGTCGGTCAGCGGCAGCGCGAGGCGTTGCGCCGCGTAGCGCAGCGCGCTCCGCGTCAGCTCCCAGAACGGCCGATAGCGCCCGCTCATCGACGTGAGGTGGGTGTACTCGATCTGCTTGTCGCGCCACAGCACGGAAAGCGCGTTGCCGTGGCCAGGGAACAGTTGCTCGGCGAGCAGGCCGACGCTGTAGACGTCGAACAGCGTGCCGTAGGCGTCGAACACGACGGCGCGAACCGAGGCTTGCGTACCCATGCGCCGACTCTATTGCAAACCGCGCTGACGATTAAGCGCCACACAAGTCATTGATTCGTGCGCAAAACAGCTTAATCTTCCGGCTGTGGACCGGCTCGCGCAGATCGAATCCTTCGTCGCCGCCGTCGCGAAGGGCAGCCTCGCGGCGGCGGCACGCGCCGAAGGCGTTGCGCCCGCGATCGTCGGGCGCCGCATCGACGCACTCGAATCGCGCCTCGGCGTCAAGCTGCTCGTGCGGACGACGCGGCGCATCACGCTGACGCACGAGGGCAGCGCCTTCCTCGAGACCTGCCAGCGCCTGCTCGCCGATCTGGCCGATGCCGAGGCGAGCGTCAGCGCCGGCGGCGTCAAGGCAAGCGGCCACCTGCGCATCACGTCGCCGGCCGGCTTCGGGCGGCGCCACGTCGCGCCGCTCGTGCCGCTGTTCCTTGCGCAGCATCCGGAGGTGTCGGTCTCGCTGAACCTGAGCGACCGCGTCGTCGACATCGTCAACGAAGGCGTCGATTGCGCGGTGCGCGTCGGCGACCTGGCCGACTCGTCGCTCGTCAGCGTGCGCCTCGCCGACAACCGGCGGCTGTGCGTCGCGACGCCCGCCTACCTGGCGCGCGCCGGCACGCCGCGCCACCCGGCCGAGCTTGCACGCCACGAATGTCTGCTGCTGTCGTCCGACGCGAGCCAGACGCGCGGCTGGGCCTTCGTCGTCGACGGCGAACTCACCCACCTGCGCCCGAGCGGCCGGCTCGACTGCTCCGACGGCCAGGTGCTGCACGACTGGTGCCTCGCCGACCTCGGGATCGCCTGGCGCAGCCTGTGGGAGGTCGAGGACGCGATCGCCAGCGGCGCGCTTGTGAGCGTGCTCGACGACTTCCGCGCGCCGCCCAACGGCATCCACGCCGTCTTCCCGCAGCGCAAGCACCTGCCGCTGCGGGTGCGGCTGTGGATCGACTTCCTCAAGCACACCTACGGCGACGCGGCGTACTGGGCGCGCCCGGGCGCGCCGCGCTGAAAGGCGGGCCGGATTCGGGGCGCCGGCTCGGGGGGATTGAGCCGTCTTCTACACTTGGCCGATGATCCTCGAATCGCTGCTCGCCTACCTCCATATCGCCGCCATCCTCACCCTCGTCGTCTTCATGACGAGCCTTGCCGCGCTGTGCCGCCCGCTGTGGTTCAACGCGGATGTCGTGCGCCGCCTGAAGCGCGTCGACCAGATCTACTGGGGATCGTGGGTCGCGGTGCTGGCAACGGGCTTGGCGCGCATGGTGTGGGGCATGAAGGGCTTCGCCTGGTATGCCGAGCAGCCGCTCTTGTGGACCAAGATCGTGCTCTTCGTCGTCATCGGGCTCCTGACGCTGCCGACCTCGCGCGCCCTCGCGAGTTGGCGCAAAACGCTCGCCGCGACCGGCGCGCTGCCTGCTGCGGCCCAGATCGACGCCGCGCGGCGCTGGGTGATGATCGCCGCCCACCTCTTCCTGCTGATCCCGCTCGCCGCGGTCTTCCTCGCGCGGGGGGTCGGCACCGTATAGCGCCGCTCGGCCGCCGCGCCGCGTGCGGCGCGATGCGCAATGCCAACATGGGGATGGCGCGAGCGCTTGACTTCTCCGATCATCCGGACCTCGATACCCAAGGCGCAAGGCGCACGCTGCGCACGCGAAGGAGATCCGATGGCAAGCAAGCAGCCCAGGGCCGCCGCGACCAAGACCGCGGCGAAGAAGAACGCAAGCGCGAAGCACAAGGCGATATCGCTTCATCTCGGGCTGAACGCCGTCTCGGGCGCGGCCTACGGCGGCTGGACCGGGCCGCTCGCGGCGTGCGAGTTCGACGCCCACGACATGGCGGCGATCGCGGCGATGAAGGGCATGAAATCGACCGTGCTGTTGACGCGGAAGGCGACACGCGCGAATGTGCTGGCCGCGATGCGCGCCGCCGCCGGCGCGCTGAAGTCGGGCGACCTTTTCTTCCTCAGCTATTCCGGTCATGGCGGGCAGGTGCCCGACGTGACCGGCGAGGAGGTCGACAAGAAGGACGAGACCTGGTGCCTCTACGACGGCCAGTTGATCGACGACGAGTTGTATGCCGAGCTCGCGCGTTTCGCCAGCGGCGTGCGCGTGCTCGTGCTGTCGGACAGCTGCCACAGCGGCACGGTGACACGCGAAGTGCCGCAGATGACCGATTTCCCCGCCAACCAGCGGCCCAAGCTGATGCCCGAGGCGATCGCGATGCGCACCTATCGCGAGCACCAGTCGTTCTACGACAAGCTGCAGCGCGACGTCGCGAAGGCGGCCGGCGGCGAGAGGCTGGTCGACCCCGATACCGCGCTCGCGCAAGTCGCGGTCAGCGGCCGGCTGTCGGCGATCGTCAAGCGCTTTCGAGCGCAGGTGATCCTGATCTCGGGCTGCCAGGACAACCAGACGTCGATGGACGGCGACCACAACGGCGCATTCACCGAGCAGTTGCTCAAGGTCTGGAATAACGGCACCTTCAACGGCAACTATGCGAGCTTTCATGCGCGCATCCGCTCGCGCCTGCCGCCGACCCAGTCGCCGAACCTGTTCACGCTCGGCGCGACCGGGCGCTTCCTGACCCAAAAACCGTTCACCGTCTGACGCCGCGAGGCAGCTGGTGGCCGCGACCATCCCCCTCAGGCTCGCCGGCCGCAAGGCCGCGCCGGCGCTGCCGGCGTTGTTGCGCAGCGCGCACCGCGGCGCCGGCGAGGCGGACGACCCGTTCCTGCCGGCGGGCTATCTGCAGCCGCAGGCGAGTTTCGACGTCGGACCGGCCGCGCGCAGTGTCGCAGCCGGTGGCGGCGAGCAGCGCCACGACGCGGCTGCCGACGAGGTGCTCGTCCTCGAACTCGCCGACGGCAGCACCTTCGTCACCAGCGCCGGGCGGCTGCAGGCGGCGCTCGCGGCCAGCCACCCCGAGCTGATCGGCGCCGACGGCGCGATTCTCTTCGAACGGTTGCGGGCCGAAGATGCGGCGTCGCGCGGCCTGCTCGCCGACGCCGGGCTGGCGATCGGCGGCCTCGTCTCCAGGGTGTCCGCGCTCGTGCTCGATGCGGCGGGCGACCCTATCCTCGACGCCGCGCGCAAGCGGGCCGGCAATGCGGCCGAGGTCGGCGTCAGCTGGGCCGGAACGAAGGCGCTGATGTGGGCGGTCGAGTCGCGCCTGGATCGGGCGCCGGGCCTGTACCAGTGGAGCGGCGCGGCGCAGCAGGCGAGCGATCTGACGCCGCCGGATGCGGCGGCGCTGGCCGCGGCGGCGGCAAAGCAGCAGCCGCTGCTCGTCTTCATCCACGGCACCGCATCGAGCACGCTCGGCAGCTTCGGCGATCTGCAGTCCGGCGCGCGCGATATCTGGGCCGTGATCGAGCGCCGCTTTCCGGCCGGCGTCTTCGCCTTCGAGCACCGCACGCTGAGCGAAAGCCCGATCGAGAATGCGCTGCAGCTCGCGCGCGCACTGCCGGCGGGCGCACGGCTCAATCTGGTCTCGCATTCGCGCGGCGGCCTGGTCGCCGACCTGCTGTGCCTCGCCAATTTCGAGCCGCTGATCGACACCTACCAATCGGACCTGCCCGGCACCGGCGACGCCGACGCCGCCGAGGCGGCGCGCGTGAAGGGCGAACTCGGCACCGCGCACGCCGAGCAGCGCGCGCAGTTGCGCGAACTGGCCGCCGAACTGCGCGCCAAGCAGTTCGTCGTCCAGCGCTATGTGCGCGTCGCGAGCCCGGCGCAGGGCACGAAGCTGGCGAGCGCGAATTTCGACCTGTTCCTCTCCGGCGTGCTGACGCTGATCGGCCAGGTACCGTATTTCTTCGGCAACCCGCTGTACTCGGCGTTCAAGCGCGTCGTGCTCGAGATCGCGAAGAACCGCACCAACCCGCACCTCGTCCCCGGCATCGAGGCGATGCTGCCCGACTCGCCGATGGCCGGCCTGCTGCGCGCCGCGCAGCCGCAGCCTGGCGTGCAGATGGCGGTCATCGCGGGCGATATCGAGGGCGGCCATCTGCTGCAGCGCCTGGGCGTGCTGCTATCGGACTTCGTCTTCTTCGACAATACGTTCAACGATCTGGTCGTCGATACCGCGTCGATGCTCGGCGGCATCGCGCCGCAGGCCGGCTCGAAGGTGCTGTTCGAGCGCGGCGCGGAGGTCTCGCACTTCCGCTATTTCACGAATGCCGACACCCGCGGCGCGCTGCGCGACTGGCTGATCGCCGCCGACCCGGCGGCGGTGGCGGCATTTCGCGCCCTGCCCGGGCGCTTCGAGGAGATCGACGTCGCGGCCGAGTCGGCGCGGCTGCGCGGCGTCGCGGCGGCGCGCGGCGGCGACGATGCGAAGCTGCCGGTCGTCGTCGTGCTGCCGGGCGTGATGGGCTCGCATCTCGAGGTCGGCGCCGGCGACCGGATCTGGTTCGATCCGGCCGATATCGCGCTCGGCGGCCTCGACAAGATCGGTTGGAGCCGGCCCGACGTCGAGGCCGAGAAGCTGTTCGACATGTTCTACGGCGAGCTCTGCCTGCACCTCGCGCAGAGCCACCGCGTCGAGCCCTTCGCCTACGACTGGCGCCAGCCGCTGGACGTGCTCGCCGAACGCCTGGGTGAATTCCTCGACCGCCTGCTCGCCGGCACGACGCAGCCGGTGCGCCTGCTCGCGCACAGCATGGGCGGGCTCGTCGTGCGCGCCTGCATCCGCAAGCGCCGGGCGGTGATGGACGCGCTGATGGGGCGCGACGGCGCGCGCCTCGTGATGCTCGGCACGCCGAATCAGGGCGCATATTCGATGGTCGAGAACCTGATCGGCAAGGGCGATACGCTGCGCAGCCTGGTCCGGCTCGACCTCGAGCACGATATGCAGCAGGTGCTCGACCTCGTCGCCGACTTTCGCGGGCCGCTCGCGCTGCTGCCCAAGCCCGGCTTCGTCGACGATTTCGAGGGCGAGCCCGATGGCGGCCAATCGCAGGCGCTATTCCAGGCCGCGACCTGGGCCGCGTTCAAGCCCCGGCTGCGCGACCTCTGGTTCGGCGACGGCCGCTGCGCGCTGCCTTCGCAGGAAGCGCTCGACGCCGCCGGCTGGCTGTGGCGGCAGGACGGCGACGCGCGCCCCGCGCTGCCGGCCGAGTACGAGACGAAGTGCGCGTATATCTTCGGCGCCGCGCCGAATACGCCGTGCGGCATCCGCGAGCAGGGCGGGCAGTTGAAGATGGTCGGCACGCCGCGCGGCGACGGCACCGTCAGCTGGGCCTCGGGCCGCATCGACCATATCGGGGCGATGTACTACATGGCGGCCGCGCACGGCGACCTGGCATCGACCGCCGAACATTTCCCCGCGCTTGCCGAACTGCTCGCGACCGGCGCGACGCGCGGCCTGCCGACAAGCCCGCCGGTGGCGCGCGCGGTCGACCGCGCGCGGCCGGTGACCTACGACGCCGGCCCGCCGAGCGCCGACAGCCCGGAGGCGATCGCCCGCGGCCTGCTCGGCGGGCGCCCGCGCAGCCGGCTCGCGCCGCGACCGAAGCGGCGCCTCGAAGTGACGGTCAAGGCGATGGACCTGCGATTCCTGTCGAGCCCGATCCTGGTCGGCGCCTACGAGCAGGATCCGATCGCCGGGCCGCAACGGCTGATCGACCGCGAACTGCTCGACGGCGATCTGAGCCAGCGCCACAGCCTGGGCCTCTATGCCGGGCCGATCGGCAGCGCAAGCGTCGTGCTGCGCGTGGCCGAGCGGCGCGGTGCGGCGTCGGTGCGCGGCGCGGTCGTCGTCGGCCTGGGCACCTACGACGGCGCGCTCAGCGTCGGGGCCCTGACCGACGCGGTGCGCGCCGGCGTGCTGCGCTATCTGCTGCAGACGATCGACGTGCTCGGCAAGGCCGAGCGCGAACTGCCTCTGGCCGCGCTGCTGCTGGGCTACAACTCGTCGGCCAATATGACGATCGACGCCTCGGTCGAGGCGCTGGTGCGCGGCGTGCTGGAGGCCAATGCGCGTTTCTACGAGACGACGCGCCTCGCGATCCGCGTCGCGCGCCTGGCAATCGTCGAGCTCTACCAGGACACCGCGATCAGCGCCGTGTACGCGCTGCGCCAGATGCCCGACAAGCTCGGCGACGCCGCGCGCCGGATGGGCACGCTGCTCGTGTGCAACGCCGAACTGCGGCAAGGCGAGGGCATGCGCCAGCGCCTGTTCGATGCCGGCGGCCAGAGCTATTGGCCGCGCCTGCTCGTGACGGACGCCGATCACGACGCCGGCGCCGCGGCCGAACCCCCGCCGCCGGCCGAGGCCGGCGCCGCGCCCGAGCGCGCGGCGCGCACCGCGATCGCGACCCGGCTGCGCTTCCTCTACGTCGGCCAGCGCGCGCGCGCCGAATCGGTCGTCCAGCAGCGCCAGCCGGGGCTGATCGAGGCCCTCGTGCGCCAGCAGATCCACAACACCGCGTGGCAGCAGGATATCGGCCGCATGCTGTTCCAGCTGATGGTGCCGCACGAGTTCAAGGATGCCGCCCGCCAGCTCGAGCGCGTCGTGCTCGTCGTCGATGCGGCGACCGCCAACCTGCCGTGGGAGCTGATGCTCGCCGACGCCGCGGGCGCATCCGGCGATGCGCTGCCGATGGCGGTGCGCACGCCGGTCGTGCGCCAGCTCGCATCGAAGCGCTTTCGCATCCAGGTGCGCCAGGCGCTCGAGCGCAATGCGCTGGTCGTCGGCAACCCGTCGGTCGAAGGCTTCGGCGCCGCCTTCCCCGACCCGCGCCAGCCGGAGCGCAGCGACAACCCCGATCCGCCGCCGCTGCCCGGTGCCGAGGCCGAGGCGAATGCGGTCGCCGCCGTCCTCGGCGCGCTGAACTACCGCGTGGCGCAGGCGATCGGCGCCGATGTGCCGGCCAGCGAGGTGCTCGCGCTGCTCTACCGCCAGCCGTACCGGCTGCTGCACGTCGCGGCGCACGGCATCTTCGACCTGCCGCACCGCGACGGCCGGCGCCGCAGCGGCGTCGTGCTGTCGGGCGGCCTGCTGATCACCGCCGCCGAGATCGCCGCGATGGAGAGCGTGCCCGAACTCGTCTACCTGAGCTGCTGCCACCTCGGGCAGATCGACGCCACAACGCGCGATGCGACCGTGCGCGACGGCAACAAGCTCGCGGCAAGCATCGCCACCGAGCTGATCGAGATCGGCGTGCGCTGCGTCGTCGTCGCCGGCTGGGCGGTAAACGACGAACAGGCGCAGTTGTTCGGCGAGACCTTCTATCGCAGCCTGCTGCAGCAGAGCCAGCCGTTCGGCGACGCCGTCTATGCCGCGCGCAAGGCGGCGTGGGCGAAGCGTCCCGACGACATCACCTGGGGCGCCTTCCAGGCCTATGGTGACCCGGCGTGGCGCGCCGAACCGCGCGCGCCGGGCGCCGGCGCCGGCAGCGCGAAAGCCCCCTTCGCGTCACCCGAGGAACTGCTCGACGCACTCGCCAGCCTGCGCGCCGACCTCGCGCGCCGGCACCAGTCGGCGCGCGAAGCAAAGGCGCAGGCCCAGGCCGTTCGCCAGCTGATCGAGCAGCGCTGCCCGGCGAGCTGGCTCGCGCTGCCGCCGCTGCAGTCGGCGCTCGGCACGGCGTGGCGCGACCTCGGGCTGTTCGACGAAGCGCGCGCCGCGTACCTGCGCGCGATCCAGTCCGACGACCGCAGCGGACGGGTGCCGATCCGCGATATCGAGCAGCTCGCCGATCTGGAAAGCCGACAGGGCGAGGCCAAGCCCGACGAGGCGCTGATCCGCGGCGCGCTCGATCGGCTGCAGCAGCTCGACCTGCTCGTCTCGTCGGACGACGCGGTATGCGCGAATCCGTCGCGCTGCGCGCTGCAGGGCGCGGTGCTCAAGCGCCTCGCGAGCGTGCAGGCGCGGCGCGTGCTCGCCCCGGGCGCGAGCGCGGAGCGAATCGCGAGCGCCGGCGCGGCGATGCGCGAAACGCTGGTGCAGGCCACAAGGGCATTTCGCCGCGCCGAAGGCGTGCCGGGGCAGGCCCGCTTCGAGCCGGCCCTGGCGCTCGATCGCCTCGCGCTGGACGCGCTCACGCCGTGGAGCAGCCGTGACGAGCGCGACGCCGCACTCGCCCTCGACCAGCAATGCGCGAGAGCCGCCGCCGAGGCCTTCCGCCGCGACGGCGGCCTGGCCAACGCGCTACTGCAGCCCGAGGCGCTGCTCGTCGCGGCCAGGCTCGAGGGCTCGCTCGCCAAGGCCGGAGAGGCCGGCCGCGCGGCCTTCGAGCCGATCGCCACGGCCTATCGCGAAGTGCTTGCCGACGTCAGTTTCAAGCCCGGCGATCTCGATACCGTGCTGTCCAAGCTGGACCTGATGTCGCGCCTGCACGATGCGCTGTCGGTCGTCTACGCGATCGAAACCCAGGCCCGCGCGGCAAGCCAGGCCGCCGAGCACCGGCGCATCGCGGACCGCCTGCTCGAACTCGCCGACCTGCTGCAGCCGGGCAGCGGCCGGCGCGACGATCGGCCGGGCGACAGCGCCGCGCCCGCGACTGCGGCGCCGGCGGCGGGCCAGGGCGCCGCACGCGGGAAGCCGGCTGCCGGGCGAAAGCGGGCGCCGGCCAAGGCGGACAAGGCCGCATCCGCGAAGCCGGCGGTCAGGCGGCCGCGCTGAGTCGGCGCCGCAAGCGATCGGCTTCGGCGCTCAGCCCTTTGCGCCCGTCGCGTAGCGGCGGCGCAGCGCGTTGCGCAGGTCGTGCAGGCTGTCGCTGACGCCGACCTTGTACTGGTGCGGATATTCGAGCCGCTTGTATTCGTCGGGCAGCATCGCCAGCCGCTGCTGGCAGTAGCGCGCGGCTTCGGCAACGCCGGCGAGCGGCTGCACCGGCTCGCCGTTCTCCATCAGCGGTTGCAGCTGCGCCTCGCCGCGCAGGCCGGCGAGGACTAGCGTGCGCCCGGCATCGAAGGGATCGATCATGCGCGCGGGCTGGGCTTCGCTTGCCATCGCGACGACATCGGCGCCGTGGAACTGGCCGTCCGCATCGACCATCCGCCAGACCTGCTTGACGCCGGGCAGCGTGATCTTGGAGAGGGCCTCGGAGATCTTGATGCGCGGCGCATCGCCCGCGGCGCAGAGCTTGTAGACGCCGTCGAGGACGGCGTCGGGCTGGCCGGTCGCGAGGCTCGTGCCGACGCCGAAGATGTCGATCGGCGCGCCCTGCTGCAGCAGGCTGCGAACGATATATTCGTCGAGCTGGTTGGAGGCGGCGATCTTCACCTCGTTCAGCCCGGCGGCGTCGAGCATCGCGCGCGCGCGGCGCGACAGGAAGGTCAGGTCGCCGCTGTCGAGCCGGATCGCGCGCAGGCGCTGGCCGCGCGCCGCCATCTCGTGGCCGACGGTGATCGCATTGGGCACGCCGCTGCCGAGCGTGTCGTAGGTATCGACGAGCAGCGTCGCGCGATCCGGGTTGGCGGCGACGAACTTGCGAAACGCCGTCAGCTCGTCGTCGTGGAGCTGGATGAACGAATGCGCCATCGTGCCTTCGGCCTTCAGCCCGTAGCGGCGCGCGGCGGCGAGGTTGCTCGTCGAATCGAAACCGCCGACGACCGCCGCGCGCGAGCCCCACACGCTGCCGAGCCCCGGCGCGCGGCGCATGCCGAATTCGCTCAGGATCGCGCTGCCGGCGACCGAGCGGATGCGCGCCGCCTTGGTCGCGATCAGCGACTGGAAATTCAGCACGTTGAGCAAGAGCGTCTCGACGAGCTGCACTTCGATGATGTTGCCCGCTACCCGCAGCACCGGCTCGGTCGGGAAGATGATGTCGCCCTCGCGCACGCCGTGCACCGCGCCGCGAAAACGCAGCTGGGCCAGATGCTCGAGGTACTGTGCATCGAAACCGAGCGACGCCAGGTACTCGATATCGGACGCCGCGAAGCGCAGGCCGTGCAGCATCTCGAGCGCATCGCCGAGGCCGGCGAATACGGTATAGCCGCCGCCGGCCGGCGCCTTGCGAAAGAAATAGTCGAACGTCGCGTGCAGGTCGCGCTTGCCGTTCAGAAAGTAGGCCTGCCCCATCGCGATCTGGTACAGATCGGTATAGCTTGCGGTGATCGCGAGATCCATGTTGGCTGTCCCTGCGGGAAGGCGAATGCCCGCAGTGTGCATCAGAAGTTTCCTGCCGGCCGCCGGCGCGCTGCGCTTGTGCTGCCCCGGACGCGAAGCGGCGTTCGATTGAGCATGCTCGCAGCCGGGTCGCGATTCGCGCGCAGAATGGCGGCCATCCTGATTCGTGTGGGGCGGCAATGGGCAAGGGCGATCTGGCGGAGCGCATGTGGGCCGAGGCACTGGCGACGCTCGAACGTGCCGAGCGGCTGCAGCGCCAGTTCTTCCTGCCGGCGCAGGCCACGAGCGGGCGCAGCTGCTGGGCGCCGCCGACCGACGTCTTCGAAAGCGCCAGCGAGTTCGTCGTCCTGATCGCGCTGCCCGGCATCGCGGCAGAGCGTATCGAGGTCGATTTCGACGCCCAGGTGCTCACCGTGCGCGGCGAACGCCGCTTTCCCGACGCCGTCGCCGGCACGACGATCCGGCGCCTCGAGATCCCGCAGGGCTGCTTCGAGCGCCGGCTCGCGATCGCGGCGCGCAAGCTGCTGCGCTCGTCGCTCGACAATGGCTGCCTGACCCTGGTGCTGGCGAAATGAACAACGACACAACGACCGGCGAGGCGCACGCCGCATCCGAAAGCGGCGCGCCTGCGGCCGCCGAGACGCTGCCCGTCGTGCCGCTCGCCGACACGGTGGTCTTTCCCGGCATGATGCTGCCGCTCGTGATCGGGCGGCCCGAATCGGTCGCCGCCGTCGAGGCGGCGATCCGCGACGCGCGGCCGGTGGCGCTGCTGCTGCAAAAGAGCAAGGATGCAAAGGCACTGCAGCCCGACGATCTGTACCACATCGGCACCCTCGCCAACCCGCTGCGCTATGTCACCGCGCCCGATGGCGGCCATCATCTCGTCTGCCAGGGCATGACGCGCTTTCGCGCCGGCGCCTTCGATCGCAAGGACGGCTATCTCACCGTGGTCGCCGAGCGCCTGAGCGATGCGGACGCCGCGCCCGGGCCGCAGCTAGAAGCCCGTCTGCTCGCATTGCGGCACCAGGCGCTGGAAGCTTTGAGCCTGCTGCCGCAGACACCCGAGGAGCTGGTGAACGCGGTGCGATCGATCCGCGAGCCCGGCGCGCTCGCCGATCTGGTGGCCGGCTACCTCGACCTCGAGGCCGCCGACAAGCAGCGCATCCTCGAAGCGCTGGACCTGTCGGCGCGCCTTGCCGAAACCTCGCGCCAGCTCGAGCAGCGCCTCGAGGTGCTGCGTATCTCGACCCGCATCCGCCGCGAGACGCAGGAGGCGATGGGTGCCAAGCAGCGCGAGTTCATCCTGCGCGAGCAGCTGCAGCAGATCCAGAAGGAGCTTGGCGAAGGCGACGACGCGAAGGGCGCCGAGATCAAGGAGCTGGCCGCCGCCGTCGCGAAGGCCGGCATGCCGGACGCCGCGCGCGACCAGGCCGAACGCGAACTGAAGCGCCTGGAGCACATGCCCGAGGCGGCCGGCGAGTACTCGATGGTGCGCACCTACCTCGACTGGCTGATCGCATTCCCGTGGACGAAGGAGACGGCCGACAACTTCGACCTCGCGGCGGCGCGCGAAGTGCTCGACGCCGACCACTTCGGGCTCGACAAGATCAAGCGCCGGATCGTCGAATTCCTCGCCGTTCGCAAGCGCAACCCCGAGGGCCACGCACCGATCCTGTGCTTCGTCGGCCCGCCGGGTGTCGGCAAGACCTCGCTCGGGCAGTCGATCGCGCGCGCGATGGGGCGCAAGTTCGAGCGCTTCAGCTTGGGCGGCACGCACGACGAGGCCGAGATCCGCGGCCACCGGCGCACCTACATCGGCGCGCTGCCGGGCAATATCGTTCGCGCGCTGCGGCGCGCCGGAACGCGCAACCCGGTGCTGATGCTCGACGAGCTCGACAAGCTCGGCGTCGGCTTCCAGGGCGACCCGGCGGCGGCGCTGCTCGAGGTGCTCGACCCGGCGCAGAACAAGTCGTTTCGCGACACGTATCTCGACGTCGAGATCGACCTCTCGCAGGTCATCTTCATCGCGACCGCCAACGTGCTCGACCAGATCCCCGGCCCGCTGCGCGACCGCCTCGAAGTGATCGAGCTGCCCGGCTACACGCAGTCCGACAAGCTGGAGATCGCGCGCCGCTACCTGATCGTTCGTCAGCGCAAACAAAACGGCCTCGCCGACGACGAGATCGTGCTGCCCGACGCGACGCTTTCCGCGATCATCGACGGCTATACGCGCGAGGCCGGCGTGCGCCAGCTCGAACGCGAGATCGGCGCCGTCTGCCGCGCCGTCACGGCGCGTATCGCCGGCGGCAAGCCGGGGCCGTACACGATCGCGCCCGACGACCTGCACGCGATCCTCGGCGCGCGCCGCTTCGAGGACGAAGCGGCGCTGCGCACCAGCGTTCCCGGCGTCGCGACCGGCCTGGCGTGGACGCCGGTCGGCGGCCAGATCCTCTTCATCGAGGCGGCGGCGACGCCCGGCAAGGGAAGGCTGCACCTGACCGGCCAGCTCGGCGACGTGATGAAGGAAAGCGTCGAGATCGCGCTCTCGCTCGTCAAGTCGCGCGCCGACAAGCTCGGCATCGACGCCGCGCTCTTCACCGAGCGCGACATCCACGTCCACGTGCCGGCCGGCGCGATCCCGAAGGACGGCCCGAGCGCGGGCGTCGCGATGACGACCGCGCTCGTCTCGCTGCTGACCGGGCGGCGCGTGCACCCCGACCTCGCGATGACGGGCGAGATCACGCTGCGCGGCCTCGTGCTGCCGGTCGGCGGCATCAAGGAGAAGGTGCTCGCCGCGCACACCGCCGGCATCCGGCGCGTGATCCTGCCGGCGCGCAACAAGAAGGACTACGAGGACATCCCCGAGGCCGCGCGCAACGCGCTCGACTTCGTCTGGGCCGAGACGCTCGACGACGTGCTGCCGGCGGCGCTCGAAGCCGCGGTGCCGCAAGCAGCGCCATAGCTTTTGCGCCGTCCGGTCAGACCGGCTTCAATTGCGTGCCGTCGGCGTCGAAAACCCGCACGTCGATCGCGATGCCGGCGCGCACGCTCTGCGTGACAACGCAGAAATCCTCGAACTGCGCGAGCGCGCGGTCGAGCATCTGCATGCCGGCCGACGCCGCGCCGAGATGCAGATCGACGGCTATGCGCGAGATGCGCATGCGCTTGTCGGCATTGCGTGCCTTCTCGACGACGGCGGCGGCGCGAATCGGCTCCGGCTGGTTCTTGAACTTGCGCAGCGCGAACAGCAGGCTCGACGCGAGGCAGTTCGCGACCGCCGCCGCGAGCAGATGGTCTGGGCTGGGCCCGGTGTTGCCGCCGAGCGGCGGCGGCTCGTCGGTGACGAGCGCCGGCATGCCGGGCACGCCGAAGCTCGCCTCGAAGCGGTAGTCGGCGAGCTGTACGAGCTCGACGCTGGTGGTGCCTTCGGCCATGGCTTCAGCGCCCCTTCATCGGGCAGGTGTTGATGCCGAGCAGCCCATACGCCGGGCAGACGCGGAACAAGCCGGTCGCGAGCGGCACGATGCCGATATAGCCCCACAGCCCGATCGTATCGGTCGCGGCGAGGCCGATCAGCACGGCGCCGGCAGCGATGCGAATGATGCGATCCACGGTTCCTACATTGACTTTCATTTCGACTCTCCTTGGGTTGGTGAATGAATGGGGGTAGAGATCAGGTCCGCTCGAGCTTCTCGATGCCGAGCAGCTTCAGCACATACTTTTCGTAGACCGGGTCGGAGCCGCCGTTCTTCATCTTGCGGATGAAATATTTCTCGAACGCGATCTTCGCCAGGTGCACCCACTTGCCCTTCTTGAACCAGTTGACGTTGCGCGGCGGGATCTGCGGCAAGGCGACGAACGCGGCGCCGGTGTCGCCCATGTCGGCGAGGCAGATCGCATTCCACGTGCCCTTGGCGTCGGCCGGCTGGCCCGCGATCTCGGCCGCGATGTTGTGCACGATCGCCGTCACCATCGTCTCGATCATGTAGCCGGTCTTGGGCGCGCCGGTCGCGACCGGCGTCACCTCGACCGGCGGAATCGCGACGCAGACGCCGGCCGAGAAGATATTGCGGTACTTCTTGCTGCGCTGGTATTCGTCGATCAGCACGAAGCCGCGCGGGTTGCACAGCCCGTCGACGGCGGCGACCGCATCGACGCCCTTGAACGCCGGCAGCATCATCGAGAAGCCGAACGGCAGGGCATGCTGCTTCTTCACCGCGCCGGCCTCGTCGAGCTCGTCGACGAACATCCTGCCCGCCTCGACCTTCGTGACCTTCGCATTGCAGATCCACTTGATATCGTGGCTGCGCAGTTCGCTCTCGAGCATCGACTTCGAGTCGCCGACGCCGCCGAGGCCGAGGTGGCCGATATAGGGCTCGCTCGTGACGTAGGTGATCGGCACCTTGTTGCGCAGCCTGCGCCGCTTCAGGTCGGTATTGAGGATGAATGCGAACTCGTAGGCCGGGCCGAAGCACGACGCGCCCGGCATCGCGCCGACGATCGCCGGCCCCGGGTTGCGCAGAAACTGCTGGTAGTGCGCCTGCGTACGCTCGGCGTGATCGACGACGCAGATCGACTGCGTATGCTCCTCGGGGCCGGCGCCGGGCACTTCGTCGAAGGCGAGCTTGGGGCCGGTCGTGATGACGAGGTAGTCATAGCCGAGCTTGCGGCCGTCCTGCAGTTCGAGTTCGCTGCCGTCGGCATCGATGCGCACGACGCGCTGGGCGATGAAGTCGATGCCCTTCTTCTCGAGGTGCGGGCGGATCGGGAAGGTGATCGCGTCGCGCTCGCGCCAGCCGACCGCGACCCAGGGGTTGGACGGCACGAACTGGAAATAGTCCACCGCGTTGACGACCGTGATGCGGTGTGTCTTGTCGAGCTTCTCGCGCAGTTCGTAGGCGGCCGGCATGCCGCCGGTGCCGGCGCCGAGGATGACGATGTGGGCCATGGGGGGTCTCCGGTGGTGGTGGGCATTCAGCGCGGCACGTCGTGCGCCGCGAGGGTGGAATTGACGGCAGCAAGCGCCGCCTCGTCGAGCCGACCGGCGAGTGCGTCCAGGCGCAGCCGGTCCAGCAGCAGCTTGACGCGTGCCTGCAGCAGCGCGAGTTCGGCCGCCGCGGCATCGTTCTCGGCGTTGAGCAGATCGAGCGTCGTGCGCTCGCCGGCCTCACGGCCGACGCGCGTCGCATCGAGCCGCGAGCGGCTCGCCGCGAGCGCATCGGCGAGCGCCTCGACGCGGCCGGCGCCGGCCGTCAGGCCGAGCCAGGCGGCACGCGTCTGCAGCGCCACCTGCTGCCTGGCGCGCTCGGCGTCGGTCGCCGCCTTCTCGGCGAGGCGCTGTGTCTCGGTCTGCTTCGCACCGCGCCAGCCGCCGCTGTACAGCGGCACGACGAGCTGCACGCCGATCAGCGCATTGTTCTGGCGGTTCGACGCGTCGCCATAGTCGCCGTTGCCGTTGATCCTGTCCTGCCCGACCTCGGCGACGAGGTCGAGCGTCGGCGCCGCGAGGGCGTCGAATTTGGCAGCCTCGCGCTGCGCGACTTCGGCCGCCGCGAGCTGGACCCGCAACTGCGGATTGCGCGTCTTCGTATCGGCCAGCCATTCGGTGAGCGCCGGCAGCGACGCGACGCCGGCATCGCCTTCGGCGTGCGCCCCGGGCGCCCTCAGCTCGGCATTCGCAAGCCCGGTTGCATCGGCGAAGGCGGTCTGCGCAAGCTCGAGCTGCGTCTGCGCGGCCAGCACCTGGGCGCGGATCGCCTCCAGCCGCGATTGCGCCTCGTGGGTATCGGTGACCGGTGCGTCGCCGAGCCGGAAGCGGTCCTGCGCCTCGACGCTCTCGCGCGCCAAGGCATCCTGCTGGCGGCGCAGCACCCGCAGCGTCTGCGCGGCGAGCACGACGTCGAAATAGCGCTCCGCGGTGCGCAGCATCAGCGCCTGCTGCGCACCCTCCCATTCGATCTCGGCCATATCGGCGGCCAGCTCGAGCTGGCGCTTGCTCGCATCGCGCTCGCGATTGACGAGCGGCTGGCGCGCCTGCAGCGCCCAGCGCGTCGCCGTGCCGCCGCTGACGGAGGTATTGAAGTCGACTCCGCTCGTGGTGCCGAAACCGGGCGCCGAGAACTGCGCGCCGCTCGTCGAGGTCTCGTTGTTGCCGACGCCGAGCGTGCCGCTGAACTGCACCGAAGGCCGCCACAGCGACGCGCCCTGCTCGCGCCGCGCCGCACCCGCCTCGCGCGCCGAGCGCGCGGCGCTGTATTCGAGGTCGGCTTGCTGCGCGGCGCGCCAGGCGTCGAGCAGATCGGTGGCCAGCACCGGCTGCGCCGCGGCGGCCAGCCAGCCAGCGGCGAGCGCGAGAGCGGCGCGGCGCAGTTTCACGCGGCCACCCCTGGCTGCAGTTGCCGGCGCACCCAGGCGACGAGGTCGCCGGCTGCCATCGCGCCCGAGACGCGCGCTACTTCCGCGCCCTTGTCGAAGAGGATCATCGTCGGGATGCTGCGGATCGCGTGCGCCGCGCTTGCCCGCGGCGAGGCGTCGCTGTCGACCTTCGCGAAGCGCACGTCGGGCAATTGGCGGGCGGCGCTTTCGAACTGCGGCGCCATCTGCCGGCACGGCCCGCACCACGCGGCCCAGAAGTCGACGAGCACCGGCAGCTCGGTGCCGGCGATGACCTTCGGCAGCGTCGCGTCGGTCAGCGCGACCGGCTCGGCCGCCATCAGCGGCGTGCCGCACCTGCCGCAGACCGCGCCGTCGTGCAGCCGGCTCTCGGGCACGCGATTCGTCGCGGTGCAGGAGGGGCAGACCACGTGCATGGCGGTCTCCGTCACGCGCCCGGCTGCACGCCGAGCTTGCGCAGCATCGTCTCGAGCAGGCACCACTTCGTGAGCGCGCTTTGCAGCAGGTTGGCACCGACGAAGGCGGTGAACGCGAGCCACCATTCGCTGACGAAGACGGGGCTTTCGGGAATGCCGAGCGCGAGCGACACCAGGATGAAGATGCCGGCCAGGAAGCGGACGAGTTGCCAGGATTTCATATCAAGCTCCTTGGGGTTGGGGTTGAGGTTGGGGAACGAGAGCCGCCAGGCGGTTGCGGTACGCGACGTAGTACAGCAGCGGGATGACGACGAGCGTCAAGAGCGTCGAGACGAGGATGCCGAAGATCAGCGAGATCGCGAGGCCGTTGAAGATCGGGTCGTCGAGGATGAAGACGGCGCCGAGCATCGCGGCGAGGCCGGTGAGCAGGATCGGCTGCGCGCGCGTCACCGCCGAGCCGACGACGGCCTGCTTGAACGGCACGCCGCTTCGCACCTGCAGGTTGATGAAGTCGACGAGCAGGATCGAGTTGCGAACGATGATTCCGGCGAGCGCGATCATGCCGATCATGCTGGTGGCGGTAAATTGCGCGCCGAGCAGCGCGTGGCCCGGCATCACGCCGACGATCGTGAGCGGAATCGGCGCCATGATGATGAGCGGAGTCAAATACGAGCCGAATTGGGCGACGACAAGCAGGTAGATCAGCACCAGGCCGACGGCGTAGGCGGCGCCCATGTCGCGAAAGGTCTCGTAGGTGATCTGCCACTCGCCGTCCCACTTCATCGAGTAGCCGCGATACGGGTCGGCCGGCTGGCTGATGAAGTGCTCCTGCAGCGTGCCGCCGCCCGGCATCGGCAGCGCCGCGATCCGCGAGCGCATCTCGAACATGCCGTACAGCGGGCTGTCCTGCGTGCCGGCCATGTCGGCGACGACGTAGTTCACCGGCAGCAGGTCCTTGTGATGGATCGGCTGCTCGCGCAGCGTGTCGCTGACGGTGACGAGTTCGCGGATCGCGACGAGTTCGCCCTGCGCGTTGCGCACCGAAAGCTGCAGCAGCGCATCCAGATCCCCCTGCCGGTCGGGCGCCAGCGCGATCGTCGCCGCCGCCGGGTACTTGGTCGCGTCGTGCAGGTAGGCCGTCGCCTCGCCCGAGAAGCCGGCACGCAGCGTCGAGACGATCTCCTGCTGCGAGATGCCCTGCATCGCCGCCTTGCGGCGATCGACGATCAAGAGCTTCTTCGGCGCATCGGCGATGCTGCTGTCGTCGATGTCGACGACGCCCGGCGTCGACGCGAACACCTCGCGCACCGCCTTCGCGACGGCGCGCCGGCCGTCGGCGTCGGGGCCGTAGATCTCGGCGACCAGCGGCGAGAGCACCGGCGGGCCGGGCGGCACCTCGACGACCTTGACGTTCGCGCCGTGGCGCCGGCCGATCTCCTGCAGCGCCGGGCGCACCCGGGTCGCGATCGCGTGGCTTTGTTCGTCGCGCTCGTGCTTGTCGGTCAGGTTGACCTGCAGGTCGCCGACCTCGCCGCCGCTGCGCAGGTAGTACTGACGCACGAGGCCGTTGAAGTTGATCGGCGCGGCGGTGCCGGCGTAGGCCTGATAGTCGGTCACCTCGGGCACCGTCGCGAGGTAGGCGCCCAGCTCGTGCAGCACGGCGGCCGTCTGCTCGACCGGCGTGCCGGCCGGCATGTCGACGACGACCTGGAACTCCGACTTGTTGTCGAACGGCAGCATCTTCAAGACGACGAGCCCGGTCGCCGGCAGCGCGAGCGAGCCCGCGATCAGCAGCACGATGCCAAGCCACAGCAGGCCGCGATTGCGCGCGCCGCGGCGGTCGTCGAGCATCGGGTCGAAGATGCGCTGGAAGATCGGCGCGAGCCGCGCCGACAGGCCGTGCGGCTTGGCGTCCGCCGCGGGCGGCAGCGCCTTCATCCAGAGCCGCGCGAGCCACGGCGTGACGACGAACGCGACGGCGAGCGAGAGGATCATGCCCATGCTCGCGTTGATCGGGATCGGGCTCATGTACGGCCCCATCAGCCCCGAGACGAAGGCCATTGGCAGCAGCGCCGCGATCACCGTCAGCGTCGCGAGGATGGTCGGCCCGCCGACCTCGTCGACCGCGCCGGGGATGAGTTGCGTCAACGTCTTCTCGGGATGCAGTTGCTGGTGGCGATGGATGTTCTCCACCACCACGATCGCGTCGTCGACGAGGATGCCGATCGAGAAGATCAGCGCGAACAGCGACACCCGGTTCAGCGTGAAGCCCCAGGCCCACGACGCGAAGAGCGTCACCGTCAGCGTCAGGATCACGGCCGTGCCGACGATCGCCGCCTCGCGCCGGCCGAGCGCGATGAAGACGAGGGCGACGACCGCGGCGGTCGCGAACAGCAGCTTCTGGATCAGCTTGACGGCCTTGTCGTTGGCCGTCGCGCCGTAGTTGCGCGTCTCGGCGACCTGCACGTCGGCCGGGATGACGGTGTTCTTCAGGCTTTGCACGCGCTGCATCACGGCGTCGGCGACGTCGATCGCGTTCTCGCC
>JACSRM010000424.1 GCA_014879745.1 Burkholderiaceae bacterium | reverse complement strand
CTACCGCGACGAGGGCGACCTCTACGCGCTCGCGCGTGGCGTCGACTGGCGGCTGTGGATCACGCCGCGTCATACGCTGCGGGTCGATACGACGGCGCAGCATTCGCCGCTGCGCAGCCTGAATTTCGCCGCGCTGCGCATCAAGGATGCGGTCTGCGATGCGCTGCGCGAGGCGACCGGCGAGCGGCCGAGCGTCGATACGCGGCGCCCCGACCTGCAGCTCGTGCTCCATCTCGGGCCGCAGGAGGCGACGCTCTATGTCGACAGCTCCGGCGAATCACTCTTCAAGCGCGGCTGGCGCGAGGACAAGGGTGACGCGCCGCTGAAGGAGACGCTCGCCGCGGCGATGCTCGCCGCCGCCGGCTGGCGCGGCACGCCCGAGACGGGCGGCGCGCTGCACGACCCGTGCTGCGGCTCGGGGACGATCGCGATCGAGGCGGCACAGATCGCCTGCGGCATGGCTCCCGGGCTGCTGCGCCGCTTCGCGTTCGAGCGCCTGCTGCCGTTCGCGCCGGCCGACGTGCGGCTGCGCTGGCAGCAAATGAAGGACGAGGCGAAGGCGCGCGTGCACGCCAGCGCGGTGCCGATCCTGGCGAGCGACATCTCGTTCCGGATGGTCGATTTCGCGCGCCGCAATGCCCTGCGGGCGGGCGTCGCGAATGCCATCACGTTTCATGGCGGCGACGCGCTGGAGCGCCCGGCGCCGGTGCTGCCGCCCGGCATGCCCGGCACGCTGATGCTCAACCCGCCGTATGGCGAGCGCATCGAGGCCCTCGGCAAGGCCTCGGCCCGGCGCACGCCGCGCGCGTCGGCCGAGGATCGCGACACGCCGCCGGACTTCTTCGCCCGCCTGGCGGCGCACTGGAAGCGCGCCTATACCGGGCACCCGCCGGGCTGGACCGCGTGGCTGCTGAGTCCCGACATGAAGCTGCCCGGCGCGATGCGCCTGGCCGCGTCGCGCCGCATGCCGATGTGGAACGGGCCGATCGAGTGCCGCCTCTATCGCTTCGATCTCGTCGCCGGGCCGATGCGCGGCCGATAGGGCGTACGCGGCGGGCGGCCTCGCGCGGCCGCCAAGGGCACAATCCCCAGTTCGCCCGCTGCTTCGACATCGTCGTGAGTTCCCCTTCCTCTCCGGCCAAGTCCAGCCTGTCCGCGCTCACGCTGGCCGCGCTCGGCGTGGTCTACGGCGATATCGGCACCAGCCCGCTGTATGCGCTGCGCGAGGTCTTCGCCAGCGGCCACGTGCCGCTGACGCCCGACAATATCTACGGCGTGCTGTCGGTGATCTTCTGGACGCTGACGATCGTCGTCAGCATCAAATACGTCACGCTCATCCTGCGCGCCGACAACAACGGCGAAGGCGGGCTGATCGCGATGCTCGCGCTCGCCTCGACGGCCGTCGCGCACCGCCCGGCGCTGCGCCGCAGGCTGCTGTTCCTCGGCATCTTCGGCACCGCGATCTTCTTCGGCGACGGTGTCATCACGCCGGCGATCTCGGTGCTGTCGGCGGTCGAGGGCCTGGAGGTGGCGGCACCGGGCCTGGAGAGTTTCGTCGTCCCGCTCACGCTGCTCGTGCTGACCGTGCTGTTTGCGGTCCAGCGCCACGGCACGGGTGGGATCGGGCGCTACTTCGGTCCGGTCACCGCGCTCTGGTTCATCGTCCTGACGGTGCTCGGGATCGTGCACATCGCGCGCAACCCGAGCGTACTGTGGGCGCTGTCGCCGCACCACGCGCTGCTGTTCGTCGACCACCACGCGCACATCGCCTTCATCGCGCTCGCGTCGGTCGTGCTGTGCGTGACCGGCGCCGAGGCGCTGTACGCCGACATGGGCCACTTCGGCAAGCGTCCGATCCGCCTCGCCTGGTTCGGCCTCGTGATGCCGGCACTCGTGGTCAACTATTTCGGCCAGGGTGCGATGCTGCTGGACGAGCCGGCGAAGGTGAACAACCCGTTCTACGAGATGGCGCCGACCTGGGCGCTGTATCCGCTGATCGGGATCGCCACCTGCGCGACGGTGATCGCCTCGCAGGCGCTGATCACGGCGGCGTACTCGGTCACCAAGCAGGTGATCCAGCTCGGCTACCTGCCGCGGATGCGGATCGTCCACACCTCGGTGCGCGAGACCGGGCAGATCTACGTGCCGTTCGTCAACTGGGCGCTCTACAGCCTGATCTTCATCGCCGTCGTGCTGTTCGGCTCGAGCAGCAACCTCGCCGCCGCGTACGGCATCACGGTCACGATCGACATGCTGATCACGACCACGATGACCTTCTTCGTCGTCCGCTACGGCTGGAAATACAGCTGGTCGCTGGCGATCGCGGCGACCGGCTTCTTCTTCGTCGTCGACTTCACGTTCTTCGCCGGCAACGTCCTGAAGATCTTCGACGGCGGCTGGTTCCCGCTGCTGCTCGGCGGCGTGATGTTCACCTTCATGATGACCTGGAAGCAAGGCCGCAAGCTGATGTCCGACAGCCTGCGCGACGACGCGATCGAGCTGCGCGGCTTCCTCGAGTCGGTCTTCATCAGCCCGCCGACGCGCGTCGCCGGCACGGCCGTCTTCCTTGTCAGCGAGCAGGGCCTGACGCCCAACGCGATGCTGCACAACCTCAAGCACAACAAGGTGCTGCACGAGACCAACCTGTTCGTCCACGTCCAGCACCACGAGGTGCCGTGGATCGGCTTCGACAAGCGGGCCGAGATCGAGCCGCTCGGCCACGACTGCTGGCAGGTCGTGCTGCACTTCGGCTTCAAGAACGATCCCGACGTGCCCGAGGCGCTTGCCCTGCTGCGCGGCCACGGCGTGCAGCTCGACGAGATGGAGACGAGCTACTTCCTGTCGCGCGATATCGTGATGCCGACGCTGGGCAAGGGCATGGCGGTGTGGCGCGAGAAGCTCTTCGCCAGCATGTACCGCAACGCCACCGCGGCGGCAGACTTCCTGAACCTGCCGACCAATCGCGTCGTCGAGCTCGGCTCGAAGGTCGAGATCTAGGCTTGCGTCGCTTCGCGCCTCGATTTGTGCAACAGTGACGGCCGTGCTGCCGGCGTACGCGGCGCATCCGAGGACCACCACCGATGAAACTGCTGTTCGTCTGCGACCCGCTCGATCACTTCAAGATCTACAAGGACACGACCTTCGCGATGATGCGCGAGGCCGCCGCGCGCGGCCACCTGCTCCACGTGTGCCTGCCGCAGGACATCACCTGGCAAAGCGGCGCGCGGGTCGGCGCGCACACGCGCGAGATCGCACTCACCGGCGATGCCCGCGACTGGTACCGCGCGAGCGAGCCGCTGCCTGCCGCGCTCGCCGACTTCGGCGCCGTGCTGATGCGCAAGGACCCGCCGTTCGACAGCGAGTATTTCTACGCCACCCACCTGCTCGAGCAGGCCGAGCGCGAAGGCGCGCGCGTCGTCAACAAGCCGCGCGCGCTGCGCGACCATCCGGAGAAGCTCGCGATCCTCGAGTTCCCGCAGTTCATTCCGCCGACGCTCGTCACCCGCCACGAGGCCGACGTCAAGCGCTTCCACGCCGAGCACCGCGACATCATCCTCAAACCGCTCGACGGCATGGGCGGGATGGGCATCTTTCGCGTCGGGCCCGACGGGTTGAACCTCGGCAGCATCACCGAGACGCTCAACCGCGGCGGCGCGCAGACGGTGATGGTGCAGCGCTACCTGCACGAGATCGTCGATGGCGACAAGCGCATCATCTCGATCGCCGGCAAGCCGGTACCGCACAGCCTGGCGCGCATCCCGCAGGGCAGCGAGATCCGCGGCAACCTGGCGGTCGGCGGCAAGGGCGTCGCGCTGGAACTTTCGGCGCGCGACCGCGAGATCGCCGAAACGGTCGGCCCGGTGCTCGCCGCGCGCGGGCTGCTCTTCGTCGGGCTCGATGTGATCGGCGACTGCCTGACCGAGATCAACGTCACGAGCCCGACCGGCTTCCAGGAGATCACGCAGCAGACCGGCATCGACGTCGCGAAGGTCTTCGTCGATGCGCTCGAGGCAGAGCTCGCTGCCTGAGATTGCCTTGGCCGTCCTCTCGCTTTCCAACGCCCATCTTGCGTTCGGCCACGTCGCGCTGCTCGACGGCGCGGCGTTCTCGCTCGAGGCGGGCGAGCGCCTCGGCCTGATCGGCCGCAACGGCAGCGGCAAGTCGTCGTTGCTGCGCATCGTCGCCGGTCTCGACAAGCCCGACGACGGGCTGCTGCAGCTGGCGCAGGGGCTGCGCATCCGCTACGTCGCGCAGGAGCCCGACTTCGACGCCGCGGCGACGGTGTTCGACGTGGTCGGCGACGGCGTCGCCGAGGCGCGCGCGCTGCGCGCGCAGTACGAGGCGCACGCGCCGGGGGTCGATCTCGACGCGCTGCAGACGCGCATCGAGGCGCAGGGTGCGTGGAACTGGGAGCAGCGCGTCGAGACGACGCTGCACCTGCTGCGGCTCGACGGCGCGCGCCGCATAGTCGAACTCTCGGGCGGGACGAAGAAGCGCGTCGCGCTCGCGCAGGCGCTCGTCGCCGTGCCCGACGTGCTCTTGCTCGACGAGCCGACGAACCACCTCGACCTCGACGCGATCGCCTGGCTCGAGGAACTGCTCGTCGGGTTCGGCGGCGCGCTGATCGTCGTCACGCACGACCGCGCGTTCCTCGATGCGGTGGCGACGCGCATCGTCGAGCTCGACCGCGGCGTGCTGCGCAGCTACCCCGGCAACTTCGCCGCCTACGAGCGCATCAAGGACGAGCAGCTCGCCGCCGAGGCGCTTGCCAACGCGCGCGCCGACAAGCTGCTCGCGCAGGAGGAGGTCTGGATCCGCAAGGGCGTCGAGGCGCGCCGCACGCGCGCGGTCGGCCGCGTCCGGCGCCTGCAGGCGCTGCGCGCGCAGCGCGCGAAGCGGCGCGAGTCGCTCGGCCAGGTGCGGCTCGAGGTCGATGCCGGGCTGCCGAGCGGCAAGGTCGTCGCCGAACTGCGCGACGTCTCGTTCGCCTACGGCGAGGTGCCGATCGTGAGTCGATTCAGCGCGACGCTGCTGCGCGGCGACAAGGTCGGCCTGATCGGGCCCAACGGCTGCGGCAAGACGACGCTGCTCCAGCTCATCCTCGGCGAACTGCAGCCCGCGAGCGGCAGCGTGCGCCTGGGAACGCGGCTCGAAGTGGCGTACTTCGACCAGATGCGCAGCGCGCTCGACCTCGACGCGACGCTTGCCGACACGATCAGCCCGGGCAGCGAATGGGTCGCGATCGGCGGCGCCAGCGCCGGCAAGGGCGGCAAGCACGTGATGAGCTATCTGAACGACTTCCTGTTCGCGCCCGAGCGCGCGAATTCGCCTGTCCGCAGCCTGAGCGGCGGCGAACGCAACCGGCTGCTGCTCGCGCGCCTGTTCGCGCTGCCGGCCAACGTCCTCGTGCTCGACGAGCCGACCAACGACCTCGACATCGACACGCTCGAACTGCTCGAGGAACTGCTGCAGGACTACGCCGGCACCGTCTTCCTCGTCAGCCACGACCGGCGCTTCCTCGACAACGTCGTGACGAGCACGATCGCCTGGGAGGGCGAGGCGTCGCCCGGCCTGTGGCGCGAGTACGAGGGCGGCTACGAGGACTGGCGCACGCAGAAGGTGCGCGCGCAGGCGCTGGCCGCCGCGCCGGCGAAGCCCGCGCCTTCGGCCAAGCCACCGGCGCCACCTTCGGCATCGGTCGCCCCCGCCGCGGCGAAGCCGCGCAAGCTCAGCTACAAGGAGCAGCGCGAACTCGATGCGCTGCCGGACCTGATCGACGCCCTCGAAGCCGAGCAGCGCGAGATCGGCGCGAAGCTCGGCGGCAGCGAAATCTA
>JACSRM010000207.1 GCA_014879745.1 Burkholderiaceae bacterium | reverse complement strand
GTACTTGCGCAGGCCGCCCATGTTGCGGATGTCCTGGTCGTGGTGCATGCCGATGATCACCGAGCCGGCGCCGAGGAACAGCAGCGCCTTGAACGCGGCGTGCGTCATCAGGTGGTAGACGCCGGCCGCATACGCGGAGGCGCCGAGCGCGACCGTCATGTAGCCGAGCTGCGACAACGTCGAATAGGCGACGACGCGCTTGACGTCGTTCTGCACGATGCCCAGCAGCCCCATGAAGAGCGCCGTCGTCGCGCCGATCACGAGCATCACCGACAGCGCGGTATCCGACAGCTCGAACAGCGGCGACATGCGCGCGACCATGAAGATGCCGGCGGTCACCATCGTCGCGGCGTGGATCAGCGCCGAGATCGGGGTCGGGCCCTCCATCGAGTCGGGCAGCCAGACGTGCAGCGGCACCTGCGCGCTCTTGCCCATCGCGCCGACGAACAGACAGATGCAGACGACGGTGATCAGCATCCACGGCTCGCCGCCGAACGGGTTGGCGAAGGGCAGCGCAGCCAGCGCTTGGCTCTTGGCGAAGGTCGCACCGTACTCGAGCGTGCCGGCGTAGGCGGCGATCAGGCCGATGCCGAGGATGAAGCCGAAGTCGCCGACGCGGTTGACGATGAAGGCCTTCATGTTGGCGAAGATCGCGCTCGGCTTGGCGTAGTAGTAGCCGATCAGCAGGTACGAGACGAGGCCCACCGCCTCCCAGCCGAAGAAGAGCTGCATGAAGTTGTTGCTCATCACGAGCATCAACATGCTGAAGGTGAACAGCGAGATGTAGCTGAAGAAACGCTGATAGCCGCCGGGCGAGGTCTCGTCGTCGGCCATGTAGCCGATGGTGTAGATGTGCACCATCAGCGACACGAAGGTGACGACGACCATCATCATCGCCGACAGGCCGTCGATCAGGAAGCCGACCTCCATCTTCAGGCCGCCGATATTCATCCACTCGTAGACGGTCGCGTCGAAGCGCGCGCCGTCGAGCACGTCGAGCAGCACGAGCACCGACAGCACGAACGAGATCAGCACCGAGAGCGTCGTCACCCGGTGCGAGTTGGCGCGGCCGATGCGCCGGCCGGTCATGCCGGCGACGATGGCGCCGGCCAGCGGCGCGAGCGCGATGACCAGCAGGGAGGTCTGTGAGATCTGCGCAGCCATGGCTTCAGCCCTTGAGCTCGTCGAGATCCTCGACGTTGATCGTGCTTCGGTTGCGGAACAGGACAACCAGGATCGCGAGGCCGATCGCGGCCTCCGCCGCGGCGACGGTGAGGATGAAAAAGACGAACACCTGCCCGTCCATCTGGCCGAGGAAGTGCGAGAACGCGATGAAGTTGGTATTGACGGCGAGCAGCATCAGCTCGATCGCCATCAGCAGCACGATCAGGTTCTTGCGGTTCAGGAAGATGCCGATCACCGACAGCGCGAACAGCACCGCACCGAGCGCCAGGTAGTGCCCGAGGGTGACGGGGCCGAGCGCGGTCATCGCTGCGCTCCGGTGGCCGGCGCGGACGGCGCCTCGATCGTCGGCTCGACGCTCACGATGCGCAGCCGTTCGGCCTTCTTCGCGAGGATCTGCTGGCCCGGCACCTGCGACTTGGCGTCCTTGCGGCCGCGCAGCGTCAACGCGATCGCGGCGATGATCGCGACCAGCAGCAGGACCGACGCAACCTCGAGCGGATAGATGTAGTGCGTATACATCGCGATGCCGAGCAGCTTGGTATTGCCGAGTTCGAGCGCCTGCGCGCTCGCCGCCGGCGCCTCGGCGAGATCGAAGCCGACGAGCAGCACCGCCGACATCTCGAGCGCGATGACGACGCCGACGAACGCCGCGAGCGGGAAATGCCGCCAGAAATCGACGCGCATCGAATCGAGGTTGATATCGAGCATCATGACGACGAACAGGAACAGCACCATCACCGCGCCGACATAGACGAGCACGAGGGTGATGGCGAGGAACTCGGCCTTCAGCAGCATCCACACGCAGGCGGCGCTGAAGAATGCGAGCACCAGGAAGAGCACGGCATGCACCGTGCTGCGCGCGGTGATGACGCGAAATGCCGCGAACAGCAAAACGGCCGAGAAGGCGTAGAAGAGTGCGGTGATGGTCGTCATGTCGTGCTTGCGCGTCCTTGTGCGCGACTCGCGGCGGCCGGCGCCGCGCGCCGTCAGCGGTACTTCGCGTCAGCCTCCCGGTTTGCCGCGATCTCCCGCTCGTAGCGGTCGCCGACGGCGAGCAGCATGTCCTTCGTGTAGTACAGGTCGCCGCGCTTCTCGCCGTGGTACTCGAAGATGTGGCTTTCGACGATCGAGTCGGTCGGGCAGCTCTCTTCGCAGAAGCCGCAGAAGATGCACTTCGCGAGGTCGATGTCGTAGCGCGTCGTGCGCCGCGTGCCGTCGGCGCGCTGGTCGGATTCGATCGTGATCGCGAGCGCCGGGCAGATCGCCTCGCACAGCTTGCAGGCGATGCAGCGCTCCTCGCCGTTTTCGTAGCGGCGCAATGCGTGCAGGCCGCGAAAGCGAGGGCTCAGCGGCGTCTTCTCCTCGGGAAACTGCACCGTGATGTGCGGCGACAGGAAGTGCCTCCCGGTGACCGCCAGGCCCTTGAAGAGCTCGGCAAGCATCAGGCTCGACAGTACGTTCTTGATCGATGCGACGGCAGACATGGGCGGGCTCACTTCCAGATGTTCCACGGCGACTGCATCCACAGCCCGACGAAGACCAGCCAGATCAGCGTGATCGGGATGAAGACCTTCCACCCGAGGCGCATGATCTGGTCGTAGCGAAAGCGCGGGAAGGTCGAGCGGATCCACAGGAACATCGTGACGACGACGAAGGTCTTGAGGCCGAGCCAGATCCAGCCCGGAATCCAGTTGAAGACCGCGCTGTCGATCGGCGACAGCCAGCCGCCGAGGAACAGCGTCACCGCGATGATCGAGACCAGGATCATGTTGGCGTACTCGGCGAGGAAGAACATCGCGAACGCCATGCCCGAGTACTCGATCATGTGGCCGGCGACGATCTCGCTCTCGCCCTCGACGACGTCGAACGGATGGCGGTTCGTCTCGGCCAGCCCCGAGATGAAATAGACGAGGAAGATCGGCAGCAGCGGCAGCCAGTTCCAGGACAGGAAGTTGATCCCCATATCGGCGAAAAAGCCGCGGTCCTGGCCGAGCACGATCTCGGTCATGTTCAGCGTGCCGCTGACCATGACGACGACGACCAGCGCGAAGCCCATCGCGATCTCGTAGCTCACCATCTGCGCCGCCGCGCGCAGCGCGCCGATGAAGGCATATTTCGAGTTCGAGGCCCAGCCGGCGATGATGACGCCGTAGACCTCGATCGACGTCACCGCCAGCAGCAGCAGCAGCCCGGCGTTGACGTTGGCAAGCGCCACCTCGGGGCCGAACGGGATCACGACCCAGGCGACGAGCGCCGGCATGATCGTCATCACCGGCCCGAGCAGGAACAGCGGCCGGTTCGCCGCCGACGGCAGGATGATCTCCTTGAAGATCAGCTTGACGGCGTCGGCGATCGGCGTCAGCAGCCCGTAGGGGCCGACGCGGTTCGGGCCGGGGCGGATCTGCGTCCAGCCGATGCCCTTGCGCTCCCACAACGTGAGGTAGGCGACGCAGACCATCAGCGGCGCGACGACGACGATGATCTTGATCAGCGCCCAGATCGGATCCCACCATCCGCCGAGAAGCGAACTGCCGTAGGTCGTGAAGGAATCGATCATGCTCGTGCCTTCTCGATCCGGATCGTGCCGAACATCGCGCCCAGCCCCGCCGTGTCCGGATGGCCGGCGGCGACGCGAAGTGCATTCTGGGCCAGCGTCGGGTCGAGTTGCGCGGGCAACTCGGCGCTCGCGTCACCCTGCGACACGCGCACCCGGTCGCCGCGCTGCAAGCCGAGCTGCTCCCAGAGAGCGCTCGGCACGCCGACCACCGGCGCGAGCGCATCGCGCGTCGCCTGCAGCGGCGGCGAGCGGCGCACGAGCGGGTCGCCGGCGTAGATCGGCACGTCGGCGATCCGCTCCAGCCGATCGCCGGTCTGCCCCGCCGCGGCCGCGATCGGCGCGGCACGGTTGTCGAGCCGGGCCGCAATGTCGCCGTCGCCGAGCACGGCCGCGCGCACCTCTTCGCTCGTCTCGTAGTCGAAGCCGTCGATCTCGAGCAGGTTGCCGAGCACGCGCAGCACCTTCCAGCCGGGCCGGGTTTCGCCGAGCGGCTTGACGACGCCCAGGATGCCCTGCACCCTGCCCTCGGCGTTGACGAAGGTGCCCGAGGTCTCGGTAAACGGCGCGATCGGCAGCATGACGTTGGCGATCCCGGCGGCCGCCGAGCGAAACGACGTGAATGCGACGACCAGGCCGGCGCCCGCCACCGCGGCGGCCGCCGCCCGGGCATCGGCCGCATCGAGCGCGGGTTCGACGTCGAACAGCAACATCGCCTGGAGCCCGCCCTGCGCGCCGAGCATGCGCCCGGCATCGAGCCCGCCCGCGCGCGGCAGCGCGCCGGCGAGTTGCGCGCCGACGCCGTTGCCGGCGTCGCCGAGGTAGCCGACATGCGCGCCGGTCTGCTCGCCGAGCCAGTTGGCGAGCGCGAGCAGCGCCGACGCCTGCGGGTGCTGCGCGGCGGCGTTGCCGAGCAGAATCGCCTTGCGCTCGCCCGACAGCAGGCCGTCGGCGATCGCCTGCGCCTGCGCCGTCGCGTCACCCGGCACCGGTGCGCCGACGCCCTTCGCCTTCGCGACCGCAGCGCAGATATCGGCCAGCGCGCGCGGCCAGTCGCCGGGCGCGGCGGTGATGCGGCCGGCCACCGGCAGCAGCCAGTCGTCGGCCAGCGCATGCACGCTGTAGACCTTCGCGCCGTGGCGCGTCGCCTGGCGGATGCGCTGCGCGAAGAGGGGATGATCCTTGCGCAGGAAGGAACCGATGACGAGCACGCGCTCGAGCGTCGAGAGCGCGGCGATCGGCATGCCGAGCCAGCGCGCGCTGCCTTCGGCGGCGGCATTCGAGAAATCGGCGTGCCGCAGTCGATGATCGATATTGTCGCTGCCGAGGCCGCGCACCAGCCTGGCCAGCAGATGCATCTCCTCGAGCGTGCGCTGCGGCGAGACGAGCGCACCGACCGCCTGCGCGCCGCGCGTGTGGACGACCTGCTGCAGTCCGCGCGCGACATAGTCGAGCGCCGCCTGCCAGTCGACCGCCTTCCACGCGCCGTTCTCCTTGATCATCGGCGCGGTGAGCCGGTCGTCGCTGTTGAGCGCCTCGTACGAGTAGCGGTCGCGGTCGGCGATCCAGCACTCGTTGACGGCTTCGTTCTCGAGCGGGACGACGCGCATCACGCGGTTCGATTTCACCTGGACGACAAGATTCGATCCCGTGCTGTCGTGCGGGCTGACCGACTTGCGCCGCGACAGCTCCCAGGTGCGCGCGGTGAACCGGAACGGCTTGCTCGTCAGCGCACCGACCGGGCAGATATCGATCATGTTGCCCGACAGCTCGGAGTCGATCGTATCGCCGGCGATGGTCGTGATCTCGGAGTGCTCGCCGCGGTTGATCATGCCGAGCTCCATCACGCCGCCGATCTCCTGCCCGAAACGGATGCAGCGCGTGCAGTGGATGCAGCGCGTCATCTCCTCCATCGAGATCAGGGGGCCGACATCCTTGTGGAAGACGACGCGCTTCTCCTCGGTGTAGCGCGACGCCGAATGCCCGTAGCCGACCGCCAGATCCTGCAGCTGGCATTCGCCGCCCTGGTCGCAGATCGGGCAGTCGAGCGGGTGGTTGATGAGCAGGAACTCCATCACCGACTTCTGCGCCGCGATCGCCTTGTCGCTCTTGGTGCGAACGATC
>JACSRM010000519.1 GCA_014879745.1 Burkholderiaceae bacterium | reverse complement strand
GAAGGACGGCGTGATCGCCGACTTCACCGTCACCGAGCAGATGTTGAAGCAGTTCATCAAGATGGTGCATCCGCGCTCGGTGCTGCGGCCGAGCCCGCGCATCATCATCTGCGTGCCGTGCGGTTCGACGCAGGTCGAACGGCGCGCGATCCGCGAATCGGCGCTCGGCGCCGGCGCGAGCGAGGTCTATCTGATCGAGGAGCCGATGGCGGCGGCGATCGGCGCCGGATTGCCGGTGTCGGAGGCGTCGGGCTCGATGGTCGTCGATATCGGCGGCGGCACGACCGAGGTCGGCGTCATCAGCCTCGGCGGCATGGTCTACAAGGGCAGCGTGCGCGTCGGCGGCGACAAGTTCGACGAGGCGATCATCAACTACATCCGCCGCAACTACGGCATGCTGATCGGCGAGCCGACGGCCGAGCTGATCAAGAAGAATATCGGCAGCGCCTTCCCCGGTTCCGAAGTGAAGGAGATCGAGGTCAAGGGCCGCAACCTCTCCGAGGGCGTGCCGCGCAGCTTCACGATCAGCAGCAACGAGATCCTGGAAGCGCTGACCGATCCGTTGAACCAGATCGTCTCGTCGGTGAAAAACGCGCTCGAGCAGACGCCGCCCGAGCTCGGCGCCGACATCGCCGAGCGCGGCATGATGCTGACCGGCGGCGGCGCACTGCTGCGCGACCTCGACCGGCTGCTCGCCGAGGAGACCGGACTGCCGGTGCTCGTCGCGGAGGATCCGCTGACCTGCGTCGTGCGCGGCTGCGGCATGGCGCTCGAGCGCATGGAGCGGCTGGGAAGCATCTTCACTTCGGAGTGAGATGACGCCGGGTGCGAGCACACTGCGTCGGCCTGCCGCGCGCAGTTTTCTGCACGCTGCGGCGCCAAACTGAACCGCCCGATCCGCGAGAGACTTCGCGCCGCCGATGGTCACCGAAAGTTTCGACCGCACGCCGCCGCCCTTCTTTCGCCAGGGTCCGTCGGCCTTCAGCATGATGCTGTTCTGCTCGGCGCTCGCCGTCTTCCTGATGGTCGCCGACGCCCGCTTCAAGGTCACGCAGCCGCTGCGCGCCGCGCTGGCGACGGCGCTGCTGCCGATCGAGCGCGTGCTGCTCGTGCCGGTCGCCGCGTGGCGGCAGGCACACGACTATCTGTCCGGCCTGCAGACCGCGATCGAGCGCGAGCAGGCCGCGCGCAGCGAGCTCGCGCAGCAGGCCGAACGCAGCGCCCGCGTCCTGCAGCTCGAACGCGAGAATGCGAACCTGCGCAGCCTGCTCGATCTGCGCCCGGCGCTCGGCGTGCGCTCGATCGCCGCCGAGGTGCTGTACGACGCGCCGGATATCTACTCGCGCAAGGTCATCGTCGATCGCGGCAGCCGCAATGGCGTGCTGCCCGGCGCGCCGGTGATCGACGCCAAGGGCGTCCTCGGCCAGGTCACGCGCGTCTATCCCCTGAATGCCGAGGTCACGCTGCTGACCGACAAGGATGCCGCGATCCCGGTCCTGAACGAGCGCACCCAGGTCCGCGGCGCTGCCTACGGACGGCCCGGCGGCGGCGGCATGGAGCTGCGCTTCATGGCCGGCAACGCCGATGTGCAGGTCGGCGACCTGCTGACGACCTCGGGGGTCGATGGCGTCTACCCGCCCGGACTGCCGGTGGCGCGCGTGAGCGAAGTCGATCGCCGCGTCGAAACCAGCTTTGCGCGCATCGTGCTGCAGCCGGTCGCGTCGCCCGATGGCGTGCGCCAGGTGCTCGTCCTCGAGCCGATCGGCGTGCAGCTTCCCCCGCGCCCGGAGCCGGCGGCCGAAGCGGCGTCCGAACCGGCGCGCAAGGCCGCGCGCCGCTGAGACGTTGGCAGCGATGGTCATGCCGCGCAACCCCGACCAGCTGCTGCTGCCGGTCAACCCGCTTTTCATCTGGGCCACGCTGCTCGGCGCCTTCGCATTCAATCTGGTGCCGCTCGGGCGCCAGCCGGCGATGCCCGATCTGCTCGCGCTGGCGCTCGTCTTCTGGAACGTGCACCAGCCGCGGCGCGTCGGTGTCGGCGTCGCGTTCGCCTTCGGGCTGCTGATGGACGTGCACGAGAGCGCGCTGCTCGGCCAGCATGCGCTCGCCTATACGCTGCTCAGCTTTTTCGCGGTCACGATCCACCGCCGGCTGCTGTGGTTCACGGTGCCGTCGCAGGCGGTCCAGATCTTCCCGCTGTTCGTCGCCGCACACGCCGTTTCGTTGATTGTTCGCATGCTGGCCGGCGGAATGTTTCCGGGTTGGCAACTTTTGCTCGCGCCGGTGTTCGAATCCCTGCTCTGGCCGGTCGCCGTGTGGGTGCTGCTCGCGCCGCAGCGCCGGCCGCCCGACCCGGATCAGAACCGCCCCTTGTAACGCATGACCGAGCTGAAGGATATCGAACGCGAGCTGAGCGGCTTTCGGATGCGGCTCGTGGCGGCCGCCGCGTTCGTGCTGCTGTGCTTCGGGCTGCTCGGCGCCCGCCTCGTCTACCTGCAGATCTACAAGCACGAGGAGCTCTCGACGCAGGCCGAGAACAACCGCATCTCGGTCGTGCCGATCGTTCCGAACCGCGGCCTGATCCTGGATCGCAATGGCGTCGTGCTGGCCGACAACTATTCGGCCTATACGCTCGAGATCGCACCGACCAAGGTCGCCAACCTGGAAGCGACGATCGATGCACTGGCCGAGGTAGTGCCGATCGAGGCGCGCGACCGCAAGCGCTTCAAGCGGCTGATGGAGGAGAGCAAGAGCGTCGATTCGCTGCCGATCCGCACCAAGCTCTCCGACGAGGAAGTGGCGCGCTTCACCGCCCAGCGCTACCGTTTCCCGGGCGTCGAGATCAAGGCGCGGCTGTTTCGCAACTACCCCCTGGGCGAGACCGGAAGCCACCTGATCGGCTACATCGGCCGCATCAACCAGGCCGAGAAGGCGGCGATCGAGGAGACCGACGACGCCGCGAACTACCGCGGCACCGAGTACATCGGCAAGCTGGGGCTAGAGCAGAGCTACGAGTCCGAGCTGCACGGCACGACCGGTTTCGAGGAGATCGAGACGACGGCCGGCGGACGCGCCGTGCGCCGGCTGCAGAGCAACCCGGCGATTCCGGGCAACACGCTGACGCTGTCGATCGATATCCGGCTGCAGGCGCTCGTCGAGGAACTGTTCGGCGACCGCCGCGGCGCGCTCGTCGCGATCGACCCGCGCAACGGCGAGATCCTCGCCTTCGTCAGCAAGCCCAACTTCGACCCCAACCTGTTCGTCGACGGCATCGACGTCGAGAACTGGAAGGCGTTGAACGAATCGCCCGACAAGCCGCTCCTGAACCGTGCGCTGCGCGGCGCCTACCCGCCCGGCTCGACGTACAAGCCGTTCATGGCGCTCGCCGCGCTCACGCTCGGCAAGCGCACGCCGCAGCAGGCGATCTCGGACCCCGGCTACTTCTGGTTCGGCAACCACAAGTTCCGCGACGACAAGGAGGGCGGACACGGCACGGTCGACATGTACAAGTCGATCGTCAAGTCGTGCGACACCTACTACTACACGCTCGCCAACGACCTCGGCGTCGACGCGATGCACGACTTCATGGCGCCGTTCGGCTTCGGCCAGCTGACCGGCATCGACATCCACGGCGAAGTGCGCGGCGTGCTGCCGTCGACCGCCTGGAAGAAGGTCGCCTACCGTCGCAAGGAGCAGCAGAAGTGGTACGCCGGCGAGACGATCTCGCTCGGCATCGGCCAGGGCTACAACACCTTCACGATGCTGCAGTTGGCGCAGGCGACGGCCGCGCTCGCCGAGGGCGGGCAGCACTTCCGGCCGCGCCTGGTGCGCGAGATCGAGGACTTCGAGACGCGCGGCACGCGCCGCATCTCGGGCAAGCCGCTCGAACCGATCGCGCTGAAGCCGGAACACGTCGCCTTCATCCACGACGCGATGTACGGCGTGACGCAGGAAGGCACGTCGGCGCGCATCTTCGCAGGCGCCCCCTACAAGACCGGCGGCAAGACCGGCACCGCGCAGGTCATCGCGATCGGCAAGAACGAGAAGTACGACGCCAAGAAGATCGACGAGCGGCATCGCGACCATGCGCTCTATACCGCATTCGCGCCGCTCGACGAGCCGCATATCGCGATTGCGATGATCGTCGAGAACGCCGGCTTCGGCGCCGCAGCGGCGGCGCCGATCGCGCGCCGCGTCTTCGACTACGTGCTGCTGGGCAAGCTGCCGAGCGAGGAGGATATCGCCGCCACCCAGCTCGGCAAGTCGACGGTGCCGATCGGCGTCCAGCGCGACGCGGCGAGCGTGCCGCTGCCCGGCGCGCTGTCGGCACCGGCCGCGGTGGCAGCCGAGATGGCGGAGGCCGGCCCGCCGCCGTCCGCCGCACCCAGCCCCTTGCAGTCGACGCCGGCGTTGACGCCGACCGCTGCCTCTGCGGTCGCGGTGCAGGCCTCGCTGTTGCGCGCGGCGCGGCGCGCGTCGGAGTCGGCGCCAGCGCGATGAGCGTCGTCTACGAGAAGCCGTCGCTGTGGGCGCGCATCGCGCCGGTGTTCCAGGGCTTCGACGGCCCGCTGCTGCTTGCGATCGTGCTCCTCACCGCCGGCGGGCTGGTGACCATGTATTCGGCCGGCTTCGACAACGGCACCCGCTTCGGCGACCACGCGCGCAATGCGCTGCTCGCCTTCGGCGTGATGTTCGTCGTCGCCCAGATCGCGCCGCAGCGCGTGGCGCGGCTCGCGCCGCTGCTGTATGCGATCGGCGTCGCGCTGCTCGTCGCGACGATGCTGTTCGGCGTCACGAAGAAGGGCGCGACGCGCTGGCTGCATATCGGCGTCGTCGACTTCCAGCCGTCCGAGGTGCTCAAGATCGCGATGCCGCTGATGCTTGCCTGGTGGTTCCAGCGCCGCGAGGGACAGCTGCGACTGCTCGACTTCATCGTCGCGCTGCTGCTGCTCGTCGTGCCGGTCGGGCTGATCGTCAAGCAGCCCGACCTCGGCACCGCGCTGCTCGTCCTCTCTGGCGGCATGTACGTGATCTTCTTCGCCGGCCTGTCGTGGCGGCTGATCCTGCCGGTGCTGCTGCTGGCAAGCGTCGCGATCACCGCGATCGTCGTCTCCGAGGATCGCATCTGCCAGCCCGACGTCAGCTGGCCGCTGCTGCACGACTATCAGAAGAACCGCGTCTGCACGCTGCTCGACCCGACCAAGGATCCGCTCGGCAAGGGCTTTCACATCATCCAGGGTGGCATCGCGATCGGCTCCGGCGGCATCACCGGCAAGGGCTTCATGAAGGGCACGCAGACCCACCTCGAATTCATCCCCGAGCGCACGACCGATTTTGTCTTCGCCGCGCTCGCCGAGGAATTCGGCCTCGTCGGCGCGGCGGCGCTGCTCGCCGGCTTCCTGTTCCTGATCTTTCGCGGTCTGATGATCGCGGCCGAGGCGCCGACGCTCTTCGCGCGGCTGCTCGCCGGCGCGGTGACGCTCTCCTTCTTCACCTACGTCTTCGTCAATATGGGCATGGTCAGCGGCATCCTGCCGGTCGTCGGCGTGCCGCTGCCGTTCATCAGCTACGGCGGCACGGCGATGGTCACGCTCGGCCTCGGCCTTGGCATCCTGATGTCGATCTCGAAGAGCCGGCGGCTGGTGCAGACGTGAGCCCCCAAGCTTCCTTCGGTCGCTACCCCCCGAGGGGGGTGCTCGGCGTCGGGCCGGCGGAGCCGGACCCTTGCCTCTGGCTTGATCGGTAACCCCATGGCGATCGATCATTCGTCTGCGCTGGCGACAGCGGCCGCGCTGCGCGTCGGGATGCTCGGCGTCGGGTCGGCGGAGCCGGACCCTTGCCTCTGGCTTGATCGGTAACCCCATGGCGAACGATC
>JACSRM010000422.1 GCA_014879745.1 Burkholderiaceae bacterium | reverse complement strand
GGCGCCCCGCCGCATTCGCTCGCTTCGATCCCCGCTGCGCGGGGCCCCTCTTTCGCGACTCATGCGGCGATTGTGGCGGATGGCCGCGCCGACCGCGCTGTCGACGCGGCCCTACGCCCCGCTTGCGGGCGACTCTACATACAATGCCGGCATGAAGCTCGCGACCCTTGGCCTCCTCGCTCTCTGGCTGAGCCCGCTCGCAGTCTGGGCGGAACAGCCGGCGGCCGCTCGCGCGGCGCAGCCCGAGGCTTCGGCGTCGGCCGCGTCCGCGCCGGCCAGCGGACTGCCTGCCCGGCCGGGATCGGATGCCGCCGGCCGCGAACCGATCGAGCCCAACGTGCAGCACATCGTGGTCGAGGGCAAGAATACGCGCGTCGAGGAGTTGCGCGTGCGTGGCCAGACGCAAAGCATCGTCGTCAAGAACAAGGACGCGCCGGCCTACGAGATCGTGATCGGTGACGGTTCGCGCGATGTGTCGGGCGATGCCGGGGCGCAAAAGGGCGCCGCCGGTCAACGGGTGTGGCGCCTGCTGACGTTCTGATCGCGTTTCGATCACGCAATGGCCGTCTACACCGAAGTGTCGCGCGACGCCGCGCAGGCGCTGCTCGCGCGGCTGAATCTGGGCACGCTGCACGGCCTCGAGCCCTGCGCCGGCGGCATCGAGAATACCAACTACTTCTGCGACTCGGATGCCGGTCGCTACGTGCTGACGCTGTTCGAGCGCCTCGGCGCCGACGAGTTGCCGTACTACCTTCATTTGATGAAGCATCTCGCCGGGCGCGGCATCCCGGTGCCCGCGCCGCATGCCGATGCCGATGGCGAAATCCTGCACCGCGTCGGCGACAAGCCGGCCGCGCTCGTCGACCGCCTGCCGGGCAGTCCGTGTCTCGCCCCCGACATCGCGCACTGCGAGGCGGTCGGCGCAATGCTCGCGCGCATGCACCTGGCCGGCCTCGACTACCCGCGCGCGCAGCCGCATCCGCGCGGCCTTGACTGGTGGCTGCAGACAGCGCCCATCGTGCGGCCCCATCTCGATGCGGCGCAGTGCGCGCTGCTCGACGCCGAACTCGCCTTCCAGCAGCAGGTCGCCGCCTCGGACGCGGCGCGCGCCCTGCCGCGCGGCGCGATCCACGGCGATCTGTTCCGCGACAACGCGATGTTTCAGGCCGCGCCGCAGGGCGACCTGCTGACCGGCTTCTTCGACTTCTATTTCGCAGGCAGCGATGCGCTGCTGTTCGATATCGCGGTCTGCCTCAACGACTGGTGCGCCGATCCGGCCTCGGGCCGCCTCGACGAGATGCGCGCCGCGGCCTTCGTGCGCGCCTACGCGGCAGTGCGTCCGCTCAGCGGCGACGAGGCCCGGCTGATGCCGGCGATGCTGCGCGCCGCCGCGCTGCGGTTCTGGATCTCGCGCCTGTGGGACCTGCACCTGCCGCGCGATGCCCGATTGCTGACCGCGCACGACCCGGCGCCGTTCGAGCACATGTTGCGCGAGCGCATCCGCACCCCCTGGCACCCGACCGAGATGGCGACGACGCATGCCACCTGAGATTCAGATGAAGCTCCACATCGTGCCGGCGCGCAACGGCGCGCTGTGGGTGCGCAACGGCTTTGGCGTGTTCTTCAAGCGCCCGCTCGTCTTTGCCGCGCTGTTCGCGGCCGTCATGTTCTTCGGCCTCGTCGCGCTGCTGCTGCCGTTTGTCGGCGAGTTCGTCATGCTCGCGGCGATGCCGCTCGTCTCGCTCGGTTTCATGCTCGCGACGCGGCGCGTGATGCTCGGCACCATGGCCGGGCCGGGGGTCTTCGTCGAGCCGCTCACCGGCGCGGGCGGCAAGCGCATCGCGCTCTTGCAGATGGGCGTCGTCTACGCGGTCGCGACCTACCTGATCCTGTTCGCGAGCGATGTTGCCGACGGCGGCAAGTTCGATGCGCTGCAGGACGCGATCGCCTCCGGCAACAGCGACGCCGCCGGGATCGCCGAACTGTTCGGCGACGCGCAGCTTCAGTTCGGCCTGCTGCTGCGCTTCGGCCTGGCGGCGCTGCTGTCGCTGCCTTTCTGGCACGCACCGGCCCTCGTCCATTGGGGCGACCAGAGCGTCGGCAAGGCATTCTTCTTCAGCACCATGGCGTGCTGGCGCAATCTGCGCGCGTTCGGCGTCTACGCCCTCGCGTGGGGCGGCGTGATCCTTGCCTTCGGCGTCGTCGCCAATGTGATGGCCGCGCTGCTGGGGTCGCCGCAGATCATCGCGCTGGCGACGGTGCCGGTCGGCCTGCTGCTGTCGACCGTGTTCTATGCGTCGCTCTATTTCACCTTTGCCGACTGCTTTGCGCCGGACCGCGCGCCGGATGCCGAGCCGGCCTGAAACCAGACTGGAGGACCCGTCATGCTCGTCGAACGCATCTGGACCGGCAACGCCTGGCGCAACTACAACTATCTCGTCGCCTGCCCCGAAAGCGGCGAGGCGCTCGCGATCGACCCGCTCGACCACGAGAAATGCCTGAATGCGGCGAAGGTGCGCGGCTGGCAGATCACGCAGGTGCTCAATACACACGAGCACCTCGACCACACCGGCGGCAACGCGGCCGTGATCGCCGCGACCGGCGCCAAGCTGATCGCGCACCATCGCGCCGGCGCGAGCATCCCCGGCGTCGATCGCGGCGTGAAGGCGGGCGACATCATCAAGGTCGGCAAGACCGTCGAGCTCGAATGCATGGATACGCCGGGCCATACGATGTGCCACATCTGCCTGCGCTCGCACACCGAACAGCCGGCCCTCTTCTCGGGCGATACGCTCTTCAACGCCGGCGCCGGCAATTGCCACAACGGCGGCAACGTCGAGGAGCTGTACGCGACGTTTGCCGGCCAGATCGCCAAGCTGCCCGACGCCACCCGCGTCTACGCCGGCCACGACTACATCGAGAACAACCTGAAATTCACGCTCGCGCGCGAGCCCGACAACGCGGCCGCGAAGGCGATGCTGCCGCGCGTCGAGGGCCACGATGCGGCCCGCGCGATCGTCACGACGCTCGCCGAGGAAAAGCGCGTCAACACCTTCCTGCGGTTGACGAGCCCGAGCGTGATCGCGAAGCTGCGCGAGAGCTTTCCCGACCTGCCGGAGCAGCCGGACGCGAAGACCGTCTTCGTCAAGCTGCGCGAGCTGCGCAACAAGTGGTAGCGGCGATGCTTCGCGGGCGGCCGCTCGCCTGTCGAGCCTGACGCGCACCGCCGGCCGCACGAGCCCGACCATCACCTGGCGCATCGGCACCGACGGCGCGGCCGCGCCGCCCCACGCCTGAACGTCGATGGCGAGGTGCGCCTGGACCCAGGCCGCAAGCGCCTTGGGATCCTTGGCCTTGAAGAAAATGTCGCCGCTGCCGGCGATACATTTCATCGCTGTCCCGCCCGGGGCTGAACGCCGTGTGCTGCGCGCCGCCGCCGGACCCGGGGCGCAGCGCCGGGTCATCGCCGATTGCGGATGTGCTGGCCGGCCGCGCGCTCGTTGCCGCGCTTGTAGTTGCCGGTGATGCGGGCCATCAGGTGCTGCGCCTGCAGCGGGCCGCATGACTCGACCCGCGCCAGAAAGTCGAGCGCATCGACGCCGCGCAGCACGCAGGCAAGCCGACCGTGATGCAGCACCTCGACGGCGACGCCCTTGCGGCGCCGGTAGGCGAATCCCAGGTCACCCGCAGCCGGCTCGCTCATCCCGGTCGTTCCCGAAACGAGCCGCCGCGGCACACCGTCGACTCGAAATTCGCCGCGGACATCGTGTCCTTGTGCCCCGCGCTCACTCGATCGGCGTCAGCTTCGCGATGCCGAGCGCGAGCCACTTGGCGCCGTGGCGATTGAAATTGATCTGCGCGCGGGCGTCCGCTGCGCTGCCTTCGAGCGTCACGATCACGCCCTCGCCGAATTTGGCGTGAAAGACGCGCTGGCCCACGCGCAGGCCATGTTCCGGTTTCTTCGGCATCGCCGGCGCATCGACCTTGCCGACGCCCACGATCGAGGCCAGCCCCGAGCCCTTCGCCCACGCCGATTGATATTCGCGCGCGTAGCCCGAGCCGAAGCCCTGGTTGCGCGCGGTGAGCCACTTCAGCGACTCCTCGGGCAATTCGTCGACGAAACGGCTCTTGATGTTGTAGCGCGTCTGGCCGTGCAGCATGCGCGTCTGCGAGAAGCTCAGGTACAGGCGCTTCCTCGCGCGGGTGATCGCGACGTACATCAGGCGGCGCTCCTCCTCGAGCCCGTCGCGGTCGGCGGCCGAGTTCTCGTGCGGAAAGAGGCCCTCCTCGAGCCCGGTGATAAAGACGCAGTCGAACTCGAGGCCCTTGGCCGAATGCACCGTCATCAACTGGACCGCGTCGGCGCCGGCGTCGGCCTGGTTGTCGCCGGCTTCCAGCGCGGCGTGGGTCAGGAAGGCGGCGAGCGGGGACATGATCTCGCCGGACTCCGGGTCCGGCGACTCGCCCAGGATGGTGCCCCCACCCCCGGCCTCGCCCCCCGAGGGGGCGGCGAGCTTCGCGGCCGCCGCGTCGAGCGCGACGGCGTCCTTGCCGAAGCCTTCGAGCATGACGAAGGCCTCGGCCGCATTGACGAGTTCGGCCAGGTTCTCGAGCCGGTCCTGGCCGTCCTTGTCGTTGCGATAGTGCGCGGCCAGGCCGCTGTGCTCGACGACGTGCTCGATGATCTCGCGCAGCGTCAGGCCCTGCGTCGCGTCGCGCAGCGCGTCGATCAGCGCGACGAAGGCGCCGGCCTTGGTGCCGCCCTTGCCGCCCGCCGCCGCGGCCGCCTGCATCAAGCTGCTCGCGGTCGCGCGTGCCGCGTCCTGCACCTGCTCGACGGTGCGCGCGCCGATGCCGCGCGCCGGGAAGTTGACGACGCGCAGAAAGCTCGTATCGTCGTTCGGGTTCTCGATCAGCCGCAGGTAGGCGAGCGCGTGCTTGACCTCGGCGCGCTCGAAGAAACGCAAGCCCCCGTAGACGCGGTACGGCACGCCGGCGTTGAAGAGCGCCGATTCGAGCACCCGCGACTGCGCGTTGCTGCGGTACAGCAGCGCGATCTGCACCCGCGGCGTGCCCTCGCGGTGGAGTTGCTGCAGTTCCTCGAGCAGCCACTGCGCCTCGGCGAAGTCGCTCGTCGCCTCGAATACGCGCACCGGCTCGCCGGCGCCGGCATCGGTGCGCAATTGCTTGCCCAGGCGGCGCGTGTTGCGCGCGATCAGCGCGTTGGCGGTATCGAGGATATGGCTGCTGCTGCGGTAGTTCTGCTCGAGCCGGATCAGGCGCTCGACATGAAACTCGCGCTGGAAGTCGGCCATGTTGCCGACCAGCGCGCCGCGAAACGCGTAGATGCTCTGGTCGTCGTCGCCGACCGCGAGCACGGCGGTCGGCGCGATACCGGCCGCGGCATCGCCGGTGCTCGCGAACATCTTCAGCCACTGGTACTGCAGCCGGTTCGTATCCTGGAACTCGTCGACGAGGATGTGGCGAAAGCGGCGCCGGTAGTGCTCGCGCAGCGCATCGTTGTCGCGCATCAGCTCGACGGTGCGCAGCATCAGCTCGGCGAAATCGACGCTGCCTTCGCGCTGGCACTGATCCTCGTAGGCCTGGTAGATCTCGGCCAGGCGCCGCGTCTGCTCGTCGCGCACCGCGATGTCGCGCGGGCGCAGGCCGTCGTCCTTCGCTCCGGCGATGAAGGCGCTGACCTGCTTCGGCACGAAGCGCTCCTCGTCGAGGTTCATCGCCTTGACGACGCGCTTGACCGACGCGAGTTGGTCCTGCATGTCGAGAATCTGGAAGCTCTGCGGCAGCGCGGCGAGCTTCCAGTGCGTGCGCAGGAAGCGGTTGCACAGGCCGTGGAAGGTGCCGACCCACATGCC
>JACSRM010000418.1 GCA_014879745.1 Burkholderiaceae bacterium | reverse complement strand
TTGCGCGCCTCGACCTTGCGCTGCGCGCTCTCGATGCTGCGCGAGACGATGCCGGCCTCGATCGCCTCGCCGTCGGGCATCTTCAGCCGCTCCATGATCGAGCGCACGCGGTCGCCGGCGAAGATGCGCATCAGCGGGTCGTCGAGCGACAGATAGAAGCGCGACGACCCCGGGTCGCCCTGGCGGCCCGAGCGACCGCGCAACTGGTTGTCGATGCGGCGCGATTCGTGGCGCTCGGTGGCGATGATGCGCAGCCCGCCCTGCGCCTTGACGGCCTCGTGCAGGCCCGTCCATTCGTCCTGCAGCTGCTTCGCGCGCGCCGTCTTCTCCTCGTCGCTCACCGATTCGTCGGCCTCGAGGAATTTGATCTGGTTCTCGACATTGCCGCCGAGCACGATATCGGTGCCGCGGCCGGCCATGTTGGTCGCGATCGTGATCACGCCCGGGCGCCCGGCCTGGGCGACGATCATCGCCTCCTTCTCGTGCTGCTTGGCATTGAGCACCTGGTGCTCGAGCTTGGCCTTTTGCAGCAGCGCGCTGACCTTCTCGGAATTCTCGATCGATGTCGTGCCCACCAGCACCGGCTGGCCGCGCTCGTGGCACTCGCGGATATCGGCGATCACGGCGTCGTACTTCTCGCGCTCGGTCTTGTAGACGAGGTCGAGCTCGTCCTTGCGGATCATCGGCTTGTTGGGCGGGATGACGACCGTCTCGAGGCCGTAGATCTCCTGGAACTCGTAGGCCTCGGTATCGGCCGTGCCGGTCATGCCGGCGAGCTTGCCGTACATGCGGAAATAGTTCTGGAACGTGATCGACGCCAGCGTCTGGTTCTCGCTCTGGATCGCGACGCCCTCCTTCGCCTCGACCGCCTGGTGCAGGCCGTCGCTCCAGCGCCGGCCCGTCATCAATCGGCCGGTGAACTCGTCGACGATGATGACCTCGCCGTTTTGCACCACATAGTGCTGGTCGCGGTTGTAGAGGTGGCGTGCGCGCAGCGCGGCGTACACATGGTGCATCAGCGTGATGTTGGCCGGGTCGTACAGGCTCGCGCCTTCGGCGAGCAACCCGGCTTCGCCGAGCAGCCGCTCGGCATTCTCGTGCCCGTCCTCGGTCAGGAAGACCTGGTGGCTCTTCTCGTCGACCGTGAAGTCGCCCGGCTCGATCACGCCCTCGCCGGTGCGCAGGTCGAGCTCGCCGATCTGCTTCTTGAGCCCCGGGACGACCGCGTTGATGCGCACGTACAGCTCGGTGTGATCCTCGGCCTGGCCGCTGATGATGAGCGGCGTGCGCGCCTCGTCGATCAGGATCGAGTCGACCTCGTCGACGATCGCGTAGGCGAGGCCGCGCGCGACGCGGTCGCCGGTATCCTGCACCATGTTGTCGCGCAGGTAGTCGAAGCCGAATTCGTTGTTCGTGCCGTAGGTGACATCGGCCGCGAAGGCGGCCTGCTTGTCGGCGCGCGACAGCTGCGCCAGATTCACGCCCACCGTCAGGCCGAGGAAGTTGTAGAGGCGGCCCATCCACTCGGCGTCGCGCCGGGCGAGATAGTCGTTGACGGTGACGACGTGCACGCCCTTGCCGGTCAGCGCATTCAGATAGACCGGCAGCGTGGCCATCAGCGTCTTGCCCTCGCCGGTGCGCATTTCGGCGATCTTGCCGCCGTGCAGCGCCATGCCGCCGAGCAGCTGGACGTCGAAGTGGCGCATCTTCAGCACCCGCTTGCTGCCCTCGCGCACGACGGCAAAAGCTTCCGGCAGCAGCGCATCGAGCGTCTCGCCCGCCGCGAAGCGCTCGCGGAACTCGACCGTCTTGGCTTGCAGCGCGGCATCGTCCAGCGCTTCGAACTTCGTCTCCAGCGCATTGATCTGCTGGGCGGTGCGGCGGTAGCTCTTGAGCAGCCGCTCGTTGCGACTGCCGAAGATCTGGGTCAGAAAATTGGGAATCATTCGGCAGCGGATGTGGGGTGGGGGCGGTAATGCCGGCCGGTGGCGCGGCGTTCAGGCGGGCGCCGAAGACGCAGGTCCGGGGATGGGGCCGATGTGATTCGGAGCGGGGCAAAACCCCGCAATCCGAGCACAACAGCTGGGGCCGGCCGCCTCGAAACCAAGACGCGCAACGCCCTGGAAAGCGTGCGATTTTAGCATTCGGGCCCCTTCGGGCGACCTTCGGGTGGCCCCCGCGCGGCGTTCAGGCGGACCTCCGGCCGATCTCCCTGCCCGGCCCCGCCGCGCTGCGTGCGAGATGGGCCGGCAGCGTGTGACGCCCGGGTCCGGCACGAGGAATCGCTAGACTGCGCGCATGACTACCCGCCCCGTCGCCGCGGTCACGCCCGATGCGCTGCGACTGCGCGACGCGCTCGCCCGCAGTTCGCCGCTCGCGGCGCTGCAGGCGAGGCTGCGCGAGTCGAATGACCGCTTCGAGTCGATACGCGGCACGCTGCCGTCAGCGCTCGCGGCGCACGTGCAACCCGGCCCGCTCGACGCCGAAGGCTGGTCCCTGCTGGCCGCCAACCCGGCCGTCGCGGCCAAGCTGCGCCAGCTGCAGCCGCGCCTGCAGGCAAGGCTCGCCGAATGCGGCTGGCCGGCGCTGGCGCTGCGCATCAAGGTGGAATCGAAATGACCTCTCCGGCCGCGCCGATTGCCACATCGGCCGGGCGGGCCGGTGGCTGCAGCGCGCGCGGGCGGATGCGATGAGCGAAACGCATGCCCTGCTGCTGACCGATATCGTCGACAGCACCCGGATCGCAAGCCGGCTCGGAGACGAGGAAGCCGCGGCGCTGAACGCGGCGCACGACCGCGTCGCACGCGATCTGTTGCGGCAATTGAACGGGCGCGAGATCGACAAGACCGACGGCATGCTGATGCTGTTCGACGATGTCGCGGACGCGGCCCGCTATGCACTCGCCTACCACCGGGCGCTGGCGGGGCTTGCCAGGCCGCTCGAGGCGCGCGCCGGCCTGCACGTGGGCGCGCTCGTCGTGCGTGCGAATGACGCCGAGGACGTCGCACGCGGCGCCAAGCCGCTCGAGGTGCACGGCATCGCCAAGGCGACCGCGGCACGCGTCATGTCGCTCGCCCCCGGCGGCCGCACGCTGCTCACCGCCGCCGCACGCGACGCCCTGGGCGAGGCGGCGCTGCACATCCTTTCGCATGGCCACTGGCGATTGAAGGGCGTTCCAGAACCGATCGAGCTGTTCGAACTCTGCGACGGCGCCCATGGCTTTGCCGCACCGCCGGATTCGGAGAAGGCCTATCGCGTCGTTCGAGGCAACCCGCTTTGGCTGCCGGTGCGCCAGATCCCGCACAGCCTGCCGGCCGAGCGCGATACCTTCGTCGGGCGCGCCGAAGCGCTCGCCGAACTCGGGCGCCGCTTGGACGCCGGTGCTCGGCTCGTATCGCTGCTGGGCATCGGGGGCACGGGCAAGACGCGGCTGGCGAGCTACTTCGCGTGGACCCATCTCGGAGACTTCGACGGCGGCGTCTGGTTCTGCGACCTTTCGCAGGCGCGCGATGTCAACGGCATCGCGCATGCCGTCGCGCAGGGGCTGGAAGTTCCGCTCGGCAAGGAAGATCCTGTCGTGCAGCTCGGCTACGCGATCGCCGGCCGCGCGAATTGCCTCGTCATCCTCGACAACTTCGAGCAGGTGGCGCGCCACGCGCAGGACACGCTCGGCCGCTGGCTCGATCGCGCCGCGCAGGCCAGATTCATCGTCACGACGCGCGAGGTGCTCGGCCTGCACGGCGAGGAGACGCTCGCCCTCGCGCCGATGCCGCCCGCCGACGGCGCGACGCTGTTTGCGCGGCGGGCACTCGCCGCGCGATACGACTTCGCACCGAACGCCGAGGACCAGGACGCGATCGCGCAACTCGTGCGGCTGCTCGACGGGCTGCCGCTGGCGATCGAGCTTGCGGCGTCGCGCGTGCGGGTGATGTCCCCGCGCATGCTGCTCGCGCGCATGGATCAGCGCTTCCGCCTGCTGACCGCCGGCGGCGGCCGCCATGATCGCCAGGCGACCTTGCGCACGGCATTCGACTGGTCCTGGGACCTGCTTTCACCCATCGAGAAGGCGGCGCTGGCGCAGCTCTCGGTATTCGACGGCGGCTTCACGCTCGAATCGGCCGAGGCCGTCCTCGTCCTGCCGGCCGACGATGAGCCGAAGTGGACGGTCGACGTGCTGCAGTCGCTGGTCGACAAATCCTTCGTCCGCGGCGTCGGCGACACGCGCTTCGACCTGCTCGTGAGCGTGCAGGAATACGCCGCCGAGCACCTGCGCACGGCGCAGCGCTTTGCGGGCAGCGGGCCCGCAGCGCTGGACGCGGCGCGCTTGCGGCACTGCCGGCATTTCGCGTCGATCGACATCGATGCGGCTTCCGCCGGAGGCAGCGTCGAACTCGGCAACCTCGCCACCGCATGCCGCCGCGCGGTGGCTTTCGCCGAGCCATCGATGGCAACCTCGATTCTCGAGCGGGCCTGGGTCGCGATCGAACTGCGCGGACCCTTCAGGCTGGGCGCCGAACTGGCTGCCGCGGTGCAGGCCCTCCCCGGTCTGCAGGCGGCCGATCTGGCGCGGGCAAGCCGCGTTGCAGGGGCTGCGCTGCAGGCCGCGGGCGTCGTGGAGCAGGCCAGGCAGCAGTTCGAGACGGCGTTGTCCGCCGCCATTGCCGCCGGCGAACCGTCGGTCGAGGGCTGGACGCACAGCCACCTTGGCGAAGCGCTCGCCAACGAAGGCATCATCGACCAAGCCCGCGCGCACTACGCGACCGCGCTCGAGTCGTCCCGCAAGCTGGGTGACCGCAAGCTCGAATGCGCCGCGCTCAACGGACTTGGCAATGTGGCCGACGCCCAAGGTCAGCTCGATCTGGCGCGGACGCACTACGAGATCGCCCTCGGTGTCGCCCGCGGCGCGAGCGACGGACGCCGGGAACGGTCGCTGCTCGGAAACCTGGGAAACCTCAAGGCCAACCTCGGCGCCGCGAACGAAGCCCGGTCCGACTACGAATCGGGGCTGCGCCTGGCGCGTGAGGCCGGGGATCGCCGGCGCGAGGGCAACGCGCTGTCCAACCTCGGCCTGCTCGATCTCGTCCAGCAGCGGATCGGCCCGGCCCAGGTGCAGTTCGAAGCGGCACTGCGGATCGCGCGCGAGATGGGTTACCGCCGACTGGAGTGCATCGTGCTGTGCAATCTGGGCATCGCGCAAGATGCGCAAGGCCTTGCGAGCCAGTCCCAGTCGAGCTTCGAGCAGGCGCTCGACATCGCCCGCGAACTGGCGGATCACACCTCGCAAGGCCAGTCGCTCGGCTATCTTGGCCTGTCGCACGCACGCCAGGGCCGCTTCGATCAGGGTCGCGAGTGTCTTGCGGCGGGCGAATCGCTGCTCGAGGAAGCGTCCGATCCGACGAGTCTGGCGCTGCTGCATTGCTGTCGCGCCGAAGCCGAATTCCTCGCCGGCGACCTCGACGCCGCCCGGCGGGCAGACGCTGCGGCGCGGGCGTTGGCGCGCAGCATCGGCGCCGGGCCGGAGTCGGAACTCGGCGTCTCGCTGGCGCGGATCGACCGCCTGTTCGAGGCGGCCTGATCCTGTCTCGCAAGCTCAGTTTTCGTTCCTGATCTTGGGATCGAGGTCGCAAGTGACCGCGCTGGCCTTGTTCTTCACGTGGACCGCGTAGTAGAACTCCTTGGCCCGCGGGTTGCGGTTGCGCCACTGGAATCCCTTGCCCTGGTCGAATCGATCCGCCCGGTCGAAGTCGTGCGCCGCGTTGCCGTCGATCGCGATGCCATCGTGCGTGAAGATGAACCCGCCGCGACCGGTCTGGTCGTCGAGCCGCCAGAAGATGACCTTGTCGCGCACGCCGCGCGGAAAGGCGATCGTCTCCTGATCCGCCTCCATCGACAGTGCGCAACCGCTCGCGCTGTCACGTACCGTCACCGTGATGCTGCAATCGTCGCGGTTGTCGAGCTTCGTGCATTTGCGCGCCGCCTGCGCGGCCCTCACCATGTCGGCATCCTGCGCGGCAGTCAGCAAGGGATCATCGGTTGCAGCGCAAGCCGCGGCCAGCGCACTGGTCAAGAGGGCGGCGATCAGGGTTCTTGTTGCCATGCTCTGCTCCTCGGTCGTGATTCGAAGCCGCTGCGGAGGCATCGCGCCCGGCTCCCGCCGTCTCGGCAGCGGGACGCCTGGTGCCGGCTATCTGACTCGAACAGATGACCTTCCGCTTACAAGGCGGGTGCTCTACCAACTGAGCTAAGCCGGCGTGGGGTGCGCTGCGGACCGGTCGATCCGGCACGCGATGCGGCGAAGTATAAGTTTGGCTCGACGACCCTCGCGCGAGCCCTGCTCACCGCTTGCCGCTGCACCCCGCGCCGGCGGGAATACCGCCGAGCGCGATTGTTCGTTCACTGCCGCAGCGCGGTCAACTTCGCTTCTAGGGGGACGGCCGCCTCGGCGCCCCACCGTCGAGACCGGGCCGCCGCCCTACTTCACGCGCTTGAGCGATGGCCGGCCCGGACCCGATGGGGGCGGCGGCTCGGGCGACTTCGCGGGTCGCGCGTTCGCTCTTGGCTTCTGGCTCGGCGGCGCCGCATCGTCGGCCAGCGCGAGATGCGGCGCGCCGCTGTTGACGTCCGCCGTAGCGGGCTCGGCTTTCACGCGGCTGCCGCCAGCCACGGTCGGCGCCGGAAACGCCATGCCTTGCCCGTTCTCGCGGGCATAGATCGCGATCACGTGCGTCACGGGCACCGAGATCTCGCGCGCCGCGCCGCCGAAGCGGGCCTTGAACTCGATCAGTTCGTTGCCCATGCGCAGCGCATTCGTCGCCTCGAGGCCGATATTGAGCACGATCTCGTTGTTCTTCACGTACTCGGGTGGCACCTGCACGCTGGCATCGACATAGACCGCGATATACGGCGTGAAGCCGTTCTCGGTGCACCATTCGTGCAGCGCACGGATCAGGTAGGGCCGGGTCGAGATGCCGGCGTCGGCCGGCGGCGTGGTCAGGCTCATCGCGCTTCGCGGCTACTTGCGCATCACCTTCTCGGACGGCGTCAGCGCTTCGATATAGGCCGCGCGCGAGAAGATGCGCTCGGCGTATTTGAGCAGCGGCACCGCATTCTTGGACATGTCGATGCCGTAGTAGTCGAGCCGCCACAGCAGCGGCGCGATCGCCACGTCGAGCATCGAGAAATCGTCGCCCAGCATGTACTTGTTCTTCAGGAAGATCGGCGCGAGCTGGGTCAGCCGGTCGCGGATCTGCGAGCGCGCGCGCTCGAGCTGCTTCTCGGTCGGCTTCACGCCGCGCGATTCCAGCGTATTCACGTGCGCGAACAATTCCTTCTCGAAATTGAGCAGGAACAGCCGCACCCGCGCCCGCGCGACCGGATCGCCCGGCATCAGCTGCGGATGCGGGAAGCGCTCGTCGATGTACTCGTTGATGATGTGCGACTCGTACAGGATGAGATCGCGCTCGACGAGGATGGGCACCTCGTTGTACGGATTCATCAGCGCGATGTCCTCGGGCTTGGCGAAGAGATCGACGTCGCGGATCTCGAAGTCCATCCCCTTTTCGAACAGCACGAAGCGGCAGCGGTGCGAGTACGGGCAGGTCGTTCCGGAATAGAGCACCATCATGGGCGGGGACTCCTTGGGTTCTTGAATTCGGCTTCGGGAAAGCGGTGCGACGCGCGGTGCGCGGGGCGATCACCGCGGGTCGGATCGCGGGCAAGATCGCCCGCCCGCCGCCAAGTCCTCTATTTCACTTCTTTCCAGTACGACGCATTGAGCCGCCACACGAGCACGAGAAGGACCGCCAGGTAGAGCAGCACCCAGACGCCGAGCTGCAGGCGGAAGGCCCGGTTCGGCTCGGCCATCCACGTCATGAAGGCGACGAGGTCGGCGACCGCGTTGTCGAACTCGGCCGGCGACATCGTGCCGGGCGTGAGTTGCTCGAAGCCCTCGAAGACGTGGGTCGTCGCTTGCGGGTCGTGCGGGTCCTTCTGCTCGGCGAACTTCGCCCCGCGCTGGCCCTGCATCTGCCACAGCACGTTGGGCATGCCGACGTCGGGGAAGATGGTGTTGTTCCAGCCCGTGGCCTTGGTGTCGTCGCGGTAGTAGCCGCGCAGATAGCTGTACAGATAGTCCGCGCCGGAACCCTTGGCGAGGTCGGCGCGCGAGCGCGCGACGAGCGTCAGGTCGGGCGGCACACCGCCGAACCACGCCTTGGCTTCGCGCGGGCTCATCGCAATCGTCATCGTATCGCCGACCTTGTCGGTCGCGAACATCAGGTACTTCTTGATATCCGCTTCGCTGAGGCCGATGTCGCGCATCCGGTTGTAGCGCATGAAGGCGGCGGCGTGGCAGTTCAGACAGTGATTGACGAACAGCTTGGCGCCGGTCTGCAGCGAAGGCAGGTCGGTCAGCTTCTCGGTCGGGAAGCGGTCCCATTGCGCGCCGCCGCCGGCGGCGACGGCGGCGCTTGCGAATCCGATCGCGGCGAGGAAGGAAAGAATCAGTTTCTTCATGGTGTCGATTCCGGCTGACGCGATGCGATTCAATGCGGATGGAACGTCACGCGCTCGGGCACCGGCTTGAACGTCCCGAGGCGGCTCCACCACGGCATCAGCACGAAGAAGCCGAAGTACACCAGCGTGCCGACCTGCGAGACGAGGTTCGCGGCGGGCGATGGCGGCTGCGTTCCGAGGTAGCCGAGCACGAGGAAGAAGACGACGAACACCGCGAGCACGCCCTTGTGCCAGCCCGGGCGATAGCGGATCGACTTCACCGGGCTGTAGTCGAGCCAGGGCAGGAAGAACATGATGACGACCGCGCCGCCCATCACGAGCACGCCGATGAACTTGGCGTCCACGCTCTTCAGGAAGAGCGCGGCGACGATCGCCGCAATCACGACCCCGCCCTTGCCCGCCAGGCTCAGGCGCGCCTTGAGCAGGGCGAATACCGCGGCGAGCGCGACGACGCCGACGAAGACGTTGACCATATCGTCGGTCACCGCGCGCAGCATCGAGTAGTAGGGCGTGAAATACCAGACCGGCGCGATGTGAGCCGGCGTCTTCAGCGGGTCGGCGGGGATGAAATTGTTGAACTCGAGGAAGTAGCCGCCGAACTCCGGGATGAAGAACAGGACCGCGCAGAACACGATCAGGAAGAGGACGACGCCGAATACGTCGTGCACCGTGTAGTAGGGGTGGGACGGAATGCCATCCAGCGGATGGCCGTCCGGGCCGCGCTTGGCCTTGATCTCGATGCCGTCCGGATTGTTCGAGCCGACCTCGTGCAGCGCGATCAGGTGCGCGACGACGAGGCCGAGCAGCACGAGCGGCACGGCGATCACGTGGAAGGCGAAGAAGCGGTTCAGCGTCGCGTCGCCGACGACATAGTCGCCGCGGATCAGGATCGCGAGGTCCGGGCCGATGAACGGAATCGCCGAGAACAGATTGACGATCACCTGCGCGCCCCAGTAGCTCATCTGGCCCCACGGCAGCAGGTAGCCCATGAAGGCCTCGGCCATCAGCGCGAGGAAGATCATGCAGCCGAAGATCCAGACCAACTCGCGCGGCTTGCGGTAGCTGCCGTACATCAGGCCGCGGAACATGTGCAGATAGACGACGACGAAGAACGCCGACGCACCCGTCGAGTGCATGTAGCGGATCAGCCAGCCCCAGGGCACGTCGCGCATGATGTACTCGACCGAGCCGAAAGCGAGCTCCGCATCGGGCTTGTAGTGCATCGTCAGGAAAATGCCGGTGACGATCTGCATCACGAGCACGAGCATCGCGAGCGAGCCGAAGATGTACCACCAGTTGAAATTCTTGGGCGCGTAGTACTTGCCCCACTGGTCGTTCCACAGCTTGGTCAGCGGGAAGCGGTTGTCGATCCAGGTCAGCGCCTTCTCCGCCACCGGGGCGTCGGGGCTCGCTTGCTTGAATTCAGCCATGTCGTGCTCTCGTGAAGAGGGATGCTTCGGGCCGGAACTTCGTCTGCCGCGCGTTCGCCGGGCCGCGACGGCGCCGGCGAGCGACGAGCGTCATGCCGGCGCCTTGTCGGTGCCGATGATCAGCCGGGTGTCCGACAGGAAGGCGTAGGGCGGCACTTCCAGGTTGTCCGGCGCCGGCTTGTTCTTGAAGACGCGGCCGGCCATGTCGAAGGTCGATCCGTGGCAGGGGCACAGGAATCCGCCCTGCCAATCGTTGGGCAGCGAGGGCTGCGGGCCCGGCGTGAACTTGTCGATCGGCGAGCAGCCGAGATGGGTGCAGATGCCGACCACGACCAGATACTCGGGCTTGCGCGAGCGCCAGGTGTTGCGCGCGAATTCGGGCGTGAACTCGTCCGGGTGGCGCAGCGAATTCGGGTCGGCGAGTTCCGGGTCGAGCTTCGGCAGCTCGGCCAGCTGCTCGGGCGTGCGGCGCACGATCCAGACCGGCTTGCCGCGCCATTCGACGGTCAGCTGCTGGCTCGGCTGCAGCCCGCTGATATCGACCTCGACCGGCGCCCCGGCCGCGCGCGCGCGCTCCGACGGCTGGAACGAACTGACGAAGGGCACGGCAGCGGCCACACCGCCGACGGCGCCGACGCCGCAGGTGATGGCCAGCAAGTTGCGGCGGTTCGGGTCGACGGGCTGGTCACTCATGAGGGTCCTCGATGCAGACTTCTATCTTCTACCCAGGGGCAGCCGCCGATTCTAGCGGACTGCCCCGCGGCCTCGGCCCTTGCGGCGGGCGTGCCCGCGGCGGCGGCGCACGCCCGGCGGCGGCGCCGATTCGGCGCCGGTGCACGCCTGGCCCTTCGCTCCGGGCGGGTTGTGGACAATAGCCGCGACTGCGCGCCGCGAGCGATCGCTGCGCCCGGGACAGTCGCTCTTCACAAACCCCACTCGGAGCAAGCACATGGGAATGGCATCGGAATTCAAGGAGTTCGCGGTCAAGGGCAATGCGATGGATCTCGCCGTCGGCGTGATCATCGGCGGCGCGTTCGGCAAGATCGTCAATTCGATCGTCGAAGACCTGATCATGCCGGTCATCAGCCGCCTGTTCGGCGGGCTCGACTTCTCGAACTACTTCATCCCGCTGTCGGGCCAGACCGCGGCCACGCTCGCCGACGCGAAGAAGGCGGGCGCCGTATTCGCCTATGGCAGCTTCCTGACCGCGACGCTGAGCTTCCTCATCCTCGCCTTCGTCATCTTCATCATGGTCAAGCAGATCAACCGCCTGAAGAAGGAAGCGCCGCCCGCGCCCCCTGCCGCGCCGCCGGAGGATGTGCTGCTGCTGCGCGAGATTCGCGACGCGCTGCGCAAGTAGCGGTTCGGCGGTCCCGGCTTCAACTCGGGCCCCAAGCGGCCGATAACGGCACATACTTGGCTCTTCGGCGGCGCCCCTGGCGCCGCATCCCCGGGGCCGTCCGGCCGCGCGCCGGGCGGGCCCGATCGCAATGAATCCGATCGATTCCCGCACGCAGGCCGCACTCGATGCGGCATTCGGCCACGTCGCCTCCACCGCTGCGACCGCCGCCGAGCGCGCGGCCGAACTGCTCGGCACGATGGCGACGACGGCGACGCGCATCTACCAGCGCGACGCCTACCTGGCGGCGCAATCGGACCTGCGCCACCGGATGCCGACCTTCTGCCGCGCGTTCGGCGAGGCGCTGCGCGAAAGACTCGATCGCGAACTCGATCCGACGAGCGAGAAGAATCGCCGCCTCGCCGCCGCGAGCTGGGAGACGCTCAGCCTGGTCGCCGACGACGAGGTCGAGGAGCGCATGCTCTCCGATCGCATCAGCCAGGCGATCGCCCACGAATGCGAGTGGGAACTGCGCGATCTGGCCGCCTACATCGCCGCGCTGCTGCGGCTCGGCAGTGCCGACCAGGAGCGCAATCCGTTCCGGCCGGAGGCGGTCGGCGCGGCGATCTTTCGCGCGATCGAGGCGGTCTCGACCGAGCGCGAGACGCGCAAGCTGCTGGCACGCGAACTGGCGCCGGTCATGGCCAAGGCGATGCGCCTGTGCTACGGCGAGATCCTGTCCGACCTGAAGGCGCGCGGCGTGCAGCCGGTCAACCTGAGCGTGCGCGGCGTCGAAGGGCCGGGTAGCGACCGCGTGACCTCCGGCTACGCGAGCCTGCCGCGCGACGATGGTTCACTGTCGGGCGTGTACGGCAGCCACTTCGACGCCGGCAGCGGCGCTGCGAGTGCCGGGTTGTCGCAGGGCGGCGGCTTCGAGAGCCATCGCGATGCGCTGTCCTCGCGCGGCGCGGGCCTCGGCGGCAGCACCGCGGGCGGGCTGCGCGGCGGCGGCACCGGCAGCGGGCGGCTCGGCGGCTTCGCCGAATCCGGCCGCAGCGTCTCCGGTGCGCGCACCGGCGCCGGCGCATCCCGGCTCGGCGGCATCGGCGACAGCGGCCACGCGCGGGCGGTGGCGGATGCCGAGCTGATGTCGCTCATCCGGCGCCTGACCTTCATGACGAGCCGCCCGGGCGCGCTCGATGCGGCGCCGGACGGCGCCGAGCGCAGCTTTGCCGGTTCGCAGGCCGATACCTCGGGCGTCGACGGCGCGGCGCCGGGCTCGCTGCGCGGCTCGGTTTCCGGTGTGCTGGGCGGCGCGACCGGTCCGGGGGCGCTGGCCGGGGGTACCGGCGGGCTGCGCGGCGACGGCCTGACCGGGCTGATGGCCGTCAACCTGATCCGCGCCCACCGCGACGAACTGCGTCAGGCGTCGAGCGGCACGCTCGACCACATGGTGATCGACGTCGTCGGCAGCCTGTTCGACCAGATCCTCTCCGACACGCGCGTGCCGCCGCAGATGGCGCGCCAGATCGCGCGGCTGCAGCTGCCGGTGCTGCGCGTCGCGCTCGCCGACCCGAGCTTCTTCTCGTCGCGCAAGCATCCGGTGCGCCGCTTCGTCAACCGCATCGCGTCGCTCGCCTGCGCGTTCGAGGATTTCGACAGCGGCGCCGGCCAGCAATTCCTCGCCCGCGTGCGCGAGCTGGTGCAGGAGATCATCGAAGGCGACTTCGACCAGGTCGAGGTCTACGCCGCCAAGCTGACGCTGCTCGAAGCCTTCATCGAGCAGCAGAACGAGCGCGACGTGCAGTCGCACGGCGAGGCGGCGACGCTGCTCGAAGGCAAGGAGTCCGAACTGCGCGTGCAGCAGCGCTACATGCACCAGCTGCAGACGTCGCTCGCGCCGCTCATCAAGCAGGACTATCTGCGCGACTTCCTGGCCCAGGTCTGGAGCCAGGCGCTCGCCCTTGCGGTGCGCCGCGACGGCCCGACGGCGGAGCGCACCCAGCGCCTGCGGCGCGCCGCGATCGACCTCGTGATGAGCGTGCAGCCCAAAGGCACACCGGCGCTGCGCAAGGCCTTCCTGATGCAGCTGCCTGGCCTGATGAAGGCGCTGCACGAGGGCATGGCGCTCGTCGGCTGGCCCGAGCCGGCGCAGAAGGAGTTCCTCGCCAAGCTGCTGCCGGCGCACGCCGAATCGCTCAACGGCCAGCCCTTGAGCGAGCTTGACCGCAACCTGCTCGCCAAGCAGCTCGAGACCGCGTTCAACGCCGCGCTGCCGCGCAGCGACCCGCTGCTGTCGCACGAGGCGAAGGCGCTGAGCGGCGCGATGCCGATCGAGCCGCAGTTCTCGGCCGAGGAGGCGGCGCGCCTCGGGCTCGTGAAGGAAAGCGCGGTCGACTGGGACGGCAAGGTCGACATCGACCTCGGCGACGACGCCGCCGATACCGCGGGCGACACAGGCAGTGTGCCGGTCGCACTCGATCCGGCGATCGACATCGACATCGATCTGGACCGGCTCGCGCCCGAACCCGCGGAGCCCGCCGAGCCGACCCGCGGTCCGGCGCTGATGGACCACCTGCGCGTCGGCTTCGCCTACCAGATGAACCTGCAGGATGGCTGGAAGAAGGTCCGACTGTCCTACGTCAGCCAGGGGCGCAGCTTCTTCGCCTTCACGCACGGGCGAAGCCATCAGGAGACGCTCTCGCTCACCGCGCGCATGCTGGCGCGGATGTGCGAGACGGGCCGCATCCGCGCCTTCGAGAGCAGCTATCTGCTCGAGCGGGCCACCGCGCGGGCGCGCCGGCAGCTCGCCGCGCTCAAGCCGGCCGCGGGCTCAGCGACGACCCATTGACCCGCGCCAGCCGGCGCGCCATGCGCATCGCGGCGCGCAGGCTCGATGCGTCGGCCGTGCCGCGGCCGGCGATGTCGAACGCGGTGCCGTGGTCCGGGCTGGTGCGCACGAATGGCAGGCCGAGCGTCACGTTCACGCCGTGCTCGACGCCGAGGTACTTGACGGGGATGAGCCCGTGGTCGTGCGTCATCGCGACGACGAGGTCGAACTCTCCCGCATGGCCGGGCGCGTTTCTGGCCCGCATGAAGACGGTATCGGGCGCGAACGGGCCGCTCGCGTCGATACCTTCGGCGCGCGCGGCGGCGATCGCCGGCGCGATGATCGCGATCTCCTCGTCGCCGAACAGGCCGCCCTCGCCGGCGTGCGGATTGAGCCCCGCGACCGCGATCCGCGGCGCGCGCTGGCCCCAGCTCGCCGCGGCGTGCTGCACGATGCGCAGGGTCTCGAGCACCGCGTCGAAGGTGACGAGTTCGATCGCCCGGCGCAGCGCGACGTGGATCGTCACGAGCACCGTCTTCAGCTCGTCGTTGGCCAGCATCATGCGCACCGCGGGCGCGCCCGACAGCGCCTGCAGCATCTCGGTGTGGCCCGGGAAGCCGACGCCGGCCGCGGCGAGCGCCTCCTTGTGGATCGGCGCGGTCACGATCGCCGCCACCTCGCCCGCCAGCGCGTACGCCGCCGCGGCGCGGATGCACGCCGCCGCCGCAGCGCCGGCGCGCGCGTCGACCCTGCCGAGCGGCGCAGCGAGCAGATCGGCCGGCAGGCCGCTCACTTGCAGCACCGGCACGCAGCCGCGCGGGCAGGCGAGCGCGTCGGATGGCCGCTCGATCGCGGCGACCGGCAGCAGGCCGCCGGTGAGCGCCGCGGCGCGCCGCATCACGCCGAGGTCGCCGAGCACGAAGGCGCCTTCGGCTTCGTGCGCGGCGTCGCGAAATAGCTTCGCGACGATCTCCGGGCCGATGCCGCAGGCGTCGCCCATCGTCAGGGCGAGCGGCTTGACCCCGAGGTGATTCACCCCGCGCGGCCCAGGTAGCGGCGCTCGAGGTGGGCGCGAAAGTGCACCGGGTTCAGCGCTTCGCCGCTCGCCGCAAGCGTCAGCTCCTGCGTCGTCGGCCGGCTCGCATGGGTCCAGATATTGTCGCGCAGCCAGTCGAAGACCGGCGCCAGGTCGCCCGCCGCGATGCGCGCATCGAGATCGGGCGTTGCCCGGCGCATCGCGGCAAACCATTGCGCCGCATACATCGCGCCGAGCGAATAGCTCGGAAAGTAGCCGAACAATCCGGCCGGCCAGTGCACGTCCTGCAGCGGGCCGTCCTTGTAGTTGCCGCGCGTATCGAGGCCGAGCAGCGCCATCATCTTCTCGTCCCACAGCGCGGGGATATCGGCCGGTTCGATCTCGCCTTCGATCAGCGCGCGCTCGATCTCGTAGCGCAGGATGATGTGCGCCGGATACGTGGCCTCGTCGGCGTCGACGCGGATCAGCCCGCGCGAGACGCGCGTCGACAGCCGGTACAGATTGTCGGGCTCGAACGCCGGCTGCGCGCCGAACGCCTCCACCAGCATCGGCGCGAGCAGGCCGACGAAGGCGCGGCTGCGCCCGAGCTGCATCTCGAAGGCGAGGCTCTGGCTTTCGTGGATCGCCGCCGAGCGCGCCTCGGAGACCGGCTGGCCGAGCATGTCGCGCGGGCGGCCCTGCTCGTAGCGGCCGTGGCCGGTCTCGTGGATCGTGCCCATCAGCGCCTGCTGGAAGTCGTCCTCGCGATAGCGCGTCGTCAGCCGCACGTCTTCCGGCACCCCGCCGCAGAACGGATGCGTCGCGACGTCGAGCCGCCCGGCCTCGAAATCAAAACCAAGCAGGTGCACCAGCTTCTCGCTCAAGGCGCGCTGCTTGTCGAGCGGGAACGGCCCGACCGGATCGATCACCGGCTGTTCCTTCTGGCGCTGCACGGCCGATTCGATCAGCCCCGGCAGCCAGGTCTTGAGGTCGCCGAAGACGCGGTCGACCTCCGCGCTCGTCATCCCCGGCTCGAAGCCGTCCATCAGGGCGTCGTAGCGCGAAACGCCCATCTGCTGCGACAGCAGATCGGCCTCCTCGCGCGCGCAGCGCAGCACCGCGTCGAAATTGTCGGCGAAGCCCTGCCAGTCGTTCGCCGGGCGCTGGCTTCGCCAGGCATGTTCGCAGCGCAGCGTGGCAAGCGACTGCGCCTGCACGAGCGCCTCGGGCAGCGCGTTGGCCTTGCGCCAGCCGCGGTCGATCTCGCGCAGATTGGCGCGCTGCAGCGCATCGAGTGGCTCCTGGCCGGCACGGTCGATGCGGTCGCGCAGATCGGGCTCGGTCTGCAGCCGGTGCATCAGCGCCGCGAGCTCGGCGAGCGCCGCGGCGCGCGCCTCGCTGCCCTTGGCGGGCATCTGCGTCTCCTGGTCCCAGTGCGTGATCGAGCCGAGGTGCCCGAAGTGATGCAGCCGCAACTGGGCCGCGGCGAGTTGATCGTAGACGGGCGTGTTGCTCATGGCCGGCGCGAGATGGTGTGAGGGTCCGTATTCTCGCCGCGCCCGGGCGCCGTGAGGCAAGAGGGTTTGTCCGGCCGGCGCTACGATCGGCACCGGATTTCGGGGGCAGGCGATGAAGCGCGTGACACTGCCGGGCGGTGCGTCGATGCCGGCGCTCGGCCTGGGCACCTGGCGACTCGGCGAGACGCAGGCGGCGCGCCGGGCCGAGGTTGCGGCGCTGCGCACGGCGATCGGCCTCGGCTACCGGCTCTTCGACACGGCCGAGATGTACGGCGAAGGCGGTGCCGAGAGCGTGCTCGGCGAGGCGCTGCGCGCCGCGTTCGCCGCCGGCGACGTGACGCGCGACGAAATTTTCGTCGTCAGCAAGGTCTATCCGCACAACGCTTCGCGCCAGGGCACGATCGCCGCCTGCGACCGCAGCCGCGCGCGGCTCGGGCTCGACCGCCTCGACCTCTATCTGCTGCATTGGCCGGGCTCGCACCCGCTGGCCGGGACGGTCGATGCCTTCGAGGCGCTGTGCGCGCAGGGCTGCATCGCGCACTGGGGTGTGAGCAACTTCGACCTCGACGCCATGCGAGCCTTGCAGCGCGCCGACCGCGCTGCGCGCTGCGCGACGAACCAGGTCTGGTACAGCGCATCGCAGCGCGGCGTCGAGTTCGAGCTGCTGCCGTGGCTGCGCGCACGCGGCATGCCGCTGATGGCGTACAGCCCGATCGATCAGGCGGCGCTTGCCGCAAGCGACGCGCTCGAAGCGATCGGACGGCGCATCGGCGCGACCGCGGCGCAGGTCGCCCTCGCCTGGGTGCTGCGCGGCGAGGGTGTCGTCGCGATCCCGAAGGCGGTGCGCACCGCGCATCTTCGCGACAATCTGGCCGCCGCCGAGTTGAAACTCGACGCCACCGCGCTGGCGGCGATCGATGCCGCCTTCGCACCCCCGCGCCGCGCGGCGCCGCTCGCGATGATCTGAACCGCCGGCGACGCAACGCCCGACCACGAGTCCGACCTATGGAGGGAGCCACCGATGCGTTCCATCACCGCGCTGCTGCTTGCCGCCTGCATCGGCTCGGCGACCGGCTGGGCCGCCGCGCAGGCGCCTTCGCCCTCCGCCGCCGATTCGCAAGCCGCGCGCTTGCACGCGCTGTTCGACGCCGAATGGGAATGGGCGATGCGCACCTTCCCCGAGTGGGCCACCCTCTCGGGCGACCACCGCTATGACGACCGGCTGAGCGACGAGTCGCGCGCGGCGCGCGACGCGATCGATGCGCACCAGCGCGAGACGCTCGCGAAGCTCGAACAGATCGACCGCGCCGGGCTCTCCGCCACCGATCGCGTGTCGTACGACCTGATGCTCGCGAAGACGCGCGAGCGCATCGAGGGCCAGCAGTTTCGAGGCGAGCGCGCGCTCGTCGTCACGGCGCAGCAGGGGCCGCACCTGGGCTTCGCGAACCTGATGCGGGCGAGCCCGGCGGCAACCGAACGCGATCTCGAGAACATCCTCGCCCGCATGGCGGCGTTGCCGAAGCAGGTCGACCAGACGATCGAGCAGCTGCGCGAGGGCGTCGCCCTCGGCTGGGTCACGTTCAAGCCGTCGCTCGAGCGGGTGCCGGCGCAGATCGACGGCGTGCTCGTCGCCGACGTGACGAAGAGCCCGCTCTTCGATCCGTTCACGCGCATGAGCGACGCGATCCCGGCACCGACCCGCGAGCGGCTCGCGCAGCAGGCACAGCGCGCGCTGCGCGACGAGGTCTACCCCGCGCTGCGCAGGCTGCGCGCCTTCGTCGTCGACACCCTGCTGCCGATCGCGCCGCAGGACGGCGCGATGAGCCGCTACCCGGGCGGCCGCGCGGCGTACGAATATGCATTGCGCACGCATACGACGACGCCGCTTTCGGCCGAGCAGATCCACGCCATCGGCCTGCGCGAGGTGAAGCGCCTGCGCGGCGAGATGGAGACGCAGATGAAGCTCGCCGGCTTCGACGGCGGCTTCGACGCCTTCGTCGCCCACCTGAACACCGACCCGAAGTTCTTCTACGCCGACGCGCAATCGCTGCTCGCCGGCTATCGCGACATCGGCAAGCGCATCGACCCCGAACTGCCCAAGCTGTTCGCCGAGTTGCCGCGCGCCCCGTACGGCGTGCGCGCGATCCCGGCGCACGAGGGCGTGGGCGTGTCGGAGCGCTATCAAGGTCCGGCGGCGGACGGCACGACCGCCGGCTGGTTCGAGGCGAACGTCGTCGCGCTCGGCGAAAGGCCGACCTGGCAGATGGAGACACTGATGGCGCACGAAGCGGTGCCCGGCCATCATCTGCAGATCGCCCGCGCGCTCGAGTTGAAGGATCTGCCGCATTTCCGGCGCAACGCCTGGTACACCGCCTACATCGAAGGCTGGGCGCTGTATGCCGAGACGCTCGGCACCGAGCTCGGCCTCTATGCCGACCCGTACAGCCGCTTCGGCCACCTGCAGATGCAGGCGTTTCGCGCCGCGCGCCTCGTCGTCGATACCGGCATCCACGCGCTCGGCTGGACGCGCCAGCAGGCGATCGACTGGATGACCGAGCGCACCGGCTTCAAGCGCGAGTATGTGCAGGCGCAGGTCGATCGCTATTACGTCTGGCCGGGGCAGGCGACGTCGTACATGATCGGCGCGCTCGAGATCGTCGCGCTGCGCGACCGCGCTCGCGCCGCGCTCGGCGACCGCTTCGACCTGCGGCGCTTTCACATGGCCGTGCTCGATACCGGGCCGGTGCCGCTGTCGGTGCTCGCACTGCAGATCGACGACTGGATCGCCGCCGAGCAGGCGCGCACGAAGTAGTCCACTGCGTCACTGAAATCGCACCCCCGCTGTCCGCCCGATACGGGCGCGCTGCGGCGTTGCAAATGCTCGCGATACCTGCGGGTATCGCTGCGCTTTGCGCCTTGCATCGCATCCCGTCTCGGACGACCCTCGGCGGGCATTTCAATGACGCGGTGGACAGGCGTCAGCGCCGCCGCGCGAGGATCACCTCGATCTCGTCCATGATGCGGTTCATGCGCGCAACGAGCGCCTCGTACGGCGCGGGCGTCGCCAGATCGACGCCGGCCGCCTTCACCAGTTCGTACGGATAGCCCGAACCGCCGGCCGCGAGCAGCGCCAGATAGCGCTCCCGCGCGCCGGCGTCGCCCGCCAGGATCTGCTTGGCGAAGAGCGAACTCGCGGCGATCGACGTCGCGTACTGGTAGACGTAGAACGGCATGTAGAAGTGCGGGACGTAGGCCCACTCGATGCAGTATTCGGGCTTGATCGCGACGACGCTTTCGGCGCTGCCGTGATGGCGTTTCAGGATCTCGCAGTACGCCGCCGTCATACCCTCGCCGGTGAGCGGCTCGCCCTTGTCGACGCGGGCATGGATCTGGCGCTCGAACTCGGCGAACATCGCCTGCCGGAAGAAGGTCGCGCGCAGGCCTTCGAGCGCGTTGCCGAGGTAGAACAGCCGCTCGTCGTCGGTCTTCGCCTGCTCCAGCATGCGCGCGAGGAGCAGCTCCTCGTTGAAGGTGGACGCGATCTCGGCGACGAAGGTCGCGGCGTCGGAAGTGACGAAGGGCTGGGCGCGGTTGGCGAGCACCGAGTGCATCGCATGCCCCCACTCGTGCGCGAGCGTCGTCAGCGACGTGTAGTCGTCGGTGTAGTTCATCAGCACGTACGGATGGACGTCGTAGGCGTAGCCCGCCATGTGCGCACCCGAGAGCTTGCGCGGCCGCGGGTAGGCGTCCATCCAGCGCGCATCGAAGGCGCGGCGCAGCGTCTCGACGTAGTCCGCGCCGAGGGGCGCGACGGCGTCGAGCGTCAGCGCCTTGCCCTGCGCCAGCGGGAATGCAAAAGTGCCGCCGACGATCGGCGGATAGACGTCGAAGTAGCCCATCTGCTCGACGCCGAGCAGCTTGGCGCGCAGCCGGAAATAGCGGTGCAGCGTCGGCAGGTTCGCGTTCGTCTGCGCGATCAGCGTGTCGATCACCGCGACCGGCATGTTGTCGGCGTCGAGCGCGCGGCTGATCGAATCGGGATACTTGCGCACCGCGGCGTAGGTCTTGTCCTGCTCGAGCTGCGACAGCAGCAGCGCGCCGGCCGTACGCTCGTAGCTATTCCAGGTGCCGAAGAAGGCATCCATCGCGCGCTCGCGGTCGGCGCGGTCGGCTGACTCGCGGGCTTTCTCGAACGCCGTCTGGTCAAGCGTGACCTTCTCGCCCGTCGAGAGCTCGAGTGTCGGCCACGGGATGTCGGCATTCGCCAGCAGCGCGTACGCCGCCTGGCCGCCGTCGGCCATCTGCCCGAACTGGGCGACGATCGCCTCGCCCGCCGCATCCAGCGTATGCGGCGCGGCGCGCAGCGTCTGCTCGAGCGGGAAGCGGTAGATGCCGAGGCCCGGATCGGCGGCAATGAACTCGGCGATCCGGGCCTGCCCGATCGCAAGCAGTTCGGGCTCGAAGAACGACGCCGTCTCCCCGAGGCGGCTGTAGAGCAGATCGGCGCGCTGGACGACCGCCTCGCTTGCCGCGACGCCCATATCCTGGGCGTGCTGTTCGCTCGCGAAGACATAGAGCCGGCCGCTGCGCTTGGCCAACTCGGCGCGCAGGTCCAGGCATTCGCGCAGCCGCGTCGCGCTGCGCGCCAGTTCGCCCTTGCACGCGGCCAGCGTCGGCAACTGCGCTTCGAGCTTCGCGGCATCGGCATCCCACGCCGCCTGCGAGGGGTACAGGTCGGCCAAGTTCCAGCGATCGGCGGCCGATTCGGCACGCGCCGCGCCGCAGACCAGCGCGATCGCGAGCAGGCACAGGGTTCTTGGGCGCATGGGCGAGGCCATCGGGATGTCCGCTCGGGCGGCGATTCTAGAGCCGCTGCGGGCCGCTCGCGCGCGGCGCGCGGCCGATAATCGACGTGCCACTTCGAGGATCCGATGCGCAAGGCCTGGTTGCTCTTTTCGCAGACCGTGACGGTCGCCGTCGCGCTGCTGTTCGTCGTCGCGACGCTCAAGCCTGAGTGGCTGGCGCGCGCCGGCGCCGGACGCGGGCAGCTCGTGACGATCGTCAGCGCCGCAGCGCCGGCGGCGTCGGGCGCGACGCAGGATGCGCCGCACACCTACCGCGGCGCCGCGAGCCGTGCCGCACCTTCCGTCGTCAGCGTGACGGCGAGCAGGGCGCCGCAGCGCGATGGCTCGCAGGAGGATCCGTGGTTTCGCTTCTTCTTCGGCGACGACGCCGACCCGGCGGGCCCGTACCGGCGCCAGATCGGCCTCGGCTCGGGGGTGATCGTCTCGCCCGAGGGCTATCTGCTGACGAACAACCACGTCATCGCCGGCGCCGACGATATCGAGGTGCAGCTCGCCGACGGCCGCCAGGCCAAGGCGCGCGTCATCGGCAGCGACCCCGACACCGATCTGGCCGTGCTGAAGATCGACCTCGATCGGCTGCCGGCGGTGACTTTCGGCGACACCGACGCGCTGCAGGTCGGCGACGTCGTGCTCGCGATCGGCAACCCGTTCGGCGTCGGGCAGACGGTGACCGCGGGCATCGTCAGCGCGCTCGGGCGCAACCATCTCGGCATCAATACCTACGAGAACTTCATCCAGACCGACGCCGCGATCAACCCCGGCAACTCGGGCGGCGCGCTGGTCGATGCCGACGGCAACCTGCTCGGCATCAATACCGCGATCTTCTCGCGCAGCGGCGGCAACAACGGTATCGGTTTCGCGATCCCGGTCTCGATCGCGCGCCAGGTGATGGAAGGCCTGATTCGCGACGGCAGCGTCACGCGCGGCTGGATCGGCGTCGAGTCGCGCGACCTGACGCCCGAGATCGCCGAGACCGTCGGCCTGTCGATCGTGCAAGGCGCGCTCGTCACCGGCGTGCTGCGCGACGGCCCGGCCGATGCCGGCGGCGTGCGTCCCGGCGATGTCGTGGTCGCAATCGACGGCAAGCCGGTCGCCAGCACCTCCCAGTTGCTCGTCGCGGTGGCCGCACTGAAGCCGCGGTCCGAGGCGTCGATCGGCGTCCAGCGCGGCAACCAGAAGCTGACCCTCGGGATCGTCGTCGCCCAGCGGCCGAAGACGATCGCGCGGCGCGAACGCTGATCAGGCGGCCGGCTTTTCCTCTTCCTCGGGCACCTTGGTGTGCCGGATGAAGAGCTGCGCCGCCCAGATGCCCATCTCGTAGAGCAGGATCATCGGGATCGCGAGTGCGAGCTGCGAGACGACGTCGGGCGGCGTCAATATCGCCGCGACGATGAAGGCCAGCACGATGAAATAGGCGCGAAACGCCTTCAGCTTCTCGATGCTCACGACCCCGAGCCGGGCGAGGACGACGACGACGATCGGCACCTCGAAGGCGGCGCCGAAGGCGATGAACATCGACATCACGAAGCCGAGATAGGCCTCGATATCCGGCGCCGCGGTGATGCTCTTGGGCGCGAAACTCTGGATGAAGCGAAAGACCTGCCCAAAGACGAAGAAATACGAGAACGCGACGCCGAGGAAGAAGAGCAGCGTGCTCGAGATTACGAGCGGCAGCACGAGCCGCTTCTCGTGCGAATACAGCCCCGGCGCGGCGAATGCCCAGACCTGGTAGAGCACGACCGGCAGCGCGATCAGGAAGGCGGCCAGCAGCGTGATCTTGATCGGCACCAGGAACGGCGAGATCACGTTCGTCGCGATCATCGTCGAGCCCTGCGGCAGGTGCGCGACGAGCGGTGCGGCAAGCAGGTCGTACAGGCCGCTCGGCCCGGGGTAGATCGACAGCGCGGCGAAGGCGATGCCGACCGCGATCAGGGCGCGGATCAGGCGGTCGCGCAGTTCGACCAGATGCTCGACGAAAGGCTGCTCGGTCCCCTCGAGTTCGTCGGGGCCGTCGGGCTTGTCGCTCATCGATCAGGCGCTCGGCCGCGGCGGCCGAAAACGCGCGACGCGCGCCGCGCCCGACTGCGCCTTGCCGCGCACGCCGTGGCGCTGCTTGTACCACTGCGGCATCGCGCCGCGCTTGAGACGCCAGTTCTTCTTCGGGTGCTTGTAGCTCGGCGGCGGCGGCGAATCCTCGATCGGGTCGTAGCGCGATCCGTCGGCGTTGATCTCCTTCCACGCATCGTCGAGTTCGCTCGTCGTCTGGCGGATCTCGTTCGATACGGTCTGCTCGACGTTGCGAGCCGCGTCCTCGAACTCGGTCTTCATCTTCTTCAGTTCGTCGAGTTCGATCGAGCGGTTGACCTCGGCCTTGACCTCGGCGACGTAGCGCTGCGCCTTGCCGACGAAATGACCGACGGTGCGCGCGACGCGCGGCAGCTTCTCGGGGCCGATGACGATCAGCGCGACGGCGCCGATCAACGCGATCTTGTCGAAACCGAAGTCGATCATCGAGCGTCCAGGCCGCGCGAGGTTCGCGGGCGCGGCCCTTCCGTCAGGCCTTGGTCTTGGCCTCGACGTCGACCGTCTCGGCTGTCTTCTGCGTGTTGCCGACCTGCTGCGCCGGAGCCGCCGCACCTTCGCCCGCGGTCGACGTCGAGCCGTCGCGCACGCCATCCTTGAAGCCCTTGACGGCGCTGCCGAGGTCGGAGCCGATATTCTTCAGCTTCTTGGTGCCGAAGATCAGCACGACCACCAGCAGCACGATCAGCCAATGCCAGATGCTGAATGAACCCATGATCTATCTCCTGCGAGGAACGCTCGATTCTAGGTCAGCGGGTGTTTCGCCCGACATCAAGGTCTTCGGGCACGCCGCCGGCCTGAACACGCCGTGACGATCAGCCCTTGAGCCAGGGCCGCGGCCCGCCCATCACGTGCATGTGCAGGTGCTGCACCTCCTGGCCGCCGTCGGGTCCGGTATTGACGACGATGCGAAACCCTCGTTCGACCCCCAGGTCGCGCGCAAGTTTCGGCGCCAGCGCCATCATGCGGCCGAGCATCGCAGCGTGCTCGTCGCCGGTGTCGTACAGGGTCGCGATGTGCTGCCTCGGGATGACGAGGAAATGCACCGGCGCCCAGGGCGCGATATCGTGGAAGACGAAAAGCTCGTCGTCCTCGTAGACCTTGCGGCTCGGAATCTTGCCGGCGGCGATCTTGCAGAAGATGCAGTCAGGGTCGTGCGTCATGTCCGTCAGTCCACCGCCCGGTTGTCGTTCAGGCACATCCAGCCCTTCACCACGCGGTAGAGGAACCACAGCGAGATCACGCACCACGCGATCCAGCCCGGAACGAAGAACAGCAGCCACAGCGGCAGCGTCAGCACGTACAGCACGCCGGCCCACACCACGCTGCGGATGCGCCAGCCGAAGTGCGACTCCTGCCAGGTGCCGGCGGCATCGCCCTTCTTCACCAGGTCGATGATGAAGGCGACGAGCAGCAGCAGGATGCTCGCCTGCACGCCCGGGATCACCGCCGAGACGGCGACGATCGTATGCAGCGCGTAGCTGACGTGGCCGACGTTCTTGAGCGACTGCTCGCGGTCGGTCAGCACCAATGAAGTCGTCATATCTCCCCCTCCTCGCGTTGCTTCGCCTTGCGCGCGGCGAATTCCTCCAACCCGGACAGCCCCTCGCGCCGCTCGAGTTCGCAGAGCACATCGGCCGGCCGCAACCCGAACGCGGCGAGCACGACGAGCGTGTGAAACCAGAGGTCGGCGACTTCGGCGACGATCGCACGCGGTTCGCCGTCCTTGGCCGCCATCACGACCTCGGTCGCCTCTTCGCCGACCTTCTTCAGCATCGCGTCGGTGCCCTTGGCGAACAGGCGCGCGACGTAGCTCGTCTCGGCGCTGCCGCTCGCGCGGCGCTGCGCGATCACGTCGGCCAGGCGCTCGAGCGTATCGTTGCCGGCGGTCGCGTCCATGTTCCTCACTTATAGATCGATGCCGGGTCTTTCAAGACCGGTTCGACCTCGACCCAGGCGTCCTCCTGCAGGCGCCGGAAAAAGCACGAATGGCGGCCGGTGTGGCAGGCGATCCCGGGCTCGTGGCCGAGCTGCGTGACCTTCAACAGCAGCACGTCGCCGTCGCAATCGAGCCGCATCTCGTGCACTTTCTGGATGTGGCCCGATTCCTCGCCCTTGTGCCACAGCCGGCCGCGCGAGCGGCTCCAGTAGACCGCCTCGCCACGCGCCGCGGTCTGCGCCAGCGCCTCGCGGTTCATCCAGGCGACCATCAGCACGTCGCCGCTGCCGGCCTCCTGCG
>JACSRM010000118.1 GCA_014879745.1 Burkholderiaceae bacterium | reverse complement strand
ATGAGACACAAAGTCTCATCGAGCCCGAAGGGCTGACCGACGCAGTCGGGCAAGACGGCACTTTCGCCAGATACGCCGGCTGATGAGACACAAGGTCTCATCCAAGCCGAAGCCCGAGCTGCGGTCCGCTGCGCCGCCTGCTTGCTGCCGGTGAACGCCCTATTGGGTCGCCGGCCGCATCGTCGTGGACTGCCGAATGCCCTCCTTCACCCGCTCGGCATCCGCCTTGTCCTGCGCAACCTGCGCTGCCGTACGGCACTTCGTTTCTCGGAAATTCGATCCGATCGGCGTCTCGCGCGTACATACCGTGCCGTCGCTGGCCGCGGCTTCCTGTGCCGGGTCCGACGCACAGGCGCCGAGCATGACGGCGAAGGCCGGAATGAGGAGTGCTTTCATATTCGTCGAGTTGTCGTGCGAAGTGGGCCACCCCGAATCGATCGTCGCCGGCGGGGCGATGGCGCATGCCGATCGGCCGGTCCGAGTCCGGCTCGTCCGCGGTCGACTGCGGCCGCGCATTGTCGTCGAAATCCCCCGCCAACGCCTCCGCTGTGCGGCCACCGGCTCAGATGCCGCCGAACGCGCTCTCCAGCGCCTGCTGCAGGTCGGCGATCAGATCCTCGACCGCCTCGAAGCCGATCGAGAAGCGCACCACGATACCGGCGTAGGGTGCCGGTTGCGAGCGCATTTCCTGCACGCGGTACGGCACGACGAGGCTCACCGGACCGGCCCACGAATAGCCGATCCTGAACAGCCGCAGCGCATCGACGAAGGCATCGACCTGCTCGCCCGTAAAGCGCGCATCGAAGACGACCGAGAACAGCCCCGCCGCTGCCCGGCACGTCGCCTGCCAGTTCGCGAAGCCCGGCGCGCCGGGGATCGCTGGGTGCAGCACGCGCCCGATCTCGCTGCGCTGCGACAGCCATTCGGCGAGCGTGCGTGCGGCCTGGTCCTGCGCCGCATAGCGCAGCGCGAGCGTCGGCAGCGCGCGCAGCAGGGTCTCGGCGTCGTTCGCACCGACGCCGAAGCCGATCCGCATGTGCGTGAATTTGAGCTTCAGGTGCAGCGCCTCGTCGCGCGTCGTGACCGAACCCATCAGCACATCGCCGCCGCCGGAGGGGTACTTCGTCAACGCCTGCATCGAGATGTCGACCGCGGCGCCGCCGGGAAGGTCGAATGCATCGAATGCGATGCCCGCGCCCCACGTATTGTCGAGCGCAGTCGTCACGCCGCGGTCGCGCGCGGCGCCGACGAGCGCCGCGAGATCGGGAAACTCCATCGTCACCGAGCCCGGCGCCTCGAGCCAGACGAGCCTGGTTCGCGGGCCGATCGCCTGCGCGAGCGATCCGGCGTTCATCGCATCGTAGAAGCGATGCGTGATGCCGAATTTCGCGAGTTCGTTGCGCGCCAGCTCCTTGCCGGGGCCGTAGGCGTTGTCGGGGATCAGCAGCTCGTCGCCGCTCGCGAGCAGCGCGAGGTCGACGAGCGCGATCGCCGCCAGGCCGCTGGGCAGCAGCAGGGTCTGCAGGCCGCCCTCGAGCGTCGCGATGCGCTCTTCGAGCGTGAAAGTCGTCGGCGTGCCGTGCAGGCCGTAGGTATAGCCGCTCTTCTCCTTCCAGTTGCGCGCGCGCAGCGCGGCGGTATCCGGAAAGATCACGGTCGACGCCTTGTGGATCGCGGGCTGCATCGCCGTGAATCCCGCCGGCGGCTGGTAGGCGTGGTGGATCAGTGCGGTGGCCGGGTCGTGGCCGCTATCGTTCGTCATGGTGCGCTTCGTCGCTTCGGATGCGCGCAGTGTAGGAGCGTTGCGCATGCCCGCGCACGGTCAGGCGTAGGTGATCATCCCGGCATCGTGCACGCCGTCGAGATGCGGCAGCGTGTTGTAGGTCAGCAGCATGTGGCGCTGCGGCGTGAAGATCAGTTCGCTGACCGCGCTGTTGCGAATCCGCATATTGATATCGATCGTCGACGCGTGCGGCGTGCCAAGGACCTGGCCGATCGCGGTCGAGATCGGCCCGCCGCTGGAGACGATCAGCACATCGCCGTCGCATTCGCGCCGCACATGGTCGAGCGCGCCGTTCACGCCGGCGACGAATCCGGCATAGCTCGGCATGCCCGCGGGCGCCGTCGCGCCGGCCATCCATTGCGCAAGACCCTCGCGCAGCAGCCGGAAGTGCTGGCGGAAATACGCCTGCGCATCGGCCGCGGACGGTCTCGCAAGCGGCTCGGGATGGATCGCGGCGATCAGCGCCTCGCCGCTGTATTCGTCCAGCCCCGGCCAGACGAGCGGCGCCGGCAGGCCGGCGAGACCCTGCCCGATCGCCGCGAGCGATTGCGCATGGCGCCTGAGCGTGCCGGTCAGCACGGCCTGAAAGCGCATCGCGCGGGCCTGGAAATATTCACCGAGGCGCACGCACTGGCGCTCGCCGAGCGTGCTCAACTGGTCATAGTCGGCGGCGCCGAACGATGCCTGGCCATGACGAACGAGATACAACTTGCCCATGCGCAAGGATTGTCGCCGCGCCGGCGGCACAATCGTGTCACCGCGGCGACGGCGCGCGACGCGCGATCGCCGCACACTACGGCAACACCGAGCAAGGCTTCCCGATGAGCACACCCGACACCCCGACCCCCGCCCACCTTGCGGCGACGAAGCAGATCGACCGCGACCATCCCGCCGTCGCCGCCTTCGCCCGCCAGCACGCCAGCGGCGCCGGCGATACGCAGCGCGCCGTCGCGCTGTACTACGCGGTGCGCGACGGTTTCCGCTACGACCCGTATCGCGTCGACTTCACGCCCTACGGCATGCGCGCGAGCACCGTGATCGCGCTCGGCTACGGCTGGTGCGTGCCGAAGGCGGCGCTGCTCGCCGCGGCGTGCCGCGCGGTCGGCATCCCGGCGCGGCTCGGCTACGCCGACGTTCGCAACCACCTGAGCACCGAGCGGCTGCGCCAGGCGCTGCAGACCGACATCTACCTCTGGCACGGCTACACCGAGATCTGGCTCGACGACGCCTGGCGCAAGGCGACGCCGGCCTTCAATATCGAACTCTGCGATCGCTTCGGGCTCCTGCCGCTCGAGTTCAACGGCCGCGACGACTCGATCTATCACCCCTACGACCGCGCGGGCAACCGCCACATGGAATACGTCAACCAGCGCGGCAGCTTCGACGATATGCCGATCGAGAGCATCGCCGCCGATTTCGCGCGCGTCTATCCGCGCTGGGGCGCGCCGGTGCAGGACGACGCCGACTTCATGGCCGACGCCGAACGCGAAGCGCAGCCCTGATACATCCGCGCGAGGATCACAGGTGGGCGATACGCGGGCCGGCGCGCCACACGGCTTTCACGCACTGCGCATGACGGGCGAGTTCATCGCCCACGTCGGCCCGCTCTACCTGAAGCGCGACGGCGACAACCTGTGGGTGGGCTTTCGGGTCGAAAAGCGCCATACGAACCCGATGGGCATCTGCCACGGCGGCATGCTCGCAAGCTTCGCCGACATGCTGCTTCCGCTGTCGATCCACCGCAAGAGCGAGGTCGGCATGCGCTTTCTGCCGACCATCAGCCTGCAGCTCGACTATCTGGCGCCGGCGCCGCTCGGCGCCTGGGTGCAGGGCGAGGCGCAGGTGCTGCGCGTGACGCGCTCGCTCGTCTTCGCGCAGGGGCTCGCCACTGCCGACGGCGCGCCAATCCTGCGCGTGAGCGGCGTCTGCAAGATCGGTGCACCGTTCGACGGTCACGAAGCGTTCTGACGCTCGCGGCGGTGCGCCGTGCGCGTCGCGGTTCGCCGCGCCCCACCAGCTCAGCGGCACCTGCTCGACGGCAGGTCCCAGGTCTGGTCGAACTTGTTGCCGACCACGGCGGCGGCGATGCACTGCCCGGTGCGCTGGTTCGACCACAGCATGTTGGTGACTTCGGGCCGCTCGTCGATCGACATCGCATTGAATCCGGCCGCGGCGAGCTTGGCCTCGGCGCCGGCGCGCGACAGACCCAGCAGATCCGCAGCGACCAGGTTGCCGGGTCGGCCGACAGGTGCCCCGCTCGTTCGCGCGTTCGTGCAGTCGGCCTCGCCGACCAGGGCGACGCCGGTTACCAGGCCGAACCTGCTTGTTTGGCGCAAGCACTGCCGATCGCGCTGGCCCCACCAGAACGAGTCCTTGCGATCCCACTGCTCCTTCTCGCCCTGCAGATAGTAGCCGGCGCTGGCGAACGCTTCGCTCGCCTTCGACTCGGATCGACCCTTGAGGTTGGACAGCGAGTCGGGCACGCCGGCCGCGGACGCGACGCCGGCCGTCGCGGCGAGTATCGCAACGACAAGCGCTGCGGGCCAGGTCGTTCGGGGGCTGAGCATTGCATTCATGATGATCACCTCGCGTCGTGCCACCACCTCGTGGTTCAGATCGGCACACCAACCAGATCGTGCCCCTCGCAATCGACGATACGAGCGCGCGTGAACTCGCCGACCCTCAACTGCCTGGACGCCTTCTCGGGTGCCAGCAGGCGAACGATGCCGTCGATCTCGGGCGCGTCGGCATACGATCGTGCTCGCCCGCCCCTTCGGCCGAGCGAGGGCGCGGCGTCGACGAGCAGTTGCATCGTCGCGCCGACGCGTCGTTCCAGCCGCGCGCTCGAGACCGCTTCGGCCACCGCCATGAAACGCGAGCGCCGTTCCTCGCGCACCTCGGCCGGCAGTGCACCCGGCAGATCGTTCGCTTGCGCACCGGCAACCGGCGAATACGCAAAGCACCCCGCGCGGTCGATCTTCGCTTCGCGCAGGAAGTCGAGCAGGTGCTCGAACTCGGCCTCGGTCTCGCCCGGAAAGCCGGCGATGAAGGTGCTGCGGATGACGAGTTCGGGGCAGATCTCGCGCCAGCGCTGAATACGCTCCAGATTCCTCTCGCCGCTCGCCGGACGCTTCATGCGGCGCAGCACGTCCGGGTGCGAATGCTGGAACGGCACGTCCAGATACGGTAGCACGCGGCCCTCGGCCATCAGCGGCACGACCTCGTCGACGTGCGGGTAGGGATAGACATAGTGCAGCCGCACCCAGGCGCCGAACGGCTCGGCAAGCCGCGCGAGCTGCTCGCACAGATCGAGCATGCGCGTCTTCACCGGCCGGCCGTCGAAGAAGCCGGTGCGGAATTTGACGTCGACGCCGTAGGCGCTCGTATCCTGGCTGACGATGAGGAGCTCCTTCACCCCGGCTTCGAACAGGCGCCGCGCCTCGCCGAGCACGTCGCCGACCGGGCGGCTCACGAGATCGCCGCGCAAGCTCGGGATGATGCAAAACGTGCAGCGGTGGTTGCAGCCCTCGCTGATCTTCAAGTAGGCGTAGTGCTTTGGCGTGAGCTTGATGCCCTGCGCCGGCAGCAGATCGACGAACGGGTCGTGCGGCCGCGGCAGGTGGCGGTGCACGGCGTCCATCACCTCCTGTGTCGCGTGCGGCCCGGTAACGGCGAGCACGCTCGGATGGATCTGCTGCACGAAGCTGCCGCCGCCCTCGCCCGGCTTCGCGCCGAGGCAGCCGGTGACGATCACACGCCCGTTCGCGGCGAGCGCGTCGCCGATCGAATCCAGGCTCTCCTTCACTGCCGCGTCGATGAAGCCGCAGGTGTTGACGATCACGAGGTCGGCGCCGTCGAAGGTCTTGGCCGTCGCATAGCCCTCGGCGGCGAGCTGGGTGAGGATCAGCTCGGAGTCGGTCAGCGCCTTCGGGCAGCCGAGCGAGACGAAGCCGATCCTGGGCGTGCCGGCGGGGCTTTCCGTGGCAACGGCGTCTTCGGTCATCGGCCGATTTTCGCCGATCGGCGCCGCCGTGTGCCGCACGGGCACTTCGCGCTATCGCTTGGGCGGCGCAGGAAATCCGGGCAGCCCGGGAAACAGTGCCTTCGTCTGCTCGGCCATCTGCTCCTGCATCTGCGCGAAGAGCTTCTTC
>JACSRM010000419.1 GCA_014879745.1 Burkholderiaceae bacterium | reverse complement strand
ATCCATGCGCCCGGCCTCGATCTTCGAGAAGTCGAGGATGTCGTTGATGATCGCGAGCAGCGCGTCGCCGCTGTCGCGAATCGTGCCGGCGAAGTCGCGCTGCTCGGCGTTCAGCGGCGTGTCCAGCAGCAGCCCGCTCATGCCGATGACGGCATTCATCGGCGTGCGGATCTCGTGGCTCATCGTCGCGAGGAAGGCGCTCTTCGCTTCGTTGGCCGTCTCGGCCTGGGCGCGCGCCTCCTGCGCCTCCTTGAAGAGGCGCGCATTCTGGATCGCGATCACCGCCTGGTCGGCGAAGGTCTTCAGCAGCTCGATCTCGTGCGGCGAAAACGGCGCCGGTGGCTGGCGCACGACATAGATCGAACCGACGTCGCGGCCCTCCCACAGCATCGGCGCCAGCATGATCGCGTAGTGACCCAGGATCTCCGCGATGGCGCGCATCGAGCCTGGCAGGTGCTCGGCCTTGGCGGTGTCCGGGATGTGAACGAACTCGCTGCGGCTGCGTGCGGCGCCGAGCGGCGACTCGTCGGGTACGCGCGGATAGACGCGCTCGACCTGCCTCGCGGCCGATCCGCGATGGCCGCCGAAATGCACCTTGCCGTCGTCGCCGAGCAGCGCGATTCCGGTCTGCGCGTCGGCGAACAGGCGCAGGCAGCTGTCGAGGATCTTGTCGAATACCGGGCGCGCATCGGCCATCGAGCTGCTGATGACCTGCAGCACCTCGGCGGTCGCGGTCTGCCGCTCGAGCGCCTCGCGCGTCTCGTTGAACAGCCGCGCATTCTGGATCGCGATCACCGCCTGGTCGGCGAAGGTCTGCAGGAGCGCGAGCTCGGTATCGTTGAACGGCCTCTTTGCGCTGCGCGACAGACCGATGCCGCCGATGCCGCGGCCCTCCCAGAGCATCGGCGCGAAGGCCATCGCGACGTTGCCGAAGGCGGCGACGACCTTGTCGCGCATCCTGGCCGGCACGTCCGAGGCATCCGCGAGGCTCGGGTAGTGGACCGCCCGCAGCCTGCGAAACGCCGGCCCGAGCACCCAGTTGTCGAGCGCGCGCGGAAAGCTCGCCTTCACCCGCTCGCTGTCGAATCCGCGGCAGTCGCCCAGCGTCACGACCTCGTTGTCGTCGACGAGCGAGACCGTCATCTGCTTGACATCGAACAGCGTCTCGCAGCTCTCGAGAATCTTGCTGAAGACCGGCTGCGCGTCCTCGATCGACTCGCCGATGACGCCCAGCACCTCGGCCGACGCGCGCTGCTGCTCGAGCGCCTCCCGGGTCTCGTTGAACAGCCGCGCGTTCTGGATCGCGATCACCGCCTGGTCGGCGAAGGTGGAGAGCAGCGACAGCTCCTTGTCGTCGAACGGTCGCGGCGGCTGCCGCGCGGCGGTGATCACGCCGATGCCCTGGCCCTCCCAGATCATCGGCGCGACGGCGACCGAACAATGTCCGGTCTGCTCGATCACGGCGCGTAACGCGGGCGGCACGTCCGCCATCACCGTCGTGTCGGCGATGTGGATCAGCCGCCGCTCGCGGATCACGCGCGCCGTCATCGTCTGTTCGAGCGGCTTCGGGAAGTTGCGCGCGACGGCCGCGAGCGCGCTGCCGCGCCACGCGCTGGCGTGCACCTGGCCGTCGCCCTGGACGACGAAGATGCCGAGTTGCTCGGTGGCGAACAGGCGCTGGCAGCTGTCGAGGATCTTGTCGAAGACCGGCTGCGTATCGGCGACCGAGTGGCTGATGACCTGCAGCACTTCGGCGGTCGCCGTCTGGCGCTCGAGCGTCTCGCGCGTCTCGTTGAAGAGCCGCACGTTCTCGATCGCGATCACCGCCTGGTCGGCGAACGTCTGCAGCAGCTTCACCTGCCGGTCCGGGAACGGGCCCGGCTCGGCGCGGCATACCGTGATCGCGCCGACGACCCGCCCGTCCCTGAGCATCGGCACGCCCATATTGCTGCGAAAGCCTGCCTGTGCGGCGGGGCCCTTCAACGCATACCGCTGATCCTCCCTGATGTCGGCGATCTGCACCGGCACGCCATCGCGCACCGTGCGCGCGCTGACCGACCCGTCGCCCGGCCGCATCGGAAACGCGCTTCGCATCGTCTCCTCGGCCTGCGGCGTGACGCCGTGGTAGGCCATCAGGTGCACCGATTCGCCGTCGAAGCGCGACACGCCGCTGATGATCGCGCCGCACAGCACCCGGGCGCGGTCGGCGATGGCCTCGAACACCGGCTGGACGTCGGTCGGCGACGCGGCGATCACCTTCAGGATCTCCGCGGTCGCCGTCTGGCGCTCGAGCGATTGGCGCGTCTCCTCGATCAGGCGCGCGTTCTCGAGCGCCATGCCCATGCTCGCCGCGATCGTCTGCAGCAGGCGCACCTCGGCGTCGCCGAAGGCGTACTCGCGCTCGTGGTCCTGCAGCGCGATGAAGCCCAGGACGCGGTCGCTGGCGAGGATCGGCACCGATACGATCGAGTGGCACCAGTCGGTGCCCGGCGCCGGCGCGAGGCCGAAGGCGGTCTGTTCGGCGCGGGTATTGAAGACGCGCGGCGTGCGCTCGCCGAACGCCTTCGCGAGCGCGCTGTCCGGCTCGATGTGGCGCGGCGGCCGGTGCGGGATCGGCTTGCCGTGTTCGACGTTGTAGAGCGTGTGAACGCTGCGGCTTTCGTCGTCCCACCACAGCATGCTGACGCTGCCGATCCGGAAAACCTCGCGCAGCTTGTCGCCGACGAGCTTGGCGATGGCGCGGAAATCGAGCAGGCCGGCGACGCCCTGCTGGATGGTATTGATCACCGCGAGCTCGGCGTTGCGCGCCTCGGTCTGCTTCAGCAGCGTCTGCGTCTGCGCGAACAGGCGGGCGTTCTCGAGCGCGACGCCCATGCTCGCGACGACCGTCTGCAGCAGCCGCACGGCGGGCGCATCGAACGCATCCTCGCGCTCGAAACTCTCGATGCCGACCTGCCCCTGGTAGCGCCCGCCGGCCATCACCGGAACATAGATGCCGGAGCGCGGCATGTCGGTGCCGGGTATCACGGTGAACTGCAGCGCCGCGTAGTCGTCCGCGTTGCGGGCGACGAGCGTCTCTCCGGCGCGCATCTTGCGGTACCAGACCCAATCCTCCTGCGGGACGAAGGTCTGCTCGGCGAGGCGCACGCCGTGCTCGACCATGTAGGCCATGCGCGCCCCCACGCCATCCGCGTCCATCAGTGCGATGGAGAGGTTCTTGCTGGCGAACACCTCGCGCAGCTTGTCGCCGACGAGGTCGACGATCGCCTGGAAGTCGAGCTCGGCGGCGATCGCGCTCTGGATCGCGTTGATGACCGACAGCTCGTCGGCGCGCTGTTCGAGCGCGGCGGTACGCTCCTCGACCTTGCGCTCGAGCCCCTCGGACCAGCGCGCATTGTCGAGCGCGACGGCGGCCTGCGCGGCGAGCATCGCGAGCAGGTCGCGGTCGCTGTCGTTGAAGCGGCCGAAGATCCCTTCGATATCGGCGTAGACATGGCCGAGCAGCCGCTGCTGCGCGATCAGCGGCGCGACGAGGCAGGAGCGCTGATCGGCCTCGTCCGCCCCCGCCGGGCCGTGGCGCAGCACCGCGGCGCGCGTGCGCCGCGCGTCGTCGAGCCAGGGCGTGATGGCGGCGAGCAGCTCGTCGGCGCGCTCGCCGGGCGGCAGTTCGCTGCCCGCGATGCGGCGCGCGCCGTCCTCGCCCTCGAGCACGAGCAGCACGCGCTCGGCGCCGCAGAGTTCGGTCGCTTCGTCGATCAGGAAATCCTGCAACGCCCCGGCGCTGCGCAGTTCGTTCATGCGCAGCCCGGCGTCGGCGAGGCGCTCGAACGGTTCGCGCAGCGTGCCGGCGTCGAACTTCAGATGCGGCAGCGACGCAGCGAGCGGCAGGCCGGCGCGGCGCAGGTGCGCGCACCAGGCGGCGATCACCTCGCGGTGGGATGCGACGTGCGCGAAGCTGCATCGGCGCAGGCCTTCGTCGCCGACATTGGCGACCGTCTCGCAGACGAGACGATAGGCGCGTTCGAGCACGTGCAGCGCGTCGTCGCCGCGGCCGGCGGCGAGCAGCGCCTGGTGGTGCGGCCACAGCACCTGGGTCGCCGAAAACGTGCCGAGCAACGCCGGCGGATCGCGCGCGTCGAGTGCGGCCATCGCGCGTGCGGACGCCGCCAGCGCGCGCTTCGGATGGCCGAGCATGCGCTCGGCGGTCGCGAGCGTCGCGAGCGAGACGATGCGCTCCGACCCCTCGGCGTCGTCGCTGCGCAGCGCGACGGCGGCCAGCGCGTGCCGGCGCATCGCGCGCCAGTCGGCCTCGACGGCGGCGATATGGGCGTCGATCCATGCGACGTGCCAGCTCAGTTCGGGGTCCTGCAGCCGCTCGTTCAGGCGCGCCGTCTCGTCGCGCCAGCGCCGCGCGCCTTCGACGTCGCGCAGCAGGATATGGATCTCGGCCGCTGCCATGACCTCGCCCGCGCCGCGGTGTTCGCTGTATCGCGGGCTCGCCAGCAGCGCAAGCTCCATGCGCAGCGCGCGGCGGTTCAGGCCGATCGCGCTGTAGGCCAGCGCCAGCGCGTGCAGCGCGGTATCGCGGCGCTGCGCGTAGCCGGCCGCCTCGTAGGCGGCCGCCGAGAGCTTCAGGCTGCGCAGGCGCAACGCGGCATCCGGCGCGGACCAGCGCAGGAGTTGCGCGAGGCCGCGGCCGACCTGGTCGCCGGTCCGCTCGGCCAGCGCGAGCGCGCGATCGGCGAGCGGCGCCGATTCGACATGCCGGCCCAGATTGGACAACGCCACCGCGGCCAGCGACAGCGCGCGGCCCTGCCACGCCGCATCGCCGACCTGCTCGAAGCGCGTGCCGGCCTCGCGCCCGTGACGCAGGCCGGCCGCCGCATTGCCGTCACGCAGCGCCGCCGCGGCGAGCCGATAGTGCGCGAGCGCCTCGAGCGCCGTGTCGCCGGCCTTCCGCGCCGCGGCGAGCGCGCCGCGCGCGACGCTCGCCGAGCGCGCGGTGTCGCCGGCCGTCAGCAGCGCGACCGACAGGCGGCATGCCGCGAGCGCACGCGCGCGCGCGCTGCCGAGCCGGCCGGCGAGCGCCCGCATGCGGCGCGCGTCGTCGAGTTCCGCGCCCACCGCGCCAACGGCGTGCAGGCTTTCGGCGCGCAGGTCGAGCAGTTCGAGGCGCGCTTCGCCGCTCAGGCCGGGGCTTTCGAGCGCGGCGCCGGCGGCGGCGATCGCCTTCTCCTGCTGGCCGGCCCAGGCGAGATCGCGCACCGCGGCGATCGAATCGACTGCCGCCGCCTCACTCACGGGCTTCGAATGGCGTCCTGCCCCGCGGGGGGGCGCGTCGGACCGTCTGCGTCGCGCCATCGAAAGCTGCTCCTCTCGTGCCGATGCGAGCCGCGAAGCGGCCGGCCCGGCGTGAGGCGCATGCTACCGAAGCGCGGCGCGGCGCGCAGCCGGAGCTTATGCCGTGCAGGCGTCGTCGTCGCAGGCGGCGGCCGGGCCGCGTTCGGTCGCGGCACCCGTGCGTCGCCCGGGCGGGGCGCCGCCGGCGATCAGCTCGCCGATCAGCGCACCGAGCGCAAGGTCGTCGACGCGGCCGAGCTGGTTGAGCCGGATCCGCCCCTCGCGATCGATCAGCACGACGCTCGGCGTGCCGCCGAGTTCGTAGGCCTGCATCGTGAGCGGGATCGGGCCGTGGGCGGCGGCGGTGTCGATGCCGATCGGAAAGGGCAGCCGGTACTCGTGGACGAAAGCCTTCAGCGCCTCCGGGCCGGTCACCGCGTGATGCTCGAAGACGGTATGCAGTCCGATGACGACGAGGTCGCGCCGGGCAAACATCTCGTGCGCCTTCGCCGCCTGCGGCAGACCGTGCGCGACGCAGCCGGGGCAAAGCATCTGGAAGGCATGCAGCATGACGACGCGGCCGCGCAGCGCGTCGAGCGTGAGCGGTG
>JACSRM010000417.1 GCA_014879745.1 Burkholderiaceae bacterium | reverse complement strand
CTGGATCGGCGGCGTCTCTTGTCTTAACATGAATCAAGAAAGTGCCGCGGCCCGACCGGCATAGTTCTTTCGGACGATGGCGCGCTGTCGCGCCATCGTTCTTTTGGCGTGGCAGGCGATGCCAGCGAAGGATGTTCAAGCCACGGGCGGCTTCCTACAGTCGCTGCATGAACAACGAAGGGGCAGTTTCATGAGCAAGCAGAGACAGGCGCTGTCGGTGCTGATCGTCAGCACGCTCGCCTTTACGGTGTGCTTCATGGTGTGGATGATGTTCGGCGTCATCGGCATTCCGATCAAGAAGGCGCTCGACCTCAACGCCACCGAATTCGGCCTGCTGACCGCGACGCCGGTGCTCACCGGTTCGCTGATCCGCGTGCCGCTGGGCATCTGGACCGACAAGTACGGCGGCCGTATCGTGATGACGATCCTGATGCTCGTCACCGTGCCCGCGATCTGGCTGATGGCCTATGCCACGCAGTACTGGCACTTCCTCGTGATCGGGCTCTTCGTCGGCCTCGCCGGCGGCTCGTTCTCGGTCGGCACGCCGTATGTGGCGCGCTGGTTCCCGAAGAACCGCCAGGGATTCGCGATGGGCGTCTACGGCGCCGGCAATTCCGGCGCGGCGGTCAACAAGTTCGTCGCGCCGGCGCTGGTGGTGGCGTTCGGCTGGACCATGGTGCCGCAGGTCTACGCCGCGATCATGCTCGGCACGGTGGTGCTGTTCTGGATCTTCAGCGCCAGCGACCCGGCGCACCTCGTGCCCAGCAATACGAAATTCAGCGACCAGCTGAAGATGCTGAAGGAGCCGAAGGTCATCAAATACTGCCAGTACTACAGCATCGTCTTCGGCGGCTATGTCGCGCTGTCGCTGTGGATGGTGCAGTACTACGTCGGCGAGTACGGCCTGGATATCCGTGCCGCGGCGCTGCTGGCGGCCTGCTTCTCGCTGCCCGGCGGCGTGCTGCGCGCGGTCGGCGGCTGGCTGTCGGACAAGCACGGCGCGCACAAGGTCACCTGGTGGGTGATGTGGGTGAGCTGGATCTGCCTGTTCCTGCTGAGCTATCCGCAGACCACCTTCACCGTGCTCACCGTCGACGGCCCGAAGAGCTTCGAGATCGGCCTCAACGTCTACGGCTTCACCGCGCTGATGTTCATCCTCGGCATCGCCTGGGCCTTCGGCAAGGCGAGCGTCTTCAAATACATCAGCGACGACTATCCGGGCAATATCGGCACGGTCAGCGGCATCGTCGGCCTCGCAGGCGGGCTGGGCGGTTTCGTGCTGCCGATCATGTTCGGCGCGCTGATGGATCTGACCGGCATCCGCTCCAGCGCCTTCATGCTGATGTACGGTGTGGTCTGGGTCTCGCTGATCTGGATGTACTGGACCGAGGTGCGCAGGACCGAGGTCATGGGCCCGAAGGCGCCCGAGTTCCACCTGGCAAGCTGAGGACTAGCCCATGAGCAAAGCAGATATAGAGGACTGGCGCCCCGAGGACGAGGCTTTCTGGGAGGCGACCGGCAAGCGGATCGCCTACCGCAACCTGTGGATCTCGATCCCGGCGCTGCTGTGCGGCTTCGCGGTCTGGGGCATGTGGGGCATCATCACGGTGGAGATGCTCAACCTCGGCTTCCCGTTCACCCAGGCCGAGCTCTTCACGCTGACCGCGATCGCCGGCATCTCGGGCGCGACGATGCGCATTCCGGCGTCGTTCTTCATCCGCCTCGCCGGCGGGCGCAATACGATCTTCCTGACGACGACGATGCTGCTCGCGCCGGCGATCGGCACCGGCATCGTGCTGCAGCACCCCGACTGGCCGCTGTGGTCGTTCCAGCTGATGGCGCTGTGGTGCGGCGTCGGCGGCGGCAACTTCGCGTCGTCGATGTCCAATATCAGCACCTTCTTTCCGAAGCGCATGAGCGGCACCGCGCTCGGCCTGAACGCGGGGCTGGGCAACTTCGGCGTGACGACGATGCAGGTCGTCATTCCGCTCGTCATGTCGGTGCCGCTGCTCGGCGCCTTGAGCGGCGATCCGATGACGCTGCAGAAGGCGAGCGGCTGGATCTTCGGCAAGATCCCGGCCGGCACCCAGATCTGGATCCAGAACGGCGGCTTCGCCTGGGTTCTGTCGCTCGTGCCGCTGGGCATCCTGTGCTGGTTCGGCATGAACAACCTGAAGACGGTCTCGCCCGCGACCGGCAACCCCATCTTCGCCTTCGGCAAGATCACCTGGCTCTATACGCTCGCCTTCATCCCGTCGCTGCTCGGGCTGTATCTATACCTGCCGGCGCCCACCGGGCTCGGGCTGATCAGCATGTGGGTCGCGATTCCGCTCGACATCATCGCCGCGCTGACGGTGATGCGGCTGGCCGCGTTCGGGCCGATGAAGGATGCCGTGAAGGCGCAATTCGCGATCTTTAGCAACAGGCACACCTGGTCGCTCACCGCGCTCTATATCGTCACCTTCGGCTCGTTCATCGGCTTCTCGATGGCGCTGCCGCTGTCGATGAAGGTCATCTTCGGCATCATCCACCAGCCCGACGCGAACGGCGTGATGCAGCACACGCTGGCCAACCCGAACGCGCCGCCGGTGCTGACCTACGCCTGGATCGGCCCCTTCGTCGGCGCCGCGGTGCGGCCGATCGGCGGCTGGATCTCGGACAAATGGGGCGGCTCGATCGTCACCCAGATCATCTCGGCGGTCATGGTCGCCGCCTCGGTCGCGGTCGGCTACGTGATGATGCAGGCGTACCAGTCGGCGACGCCGGAAGAATATTTCCCGACCTTCCTCGGCCTCTTCATGCTGCTGTTCTTCGCCAGCGGCATCGGCAACGGCTCGACCTTCCGCACCATCGGCGTGATCTACGGCCCGGGCCAGGCCGGGCCGGTGCTTGGCTGGACCTCGGCGGTCGCCGCCTACGGCGCGTTCGTTGCGCCGATCGTGATCGGCGAGCAGATCAAGGCCGGGACACCCCAGGTCGCGATGTACGGTTTTGCGGTGTTCTATGCTTTGTGCCTGCTGCTCAACTGGTGGTTCTATCTGCGAAAGAACGCGTATATCAAGAATCCGTGATCGCCAGGGGCCGTCCGCGCGGCCCGTCGATCGATCGGCATCCGCGGTTCGCACCGGCAACTTGCGGTGCACTAGAAAAAGGGAAACCTCATGAGTCACTTTCTCGATCGCCTGAACTTCTTCGCGATGCCGAAGGAACCCTTCTCCGGCGAGCACGGCGTCGCCACCGGCGAAGACCGCACCTGGGAAGACGCGTACCGCAACCGCTGGGCGCACGACAAGATCGTGCGCAGCACGCACGGCGTGAACTGCACCGGATCGTGCTCGTGGAAGATCTACGTCAAGGGCGGCATCGTGACGTGGGAGACGCAGCAGACCGACTATCCGCGCACGCGCTGGGACATGCCCAACCACGAGCCGCGCGGCTGCGCACGCGGCGCGAGCTACAGCTGGTACCTCTACAGCGCGAACCGCGTCAAGCACCCGATGGTGCGCGGGCGCCTCCTCAAGCACTGGCGCGCGGCGCGCCTGCAGCACGGGCCGGTCGAGGCCTGGGCGGCTATCCAGCAGGACGAGGCCAAGCGGCGCGACTACCAGAAGGTGCGCGGCCTCGGCGGCTTCGTGCGCTCGAGCTGGGACGAGGTCAACGAGTTGATCGCCGCCGCCAACGTCTACACCGCGAAGACCCACGGGCCGGATCGCGTCGTCGGCTTCTCGCCGATTCCGGCGATGAGCATGATCAGCTACGCGTCGGGCGCGCGCTACCTGTCGCTGATCGGCGGCGTGTGCCTGAGCTTTTACGACTGGTACTGCGACCTGCCGCCGTCGAGCCCGCAGGTCTGGGGCGAGCAGACCGACGTGCCCGAATCGGCCGACTGGTACAACTCGACCTACATCATCGCCTGGGGCTCGAACGTGCCGCAGACGCGCACGCCCGATGCCCACTTCTTCACCGAGGTGCGCTACAAGGGGGCGAAGACGGTCGCCGTGACGCCCGACTACTCCGAGGTCGCCAAGCTGTCCGACATCTGGCTGCACCCGAAGCAGGGCACCGACGCCGCGGTCGCGATGGCGATGGGCCACGTCGTGCTGCGCGAATTCTTCTTCGGCGCCGACAGCGCGGCGCTGCCGGGCGGGCGCTCGGCCTATTTCGACGACTACGCGCGCCGCTACACCGACCTGCCGATGCTCGTGCTGCTCGAGGAGAAGACGCTCGCCGACGGCAGCGTCGCCCTCGTTCCCGGCCGCTATCTGCGCGCGAGCGACTTCAACGGCAAGCTCGGGCAGGCCAACAACGCCGAGTGGAAGACGCTCGCGTTCGACGCCGCAGGCAAGGTCGTGCTGCCCAACGGCTCGGTCGGTTTCCGCTGGGGCCCGGAAGGCCGTGCCGACGCCGGCCGCTGGAACCTCGAGGACAAGGAGGCGTGCAACGATACGACGGTCAGGCTCAAGCTCTCGGTGATCGAGGGCGACGGCCAGGCGCACGATGTCGTCAGCGTCGCGTTTCCGTATTTCGGCGGCGTCGCCTCGCCGCATTTCCCGACCAATGCCCAGCAGGGCGACATCAACCGCGCCAAGGTGCCGGCGGTGCGGCTGCGCCTGGGCAAGGCCGGTGAGGAACGCTATGCGATGGTCGCGACGGTATTCGACCTGCAGGCGGCCCAGTACGGCATCGACCGCGGCTTCGGCTCGGGGGCGAAGAGCTTCGACGACGATGCGCCCTACACCCCGGCGTGGCAGGAGGCGATCACCGGCGTCAAGCGCGAGCAGATCATCACCGTCGCGCGCCAGTTCGCCGAGAACGCGCACAAGACGCACGGCAAGTCGATGGTCATCATCGGCGCCGGCATGAACCACTGGTACCACAGCGATATGAACTATCGCGGCATCATCAACCTGCTGATGATGTGCGGCTGCATCGGCCAGAGCGGCGGCGGCTGGTCGCACTATGTCGGCCAGGAGAAGCTGCGCCCGCAGACCGGCTGGACGGTGCTTGCCTTCGCGCTCGACTGGATCCGCCCGCCGCGCCAGCAGAACAGCACCAGCTTCTTCTACGCCCACACCGACCAGTGGCGCTACGAGAAGCTCGGACTCGACGAGGTGCTCTCGCCGCTGGCCGACCGCAAGCAGTACGGCGGCAGCATGATCGACTACAACGTGCGCGCCGAGCGCATGGGCTGGCTGCCGAGCGCGCCGCAGATGCAGACCAACCCGCTGCAGCTCGTGCGCGACGCGCAGGCCGCCGGCATGGAGCCGAAGGACTATGTCGTCAAGGGCCTGAAGGACGGCACGCTCGCGATGAGCTGCGAAGATCCCGACCATCCCGCCAACTGGCCGCGCAACCTGTTCGTCTGGCGCTCCAACCTGCTCGGCTCGTCGGGCAAGGGCCACGAGTACTTCCTCAAGCACCTGCTCGGCACGAGCAACGGCGTGCAGGGCAAGGACCTCGGCGCCGAGCAGGCCAAGCCGACCGAGGTCGTCTGGCACGACAAGGCGCCCGAAGGCAAGCTCGACCTGCTCGTCACGCTCGACTTCCGCATGAGCACGACCTGCCTGTATTCCGACATCGTGCTGCCGACGGCGACGTGGTACGAGAAGAACGATCTCAATACGAGCGACATGCACCCCTTCATCCACCCGCTGTCGACGGCGGTCGACCCGGCGTGGGAGTCGCGCAGCGACTGGGAGATCTACAAGGGCTTCGCGAAGAAATACAGCGAGGTCTGCGTCGGCCATCTCGGCGTCGAGCGCGAGGTCGTGCTCGCGCCGCTGATGCACGACAGCCCGGGCGAGCTCGGCCAGCCGTTCGAGGTGACCGACTGGAAGCGCGGCGACTGCGAGCTGATCCCCGGCAAGACGGCGCCTGCGATCGTTGTCGTCGAGCGCGACTACCCGAACGTCTACAAGCGCTACACCGCGCTCGGGCCGCTGATGAACAAGATC
>JACSRM010000413.1 GCA_014879745.1 Burkholderiaceae bacterium | reverse complement strand
GCGGCGCGGTAGATCACGGCCGACTTGTGGCGCCAGCAGTGCGGGTAGCTGTGCGTGATCGACTCGGTCGCGAACAGGCTGCCGGCGGCGCGCAGCACGTCGATGATGTGCGGTGTCGCCTGCCAGATGTTCTGGCCGCCGAAGAGCGGGAAGTCGGCCGCGTACGAGCCCTTGGCCTGCACCGGATTCAGGATGTCGTCGTAGGCGAGGCCGTGCGCGACGCAGGAGTTGAAGTCCTCGATGCCGTAGGCGGGAGCCGAGTGGACGACGCCGGTGCCGTCCTCGGCCGTCGCGTAGTCGGCGAGGTAGACCGGGCTCGTGCGGTCGTAGCCCTTGTCGACGGCCGCGAGCGGATGGCGAAACGCGAGCCCGCCGAGCTTCTCGCCGCGCGCTGTCGCAAGCACATGGCCTTCGAGCCCGTAGCGCTTCAGGCAGGCCTCGACGAGGCTCGCGGCGACGATCAGCAGCCCGCGCGGTGTATCGACGAGCGCGTAGTCGAGCGCGGGGTTCAAGTTGAGCGCCTGATTGGCCGGAATCGTCCACGCCGTCGTCGTCCAGATCACGGCGTAGATCGTCTTCGCGCCGGCCGCGTTGGGCGGCAGGCCGAAGGCGTGCAAGACCTTCGCCGGATCGGCGGCGGGGAAGCCGACGTCGATCGTCTGGCTCTTCTTGTCGGCGTACTCGATCTCGAACTCGGCAAGTGAGCTGCCGCAGTCGAAGCACCAGTAGACCGGCTTCAGGCCGCGGTAGACGAAGCCGCGCTCGATGACGCGCTTGAAGGCGCGGATCTCGCGCGCCTCGTTGCCGGGGTCCATCGTCGCGTAGCGATTCGCCCAGTCGCCGAGCACGCCCAGGCGCTTGAAGTCGGCCATCTGCAGCGCGATCTGCTCGGTCGCGTAGGCGCGGCTCTTGGCCTGCATGTCGTCGCGGCTCAGGTGGCGGCCGAACGCCTTCTCGATCGCGTTCTCGATCGGCAGGCCGTGGCAGTCCCAGCCGGGGATGTAGTGGGCGTCGAAGCCGGCGAGCTGGCGCGCCTTGACGATCATGTCCTTCAACACCTTGTTGACGGCGTGGCCCATGTGGATCGCGCCGTTGGCGTACGGTGGGCCGTCGTGCAGCACGAAGAGCGGCGCGCCGTGGCGCGCGTCACGCAGCCGCTTGTAAAGGCCCGCGTCGTCCCAGGCCTTGACCCAGCCGGGCTCGCGCTTCGGGAGGTCGCCGCGCATCGGGAACGGCGTGTCGGGCAGGTTCAGCGTCTTGCGGTAGTCGGTGGCGGGCTGGTCAGCCATGGCGTGTCCTTGCGGGTGTGGCGCTTGGGGTCGCTTGCGCGCCGCTGCGCAACGGGAATTGCAGGCGCGGGCGGCGCGATGCCGGGGGCGTGGTCCTGCGCGGGCGGCGCCGGGCGGCGGCACCGGCGGCGCTCCGGCGTCAAATTCGGTCGCGCGTCGTCTGCCGGCGCAGGGCGGCGTGGGTCGCGAAATAGGCGCGCGCCTCGTCGGCGTCGCGCCGGATCGCGGTGGTGAGCGCTTCGAGGCCGTCGAAGCGGGCTTCGTCGCGGATCTTGTGCAGCAGTTCCACGCGCACGAGTTTACCGTAGCCCCCCTCGCGGCCGAGGGCGGCCGGCCACTCGAGGCAGTGGACCTCGAGCAGCACGCGGCCGGCCGATTCGATCGTCGGCCGGATGCCGAGGCTCGCGACGCCGGGCAGCGGCGTGTCGGCGAGGCCATCGACCTCGACGACGAAGATGCCCATCGCCGCCGCGCGCGCATGCGGGAAACGCAGGTTCAGCGTCGGAAAGCCGATGTCGCGCCCGAGGCGCCGCCCGCGCGTGACGTGGCCGCTGATGCTGTAGCGCCGGCCGAGCAGCGTCGCGGCGTCGTCCATGCGGCCGCCGGCCAGCGCGTCGCGCACCGCAGAACTGCTGACGCGCAGGCCATGCACCTCGTAGCTGTTCATGCGCGCGACGTCGAACCCGGCGCGCTGTCCGGCGGCGTCGAGCAGCGCATAGTCGCCGGCGCGCCGGCTGCCGAAGCGGAAGTCGTCGCCGACCAGCACGTATCGCGCGTGCAACCCGGCGACCAGCACATCGTCGATGAAGGCCTGCGGCGACTGGCTCGCGAAGCGCGCCCCGAAGCGCATCACGACCGCCTGGTCGATGCCGCAGCGGTCGAGTTCGGAAAGCTTGTCGCGCAGCGTCGCGATGCGTGCCGGCGCGAGTTCGGGCTTGCCGGCGAGCGCGGCGAAGTGGTCGCGCGGATGCGGCTCGAAGGTCAGCACCGCCGTCGGCAGGCCGCGATGCTTCGCTTCGGAGCGCAGCAGCGCGAGCATCGCCTGGTGGCCGCGGTGCACGCCGTCGAAGTTGCCGATCGTGAGCGCGCATGCCGGCGCGATGCCGGGGTGGCGGAAGCCGCGGAAGACTTGCATGGGGGGATTATCGGACGCGGCTGCGAGCTGGCTTGTGCGACCGGGACTGCCTCGGCGTTCAGGGTGAAAGCGACGACGCGCTCACGTGCTCCGATGGGATTGCGGTAGGTCGCGCGTCGTCATCAAAGACGCAGATCGCAGGTGTGAAGTTAGGGATGCCACTGCGTCGAACATCCACTTACATTCACCGAAACTGAACTGGCGTACGACGTTGTATTGGTGACCGTCGCGTGACCAAGGGTTGGAGCGAGGCAATGCAAAGATCGCAGCGAGTTGAGGCGGCCGCTCATCGGCGTAGGTTGCCGATGGTGCTTGTTCTCGGGCTGCTGATGCTGTTCGGCGGATGCGCCACCTTTGACGGTTTTCCAAAGCGGACACCTGAACCTGCCAAGGATCTGGAAGTACTGCAATCTGTGGTCGCAGCCGATCAGGTAACCGAGTGCTTGAAGAATCCAACGGTAGGCTGCCGCGACCGAATCGTTGGCGCGCGGATCTACGTGATCGATATCCAGTTCTCGACGTTCGAGGAAGCGATCTTCCTGCAGACGCGGACGGCCGGCTTCACCGCGACCCTGGCAACTTTGGGTCTGACCGGAGCCGCCGCCGTCGTCAGCGGCGGCGCCTCGCAGGTTCTGTCAGGCATCTCGGCTTTCATCATCGGTGGGCGCGAAGCATTCCAGAAGGAAGTGTTGGCCGAGAAGACCCTGCTCGCGATTCACACGGCGATGCGAGCGCGCCGAGCCGAGGTGCTGCTGCGTTTGCGCACTGGGCTCGACCAGCCGCTCGCCACCTATCCACTCACGATCGCTTTGAGCGACCTGAACGACTACTACAACGCCGGGACGGTTCTCGGCGCGTTGATCGGCATCACCGAGACCGTGGGTGTCAAGGCTGAGGCGGCTGAGTCAAGGCTCCGCGAACACTTCAGCTTCACCCCTGACCCGTGGCAGCTCAAGCTCAGGGCCGCAGTCTGTGCGAACGCAGACTGTTCCAAGCTGCGCGAAGAAGCGATCGCCAAAGCGAAGACTTGCTGGCCAGATGCGTTGAAGCAGGAACTGAAAGCTTCTACTTCGGATTGGTCGGATTTCATGCTCCAACCGTCCCTTGTGCAGTACCGGGCAGTCGTAGTTGGCTGTATGGGCCTCTAGTTCGCCACACACCTTTCCAAGGAGTCGTGCCATGCCTACCCGCCGCGTCATCACCGACATTCCGCCGAACGACGTTCCGTTCGTGATCGCGATGGCTTCTGTCGACGGCGGCACCGTCGTCAGCCAGGAGGCCGAGCCCGACGGCGAGGTCACTCTCGTCATCGAGTTTCCGGACGGAACTGCCGCTGTGACCGGCGCTGCCATCGCACCGGCCGCCTCGGCGACAGCATCTGCCACCGCCGTGGCCGGTGCGATGGCAGCAGCGACGGCGACCGCGCCGACGAGTGCTGAAGGTGCATGGATGACGATAGCCCGCAAAGAGTTGGGGCAGACCGAAGTGGAGGGCGAGGGCGACAACCCGCGGATCGTCGAGTATCACGCTACGACCCACGGTGGGCCCGACGCAGACTCGGTTCCGTGGTGCTCGTCATTCGTCAGTTTCTGTATCGAGAATGCCGGCTTGCAAGGCACACGTTCGAAGCTGGCTCGCTCATGGATGACATGGGGCCGTGACGCCGGCGCATTCGTCCCCGGTTGCATCGTCGTGCTCCAGCGCGGTGCAGCGCCCAAGGGCCATGTCGGTTTCTGTATTGGTGCCGCTGGGGGAACAGTCACGCTGCTGGGCGGCAACCAGGGCAATGCAGTGAGCATTGCCAACTTCGATGCAAGCCGGGTTCTCGCGCGGCGGTTGCCGCCTTGACCTCTGCAAGCCTTGCAGGTCACGCAGAACGCCCGAAGTCGGGCGTTGCTCGAGACCTTGTGCGGAGCCAGCCCGGTCTCGATTCGTGAAGCGGCGCGCCGCGTCGACCGCGATCTGAAGGCCGTGCACGCGGCGCGACAACGCGCCTTGAGGCGGGAGTCTCGACCGAACCGCGTCGGGGTGGCATTCGGGTACGGGCCGTGAAGCCAGAGTTCCTGCTTTGGGCCGCTTGATGCAGCCTACGCCTCCTCGCGCCAGAAGCGTTCCATCGCAAGGTAGGTGTACGACGCCGACCAGTCGATCAGCAACAGGCCGTTGTGCGTTTCGGTGCCGGCGAGCAGCCGCACCGGGCCGACCGGCACGAGGTCTCCGCAGCCGAGCGAGGTGTAGGTCTCGGCCGAGAAGTACAGGCAGTGCAGGAACGAGAAGCCGAGCGTGCCGGCGAGTCCGCCGATGCCGAGTGTTCCGATCAGAAAGAACAGTGCAGCACCGTAGACGCCGATCTCGAGCGCGTGGGCGACGAAGGCGGCGAGGAGGACGATCAGGAGCTTGCTGCGGCTGGCGATGCGAAGGACCGGCAGCCAACGGCTCAGGCCGCGCAAGGCGTCGTAGTGAATGAAGGTTGTCGCCGAGAGCAGCAGCGCGCAGGCGAGGACGACGATCAGCATGGGCGCGCTTTGCGGTGGAGGGCGGTGTCGCCCGAACCGATGCGATCGTTTCGGCGGGAGCGAGTTTCGTCGGCGTTCATCGTACGGCGGGCCCGAGGACTTCGTGCGCGCTGCCGAGCCACCTCCACTGCCCAGGCATCAGGTCGGGCGGCAGTTCGAGCGCGCCGAAGCGGCTGCGGTGTAGGCCGATGACCCCGTTGCCGGCTGCGGCCAGCATGCGCTTGACCTGGTGGTACTTGCCTTCGCGCAGCGTCATGCGAAGCGCACGCGGTTCGGTCTGCACACACGCCGCCGCGCGCACCGGCTGGGGATCGTCGCGCAGCACGACGCCGCGCAGCAGTGCGTCGATCTGGCGCTGCGTCACCGGCTCGTCGGTCTCGACCTCGTAGACTTTCTCGACGTGCTTCTTCGGCGACGTCAGGCGATGGATCAGCGCGCCGTCGTCGGTCAGCAGCAGGAGACCGGTCGTGTCGGTGTCGAGCCGGCCGACGGGCTGCACGCCGCGGCGGCGCAGCGGCGCAGGCAGCAGGCTCATCACGCTCGGGTGGTGGCTCGGGCGTTGCGAGCACTCGAACCCAGCCGGCTTGTGCAGCATGACGAGTGCCTTCGCATGCACCGGCCAGCTTTCGCCGTCGACATCGAGCACGAGGCCTTCGGCGTCAATCCTGGCCGCCGGGTCATCGACGACGCGGCCGGCGATGCGGATCGAGCCGCGCAGCGCCAGCACCTCGCATTCGCGGCGCGTGCCGAAGCCCTGCGAGAAGAGGATCTGCGCGAGGTTCATGCGAAGCCGAAGGATCTGCGTCGCGCGCGCGGCGACGCGCGGAGTCAGCGCCGCAGGTCGCGCACCGCCGGCAGCGTCGGCAGCCCCGGCCCGGCGAGGCCTTGCGCTTCGTTCACCGCGCGCAACACGGCGCGCGCGGTTGCCTCGGCTGCGGCGATGCCAAGCAGCGTCAGGTCGGGCCTGGCGCCGCCACGGCCGGTGGCGAGGCAGAACAAGGTATCGCCGTCGCCC
>JACSRM010000344.1 GCA_014879745.1 Burkholderiaceae bacterium | reverse complement strand
GTCGGCGGCCCGCAGGGCGACTGCGGCCTGACCGGCCGCAAGATCATCGTCGACACCTACGGCGGCGCGTGCCCGCACGGCGGCGGCGCGTTTTCCGGCAAGGACCCGAGCAAGGTCGACCGCTCGGCGGCCTACGCCGCGCGCTACGTCGCGAAGAACATCGTCGCCGCAGGTCTCGCCCGCCAGTGCCAGATCCAGGTCGCGTATGCGATCGGCGTCGCGCGGCCGATGAACGTGACCGTCTACACCGAAGGCACCGGCGTGATCCCCGACGACAGGATCGCAGCGCTGATCCACGAGCACTTCGACCTGCGGCCCAAGGGCATCATCCAGATGCTCGACCTGCTGCGCCCGATCTTCGAAAAGACCGCCGCCTACGGCCACTTCGGCCGCGACGAACCCGAGTTCACGTGGGAACGCACGGACAAAGCTGCGGCCTTGAAGGCCGCAGCCGGGCTGTAAGCCCACCGTGCGCCAAGGGCGCACGGTTGGTCCGTGCGTCGGCGCAGGCTCACATCGCGCAGCGATGTGAAGGCCCGCAGGGCCGGCCGAAGCAAAAGGGACCGACAAAGCCGCAGCCTTGAAGGTTGCAGCCGGGCTGTAGGCCCGCCGTGCGCCAAGGGCTCACGGTTCGTCCGTGTGTCGGCGCAGGTTGACTTTGCGCCAGAGAAGTCAAGGCGCACGTCGCCGTGCCGAAGCCACAAGGCTGCCGCGCCGCGTGCAGCGTGCCTGCAAGGCTTAGAGCGAAGCGAACCGACCCGCAATTCCATCGTCCTTGCGCTAGTCTTTCCCCATGCCGGTCACGCTCACCCAGCTGCGCAACCACGCGATCGCGCGCAGCCTGTTCGCGCCGACCACGCTGCCGAAGGCGATCGCGCGCCTCGGCTTCGTGCAGGCCGACCCGCTGCGCGCGCCGGCCCGTGCGCAGGATCTGACGCTGCGTCACCGCGTCAAGGACTATGCCGCCGGCGACCTCGAGCGGCGCTACCCGCGCCTTGCAGTCGAGGAAGATTTCTTCGTCAACTACGGCTTCCTGCCGCGCGCGACGCAGGCGCTGATGCATCCGCGCACGCCGCGCACGAAGTGGACGGTGGTGCGCCAGCGCCAGGCCGAGGCGGTGCTCGCCTTCGTGCGCGAGCGCGGCGTCGTGCATCCGCGCGAGGTCGACGCCGAGTTCGCGCACGGCAAGACGCGCAACTGGTTCGGCGGTTCGGGCAACGCGAGCACCGAACTGCTCGACGGCATGCACTACCGTGGCCTGCTGCGCATCGCGCGGCGCGAAGGCGGCGTGCGGATGTACGCGGCGCGCGACGCGACGCCGCCCGCCGCCGATCCGCAGGCGGCGCTCGATACGCTGTTCGATATCGCGATCGGCAAGTACGCGCCGCTGCCCGCGCCGACGCTCGGCTGGTTGCTCAGCGGCCTCGCGGGCGGCGCGCCGCAGTGGCGCGCCGATGCCGCGGGCCGCGCGAGGACGCTGCGCCGCGCGCGCGAACGGCTTGCGTCGGCGCACATCGACGGTGTCGATTGGTATTGGCCGGCCGGCGAGCGCTTGCGCCGCGCACCGCCCGCCGAGCGCGTGCGCCTGCTCGCGCCGTTCGACCCGGTCGTCTGGGACCGGCGCCGGTTCGAGCTTTTCTGGGGCTGGGCCTACCGCTTCGAGGCCTACACGCCGGCGGCGCGGCGCGTGCGCGGCCACTACGCCTTGCCGCTGCTGTGGCGCGATGCGGTGATCGGCTGGGGCAACCTCGCGGTGCAGGGCGGCCGTCTCGTGCCCGATTTGGGCTACGTCGCGGGCCGCGCACCGCGCGATGCCGCATTCCGGCGCGAACTCGACGCCGAACTCGAGCGCATGTGCCGCTTTCTGCGCCTCGCGCCCGGGTCGCAACTTACCGGCCGAAGATTCCCTTCAGCAGATTCGCCGGGTTGAGCGGATTGCCGTCTTCCTGCTTCTCCTGCGGTGGCGGCGGCGGTGCATCGTTGGCCGGCGCGCCAGCGCCGGTGCCGCGCATCATCGCGTCCATATCCATGCCGAGCATCGCGCTGGCGACGCTCTTGACGCGGATCTTGACCGCCCAGTCGGGTGTCCACGCGATCTTCGGATCGGCCGGGCGCGGCGGGTGCGCGAGGCGCAACTCCGAGCCGTAGGCGATCATGCGCAGCATCGCAGCGCCGCCGTCGCCGAAGATGCCCTTTGGCACGCTGCATTGCGTGACGCTCGGCGCGAGCAGCACGCCTTCCTTCAGCCAGCGGTCGACGGCCGGGTTGGTCTGGTAGTCGACGAGGCCCATGCCGGTGTCGGGCTGTTCGCTCGAGGTCCAGAACACCATCTCGTTTTGCGCGCCTTCCTTCGCGCCCATCGCGGCGATGAAATAGGCGCGAGCCGTCGGCAGCGCATTCCAGGCCAGCATTGTGGCGCCGCCCGCGGCGGATTGGCGAAGCTGGATTGGCGGCATCAGATCCTGCGCGGCGCCGATCGCGAACTTGAAGTTTTCGGGGACGCCCTGTCCGCTGAACGCGGTTTCGCCGACGAGAGACGCGTTGTCGGGCACCATCCGCGCATCGACCGCATTCGGCCACGACGGACGGCCGGCGGCGCTGTGCGCACCGCGCTGGGTCGCACGGCGCGCGACGAAGAATTTCTGGAAGTCCTGCGGCGCTGCGGTCGCGATGTCGAGCACGCGCGGCTGGCCGGCGCGCACCGCATCGCCGCAGCCCCAGTAGAGATAGATCTTGCCCTTCGGGCGCTCGTAGTCGTGCTCCTCGACGTCGTCGTCGGTCGGCGGCTTGCCCGGCGCGGCCTGCGGCGCGACGAGCTTCAGGCTCGGCGCGAGCTGCGTGCCGGCCGGCACCGCCTGCGTTGCCTCGGCGAGCGCCGGATTGCGGCTCGTGTAGAGCGTCACGTCGACCCAGCGGCCGGTCGCCGCGGTCTGCGTATTGCCGAAGGCATTCCTGGCGTTGGCGCCACCGCCGCCGCCCATCATCGCGCCCATCATCGCCATCGGGTTGGCGCTGCCCGCGCCGCCCATGCCCGGCATGCCCATGCCGGAGAAGGTCGCGACGTCGATCCAGGCCTGTGCGACGGGCGGCTTGACGACCTGGTTCTGCGCGGTCGCGGTCCCGGCGGCGGCGAGCAAGGCGGTGCACAGCGCGGCACCGAGGGCGGATCGGTTCTTCATCGAGTGGGCTTCCTTCCAGGGTTGATCGCCGGCCGGCGAGATTCGCGAGCGCGAGGATGGCATGAAGCGACCCGCCGCGAAATGCCCGAAATCAAGGCTTTTGCGCAAGTTGTCGCGGCCGGGCAGGGAACGCGCAGCGGCGATATCCGCCGCCGCGATGCGCGGCTCAGGATGCCGGGGTTCAGGCCGCCGGATGCGCGGCGATCAATGCATCGGCGACTTCGGCAAACCCGGCGCCGCGCTCGCCGCGCGCGACGTACGCCGGCAGCACGTCGAGCTCCGGCACGAAGCGCGCGATATTGGCGACCGCGACCGACAGCGGAATGCGCTCGAACATCAGCTGGTCGTTCGTCGAATCGCCGACATAGAGCCACTCGTGGACGTCCAGCGGCGCGCCGGTGCAGCGTTGCACGGCCCATTGCGCGGCGGTCCACTTGTTGTGCGCACCGACCCAGCCGTTGACGTGGATCGAGCTGACCGTCGCCGTCAGGCCGTGGCGCTGCATCACGGCGGCGACCTGCGCGATGCGCGCCGCGTCGAGGTGGGCGAACTCGCTGTGATCGACCGCGATGTCGGTGCGCCGCCCGGCACTGTCGGCGGCGAGCGTCGCGCCCGGCACCTCGCGCAGCACGGCGGCGGCGCAGGCGGCGAGGCGCTGTGCGTTCACCAGGCGTTCGGCCTCGGGCTGCGCGTACTCGTGCAGCAGGCGGCCGCCCTGCGCGCGCAGCATCACGCCGCCGTTTTCGGCGACGATCGCCGCCACCGGCCAGGCGAGCGCGAACGGCTCGCTCCAGCCGCAGGGCCGGCCGGTGATCGCGATCGCGTCGATGCCGGCGGCGCGCAGGCGGTGCAGCGCGTCGAGCGCGGCGGACTCGATCGCACCGTCGCGTGTCAAGGTGTCGTCGATGTCGGTCAGCACGCCGCGCACCGCCCGCAGGCGGGCGGCGGGCAATTGCGCCAGGGGTCGCATGCGGTCGTGAGGCATCGCCGCAGTCTCGCACGGCGGCGGCGGTTTGACCGCGACGGTGACGGCGCTCAACGCGGCGGCGCCCGACTGCGGCAGAATTCCCCTGATCGATCGAGAGCCTCGGGGGAGTGTCGATGTCAGCGAAGTCGGAGTCGGATCGGGTCGCCGCCACGAACCAGGCCAAGCCGAGGGCGCGCCGGCCGGCGCGCGCGCATTCGGCGCCGACGCCGCGCCGCACCGCCGGTGCCGGCAAGCACGACGCCGCACGCCCGGTCGAGGCGGGCGACACCGCGCCGCGCCTGGGCGAGCGCAGCATCGAGCGCCATGTGGTGAACGAGGCGGTGCTCGCCGCGCAGGAGGCGCAGGCGGCGGCGTTGCGCGATGTCGTCCTGCATGCGCACGGCGCCGATCCGCACGAGGTGCTGCTGCAGTTGCAGGCGGTGATCGCCGGTGCCTCGCCGGACGATGCGATGGCGCTGCGCCAGGCGCTCTTCAAGCGCGAGACGATGCTCGATCCGAATCTTTCCGATCCGGACGCCGAGCTCTCCGCGCGCTGGCGCGAGGGCGCATATCCGTACCGCAACCTGCTGTCGCGCAAGAGCTACGAGAGGCAGAAATACCGCCTCCAGGTCGAACTGCTCAAGCTGCAGGCCTGGGTCAAGGACAGCGGCCAGCGCGTCGTGATCCTGTTCGAAGGGCGCGACGCGGCCGGTAAGGGCGGCACGATCAAGCGCTTCATGGAGCATCTGAATCCGCGCGGCGCGCGCGTCGTCGCGCTCGAGAAGCCCTCCGAGCTGGAGCGCGGCCAGTGGTATTTCCAGCGCTATACGCAGCATCTGCCGACGCGTGGCGAGATCGTGCTGTTCGATCGCAGCTGGTACAACCGCGCCGGCGTCGAGCGGGTGATGGGCTTTTGCAGCGACGACGAATATATCGAGTTCATGCGCCAGGCGCCGGAGTTCGAACGCCACCTCGTGCGCAGCGGCGTCCATCTGTTCAAGCTCTGGTTCTCGGTCGGCCGCGAAGAGCAGAAGCGCCGCTTCAAGGAGCGCCGCACGCACCCGCTCAAGCAGTGGAAGCTCAGTCCGATCGACCTCGCGTCGCTCGACCGCTGGGACGACTACACCCGCGCCAAGGAGGCGATGTTCATGCACACCGACACCGCCGACGCGCCGTGGACGGTGATCAAGTCGGACTGCAAGAAGCGCGCGCGCCTGAATGCACTGCGCTACATCCTGCACCGGCTGCCGTATGCGAGGAAGGATCTGGCGGGCATCGGCGCGCTCGACCCGCTGATCGTCGGCCGCGCGGCGCTGACGCACGATCGCGCCGACGATTTCGCGCCGGCCAACGGCTCGTAGCGCGGTCCGCCGATCCGGGCCGGCCGCGCACGAGCGGCCGAGGAATGTGCAATCCGCCGCATGCACCGCGCCGGGCCGCGTGCCTATAATTGCGCCTCGTTCCGAGGAGCGCTGCGAGACCCCCGCATCGGTGCGGCGTGTGTCCCAGGCTCGGAAACCGATCCAACCGCGCTCGTCCCCACCGTCCGGTGCGGCGAGCGGCCCCGAAGGCAGCACGTCCGCCGGTCGATGGTGTCCACCACCGAACCGGAGCCAAGCCCATGAGTGCCGTGCTGCAACCCACCACCGACCATATCGTCGCCGACCTGTCGCTTGCCGACTGGGGCAGGCGCGAGATCCGCATCGCCGAGACCGAGATGCCCGGCCTGATGGCGATCCGCGACGAGTTCACGAAGACCCAGCCGCTGAAGGGCGCGCGCATCGCCGGATCGCTTCACATGACGATCCAGACCGCGGTACTCGTCGAGACGCTGCAGGCGCTCGGCGC
>JACSRM010000292.1 GCA_014879745.1 Burkholderiaceae bacterium | reverse complement strand
CGGGTGCTATCGCTGCGGTTTGCGCCTTGCCATCGCACCCGATGACGGCCCGCTCGGGCCCGCCCAACTACCGAATCTAGGTTGATTCTGCGCAAGGGTCGCATTCTCGACCAGAACGCCCGGCGCCTGCGCCGCGGGCGAAAAACCCGACCCGGCCCCGCTTTCATCGGCGCGGCCCGCGCCGCCACGGCCGAGAATCTGCTTGCGCGCCGTCAGCCTGCCGCCTGCGCGAGGCGCCGCTGCAGGCGAATCGAATCTGGCGATGCCGCGAGCTGCGGCTCGAGCAGCGCGCGGGCGGGTCCATGCTGGCCCGAGCGCAGCAGCGCATCGATCAGGATCTGCTCGAACAGATCGCGCTGGGCGTGGCTGCCGCCTATCGTCTGCAGGCGCGGCCGGGCCTGCGCCAGCGCCTCGGCGGCGCGCGCGAAATCGCCTCGCGCGTGCGCGAGCAGGCCGCGGCAGGCGGGCACCGCAACGCCTTGCCAGGCCGCGCGCGTGAGGGCGGGCGCGCGCGGCGCGAAGTCCTCGACCGCGCGCAGCAGCGCGTCGGCCTCGGGTCGGCCGGCGCGCGCCAGGCCGTACAGATACTGCATATCAAGAAACGGCTGCACCTGGTCGTGGGTGCGCGCCGCGAGATGGTCGGCGACGTCCTGCCAGCGCTCGCCGACATCGACGCCGGAGAGTTCGAGCCGGGCGAGCAGCGAGACGGCGCCGATCTGGTCCTGCGAGTATTCCTTGCACACGCCCCAGACGTGGTCGTCGTACAGCGCGAGCACCGCCGCGTCGTCGCCCTGCTCGAGCGCGAAGAGCGCGAGGTGCCACCAGTTGTGCGTCTCCATGAACGAATTGAGGCCGACCCAGAGCCGGCTCATGTCCTGCATGAAGGCGCGCCCTTCGGCGATCCGGCCCTCGGTCAGCATGACGTGCGCCAGCGCATGGTGGGCCCAGGGTTCCTTCTCCTGCATCGCGATCGCGCGCCGCGCCGCCCGCTCGGCCTGCCGCATCTCGTGGCACTGCTCGTGGCCGAAGGCCGTCATGCCGTGCAGATACGGCACGTCCGCCGCCGCCGCCTGCGAGCCGAGGGCCACGCGCAGCATGGAGCGCGCGTCGCCGAGGTTGAAGTGGAATTCCTGCACGAGCTTGAGCGAAGCGAGGTCGCGCGGATGGTCGCGCAACAATGCTTCGAGCCGCTTGATCGCGCTGCCGATGTCGTCGTCGCACCAGGCCTGCACCGCGCCCGCGAAGCACCGCTCGCGGTCGCTGGCGGCGATCTTCGATGCCGCGGCGCGCGCCAGGTGCGGCCGCGCATTGACCGGCCCGGCGGGCGATTCGGAAAACAGGTGCAGGACGGCGGCGCAGGTCTGCACGATCACGCTGTCGTCGTGCTCGGCGGCAGCCAGGACATTGACGATCCGCGCCTCCGAGGCGATGAAGCCGCCGACGAAGTCGTCGACCGCGGCGACGCTCGCCGCGTCGGCGACGTGGATCTCGTTGCCGAGCAGGTCGTGTCTCATGGGTTGGCGTGGCTCTCGGATGTCGCGCCGGGCGCGATGCGTGACCGGCAGGATGCCACACAACGGCTTGATCCAATGCGTCACCGAAATCGCCGTCCGGCGGCGTGCCGGGCGCGGCGTCGAAGACCCTGCGCCTGCGCGGTGGCCGATGCGACGCCTTAGCATCCGCGCCAGCCCGGCCAACCGTTTCGCTTGCGCATGCCGCCATCGTCAGCCCTGTCAGCACCACCTTCGTGGCGCCGCGACCTGATCGGCGGCAGCCTGGGGTCGGTGGCCGTGCTCGCGCTGGTGATCACCGCCGGGCTGCTCGCGATGGCGCCGCTCGGCGCCGAGGGGGTCGCCGCCGGCGTGCGCGCCGGGTTGCTGACGACGGTAGTCGGCGGGGTGATCTATGCGCTGCTCGGCCGTGCCGCGGTGCCGGCGGCGGCGCCGGGGTCGGCGACCGCGTTGCTGCTCGCGGCGCTGGCGCTGGAGCTGCAAGCGGACCCGGCGCTGCAAGGCCGCACCGCACTGCTGCTGACCCTGCTCGGCACCGCGGTGGCGCTGTGCGGCGTGCTGCAGTTGCTCGCCGCCGCGGCCGGCCTCGCCAGGCTCGCCAGCTATGTGCCGCAGCCGGTCGTCTCCGGCTTCATGAACGGCGTTGCGCTGCAGATCGTGATCGCCCAATGGCCGCTGCTGCGCGGCCAGCCGCTCGGATCGGCGCACGCGCAAATGCCGGCGCAGCCGCTCGCGGTCGTGCTCGGTGTCGCAACCGCCGTCGCGATCATCGTGCTCACGCGCCGCTGGCCGCGACTGCCCGCCGCGCTGCTGGTGCTGGTCGCCGGCACGCTCGCCCACATCGCGGTGCAGCACGGCTTGCCGCAGGGGGCGGTCGGCGAGCGCGTCGGCGAGCTGCCGCAGCTCGTGTCGCTGCCCTGGGCGGGCGCCGCAGGCTGGTGGCCGGCGGCGCAGGCGCACGCCGGCTCACTGCTGCTGACCGCGCTGCTGCTCGCGAGTGTCGGCACGCTCGAGACGGCGATGAACGCGGTCGCCGTCGATCGCCAGCTCGAGACAAGCCACGATCCGCGGCGCGAGCTGGCGGCGATCGGCGCGACGAACGTGGCCCTCGGCCTGCTCGGCGGCCTGCCGGCATTGCTGACGCGCACGCGCGTGGTGGCGACCGTGCTGGCCGGCGGAATCGGACGGCGCGCGCTGATCGCCGGCTCGATCGTGCTCGGTGTCCTCGTCATCGCCGGCCGGCCGGTGCTCGCTGCGCTGCCGCTGCCGGTGCTCGCGGGCATCCTGCTCGGCGTCGCCTGGACGCTCGTCGACCCCTGGTCGTTGCAGCTCGTGCGCCGCCTGCGTCCGGGCTCGGACGGCTCGAGCGCGAGGCTGAGCCTGATGGTGGTTGTCGTCGTCATGGTGGCAACGCTGACCCTGGGGCTGGGCGCGGGAGTCGCGATCGGCGCGCTGCTGTCGCTGCTGCGCTTCGCCGTGCGCATGAACCGGTCGCTGCTGCGCCGGCATTACAGCGCCGCCGAGCAACCGTCGCGGCGCATGCGCATGCCGGCGGTCGAGACCGTGCTGCGGCCGCTGCGCCAGCGCGTGCAGATCGTCGAGCTCGAAGGCGCGCTCTTCTTCGGCAGCGGCCAGCGCCTGCTCGACGCACTGCCCAGGCTGCCGGCCGACTGCAGCGCGCTGCTGCTCGACGCCGAGCGTGTGAGCAGCGTCGACGACAGCGGCGTGCTGCTGCTGTACGACCTGCGCCGCCGCCTCGAGGCCCGCGGCGCCGCGTTGCGCATCGCCGGCCTGCGCCCGTCGATCGTCGCCGGCTGGGGCGCCGATGCCCTCGCCGCTGCGCTCGACCCCGACCTCGACCGCGCCGTCGAGTGGGCCGAGGACCGTCTGCTCGCCGGCCAGGTCGCCGTTCCGGCGCAGCTGGCGCTGCACGATACGCCGCTCATGCAGGCGCTCGACGCCGCCGACCGCCCGGTGCTCGAACGCCTGCTCGTCGCGCAGCGGCTCGCCACCGGCGAGCGGCTGTTCGCCCAGGGCGACCCGGGCGACCGCCTGTACCTGCTGCTCGCCGGGTCGATCAGCGTCCTCACCGAGCCCGACGCCGACGGCCGCAGCCGCCGCTTCCTGAGCCTGTCGCCGGGCACGCTGCTCGGCGAGACGGCGTTGCTCGACGGCGGCGGACGCAGCGCGGGGGCCAGCGCCGACTGCGAATCGAGCGTCGTCTGGCTCGACAAGGCCGCGCTCGCCGAACTGCAGCGCGCGCGGCCCGACGCCGCGGCCCACCTGTACCGCTACATCGCGCTGCACCTGTCGCAGCGGCTGCGCAGCGCGACGGCGCTCGCGCGCGCGCAGTGACGGCGGGCCGCGCCGCCGCCGCGCTATCCGTTCAGCGCGTCGAATCGCGACGGCGCGTGGCGGGTGCCGGCCGGAACGCCACTGCGCCGCTGGCTGCCGAAGACGCGTGCCGGTGCGGCGACCGGCGCCCGACCGTGCGCGGCCGGGCGCGGCGAGGGCCGCCGTACCGCGGCGGGCAGCGGTGCCTCTTCCTGCAGCGCCTGCGCCAGCGTGCGGTCGCCGCGGGCGTCGCGCACGCGCGTCGGCAGGCCCATCGCGTCGAGCAGCGCGAGCAGCGGGCGCGGCGGCAGTTGTTCGACGTTGACCATGCGGCGCACGTCCCACGTGCCGCGCGCGATCAGCAGCGCCGCCGCCGCCGCCGGCACGCCGGCGGTGTACGAGATTGCCTGGCTGCCGACCTCGCGATAGCAGGCGGCGTGGTCGCAGACGTTGTAGATGAAAGCCTCGCGCGCGACGCCGTTCTTCTCGCCGCGCACCAGGTCGCCGATGCAGGTCAGCCCCTCGTAGCCCGGCGCGAGCGACGCCGGGTCGGGCAGCAGCGCCTTGACGACGTGCAGCGGAACGACCTCGCCGCCGCCGGGCAGCGCGACGGGCCGCTCGGAGAGCAGGCCGAGCTTGTTCAGCACCGTGAAGACGTTGATGTAGTGGTCCGAGAAGCCCATCCAGAAGCGGATCGTCGGCACGTCGAGCAGGCTCGAGAGCGAATGCAGCTCGTCGTGCCCGGTGAGGTAGGTGGTCTGCATGCCGACGGCGGGCAGCTCCCAGTCCTGGCGCTGCTCGAACATCTTTGCGGCGACCCACTTGCGGTCCTGCCACGACCAGACGGTGCCAGTGAACTCGCGGAAGTTGATCTCGGGGTCGAAGTTGGTCGCGAAGTAGCGGCCGTGCGAGCCGGCGTTGGTGTCGATGATGTCGATCGAGTCGATGCGGTCGAAGAACTCGTCCTGCGCGAGGCGCGCGTAGGCGTTGACGACGCCCGGGTCGAAGCCGATGCCGAGCACGGCGGTGACGCCGGCGGCGGCGCACTCGTTGCGTCGCTTCCATTCGTGGTTCGCGTACCAGGGCGGCGCCTCGCAGACCTTGGCCGGGTCCTCGTGGATCGCGGTGTCGATGTAGGCCGCGCCGGTCGCGATGCAGGCCGACAGCACCGACATGTTGAGGAAGGCAGTGCCGGCCTGGATCACGATGCCGGCGCCGGTGGCGCGGATCAGCGCGACCGTCGCCTGCACATCGAGCGCGTCGAGCGCATGCGCCTGCAGCACGCCGGGCTGCTGCAGGTTGCCCCTGGCGTGAACCGATTCGACGATCGCCTCGCCCTTGGCGAGGGTGCGCGACGCGATGTGGATGTCGCCCAGCAGGGCGTTGTGCTGCGCGCATTTGTGCGCCACCACGTGGGCCACGCCGCCGGCACCGATGATGAGGACGTTCCTTTTCATGGCTTGCTGCTCCGTTCGCTGTGAAATCCTTTGGGACGGGTTGCAAAGACGCGGTCAGCCGAGGCTGGCCACGTACTCGGGGTAGCCGAACTCGCGCACCACGCGGATGCGGCCGTCGGCCTCCTTGATCGCGATCGACGGCATCGCGATGCCGTTGAACCAGTTCTTCTTGACCATCGTGTAGCCGGCGGCGTCGCGCAGCGACAGCCGCGAGCCCGGCGCGAGCGGGGCGGGAAAGTCGAACTCGCCGAACACGTCGCCGGCCAGGCAGGTCTTGCCGCAGACCATGTAGCGGTGCGGGCCGCGGCCGGGTTCGACGCGCGCGCTCTGGCGGTAGATCAGCAGATCGAGCATGTGCGCCTCGATCGAGCTGTCGACGATGGCGATCTGCTTGCCGTTGTCGAAGGTGTCGAGCACCGTCACCTCGAGCGTGCCGGCGTCGTGCACCAGCGCCTCGCCCGGCTCGAGGTAGACCTGCACCCGGTGGCGCTCGGCGAAGGCGCGCAGCCGCGCGGCGAGCGCCTCGAGCGGATAGCCGGGCGCGGTGAAGTGGATGCCGCCGCCGAGGCTGACCCAGCCGACTTGCGCCAGCAGCGGCGCGAAGCGCTGCTCGGCGGCGCCGAGCAGTTCGTCGAAGCGCGCGAAGTCGCGGTTCTCGCAGTTGTTGTGGATCATGAAGCCGTCGATGCGGTCGATCACGGC
>JACSRM010000280.1 GCA_014879745.1 Burkholderiaceae bacterium | reverse complement strand
CGGCACCGTCTACCACCAGGTCGCTAACGGCGGCGGCGGCTGGGGCGACCCGAAGCGGCGCGATCGCAAAACGCTTGCCGAAGAAGTGAAGAACGGCGTCATCTCGCGCGAGGCGGCGATGCGCGACTACGGCATGACGCCAGCCGAACTGGACGCCAAGTGAACTTCGAACTGACCGACGACCAGCGTGCGATCCGCGACGCGTTCGCGCGCTTCTGCGACGAGCGCATCGCGCCGCGCGCGGCGGCGATCGACGAAGCGAAGGTCTTCCCGCGCGAGCTGTTCGACGAACTCGGCGCGCTCGGCTTCTTCGGCATGCGCTATCCGGAGGAGGTCGGCGGCTCGGGGGCGGGGCTCGCCGAGTTCTCGCTCGCGCTCGCCGAGATCGCGCGCGGCTCGATGTCGCTCGCCGGCGCGGCGGCGATGCAGTCGCTGATGGGGACCAAGTTTCTGCACATGCTCGGCAACGCCGACATCATCGAGCGCCTGTTCAAGCCTGCGCTCGCGGGCAAGAAGATCGGCGCGATCTGCATGACCGAGCCGAACGCCGGCTCCGACCTCTCGGGCATCGCAACCGTGGCGAAGCAGGTCGAAGGCGGCTGGCTCATCAACGGCCAGAAGACGTGGATCACGTCGGCGCCGGTGGCGGACTTCTTCACCGTCTTCGCGAAGGCGGGCGAGGAGAAGAAGCTGACGATCTTCCTCGTCGAGCGCGGCTTCAAAGGCCTCGTCGTCGGCCGCGAGATCCACAAGATGGGCGTCTGGGCGCTGCCGACCTCGGAGGTCGCGTTCGACGACTGCTTCGTTCCCGACAGCCACCGCCTGTCGCGCGAGATCGGCGACGGCGAGGCGCACCTGCGCAAGACGCTCGCCGAGATCCGCATCATCACCGGCGCGATGGCGATCGGCATCGCGCGCGCCGCGCTTGCCGACGCGCTGCGCTACGCCGCCGAGCGCAAGCAGTTCGGCAAGGCGATCAACCGCTTCCAGGCGATCCAGATGAAGCTCGCCGAAATGGCGACCGAGCTCGAAGCGGCGACCCATCTGGTGTCGTATGCCGCCTGGCTGCACGGCGCCGGGCTGCCGCACCACAAGGAGGCGGCGATGGCGAAGCTGAACGCGACCGAGACCGCCGCCCGCATCTGCGACCAGGCGGCGCGCGTCCTTGCGAGCTACGGCTACGCGATGGAGTACCCGGTGCAGCGCTACCTGCGCGATGTGCGCTTCACATTGATCGGCGGTGGCACGAGCGAGATTCTCAAGCTCATCATCGCGAAGGAGTTGGCCGCATGAGACGCGTAAGAGGGGCCTCGCGAAGCGGGGATCGAAGCGAGCGAGTGCGGCGCGGTGCCGACGCCGCGGTAGTGGGGTTGAACTGTGATGATGGAGGCACCGACACATGAATGCGAGTGACAGGCGGATCAAGGTCGTCGTCGCCAAGCCAGGCCTCGACGGCCACGACCAGGGCGCGAAGATCGTCGTGCGCGCGATGATGGACGCCGGCTTCGAGGTGATCTACACCGGCCTGCGCCAGACGCCCGAGCAGGTCGCGCGCATCGCGCTCGACGAGGACGTCGACGTGATCGCGCTCTCCAGCCTCGCCGGCTCGCACCTGCCGTTTTGCCGCAAGTTGAAGCCGCTGCTCGAAGCCAACGGCCTGACCGACAAGCTGTGGGTGATCGGCGGCAACCTGCCGGCGCAGGACCATGAGGCGCTGCGCGAACTCGGCTTCAAGGGCATCTTCCCGACCGGCTCCAAGCTCGACGCCGTGACGGACTACATTCGGGAGCACGTGCAGTGAACGATCGCAGCGCCAACCTTTCCAAACCGGCGATGAAGCGCGTCTTCAACGAATCCGGCATCGAGGTCAAGCCGCTCTACACCGCCGCCGACGTCGAGGCGAGCGGCGGCCTTTCGATGCTCGGCGAACCGGGCGCGTATCCGTTCACGCGCGGCATCCATCGCGAGATGTACCGCAAGCAGCCGTGGACGATGCGCCAGTACGCCGGCTTCGGCAACCCGGCCGACACCAACCAGCGCTTCAAGTACCTGATCGCCAACGGCCAGACGGGCTTGAACGTCGCGTTCGACCTGCCGACGCAGATCGGGCTCGACTCCGACGACCCGCTCGCCGAGGGCGAGGTCGGCCGCGTCGGCATGTCGATCGATACGCTGCGCGATTTCGAGATCGCGTTCGACGGCATCGACCTGAAGAAAATCACCGTCTCGCTGACGATCAACGGCGCGGCAGCGATCCTGATCGCGATGTACCTCGCGATGGCCGAGAAGCGGGGCTACGACCTCAAGGAATTGCGCGGCACGGCACAGAACGACATCCTCAAGGAGTTCATCGGCCGCGGCACGTGGATCTACCCGGTCGAGCCGTCGATCCGGCTCGTCGGCGATACGATCGAATACTGCGCGTCGCACGCGCCGAAGTACAGCCCGGTGTCGGTCTGCGGCTATCACATCCGCGAATCGGGCGCGACGCCGGCGCAGGAGATGGCGTATGCGTTCTGCATCGCCAAGGCCTACGCCGACGAGGTCATCAAGCGCGGCCTGCCGGTCGACGAGTTCGCCGGCCGCCTGTCGTACAACTTCAACATCTTCGGCAACATCTTCGAGCAGGTCGCGAAGTTCCGCGCCGGCCGCGGGCTGTGGGCGAAGATCATGAAGGAGGAGTACGGCGCCGAGAAGCCGGGTTCGATGTGGCTGCGCATGATCGCCGCCGGCGGCGGCGGTGGCCTCACCTTCGAGCAGCCCGAACTCAACATCGTGCGCGGCGCGTACTACGCACTCATCAGCGCGCTGTCGGGCACGCAGACGATGGCGCTGTGCTCGTACGACGAGGCGTACACGATCCCGACCGAATATTCGGCGCGCATCTCGCTGCGCACGATGCAGATCCTGATCGAGGAGATGGGGCTCACCGAGACGGTCGACCCGCTCGCCGGCTCGTACTACGTCGAGACGATGACGAACCAGATGCGCGACGCGATGGTCGAGATCATGGCCGAGACCGACGCCGAGGGCGGCATCGTCAAGCTCGTCACCGACGGCACGATCCAGTCGCGCGTCTCGGCGCAGGCGTACAAGATGCAGCGCGACATCGACTCGGGCGCATTCCCGAAGGTCGGCGTCAACTGCTACCGCAACGACAAGGAGGACGACCACGAGGTCGCCTTCCATCCGTACAACGAAGACGATGCGCGGGCGCAGATCGCGTCGCTCGACCGCATCCGCGTCGAGCGCGACAACGACGCCGTGACAGCGGCGCTCGCGAAACTGCGCGACGATGCGAAGGCGGGCCGCAACGTGATGCCCGCCCTGATGCAGGCCGTCAAGGCCTACGCCAGCGTCGGCGAGATGACGCGCGAGATGGTCGGCGTCTTCGGGCGCTACCGCGAACCAGTGAGGTTCTGAATCCCATGACCCAAGCCCAATTGCAGGAAGAGGTTTCCGCCTACCTCGCGCCGCGCCGCCTCGACGAGGCGCTGCAGGCGCTGGCCGACGGCGACGCCACGGTGCTGTGCGGCGGCACCGATCTGACGCCGCAGACCGAATCGGGCGTGCGCCGCTACAAGGCGAGGCTCGTCAACATCCGCCGCGTCGAAGGCCTGGGCGGCATCGATGCCACCGGTGATGTGATCCGCATCGGTGCGACGACGACGGTGAGCGAGATCCGCTCGAGCGCCGCGCTCGCCAAGATCGCGCCGGCGCTCGTCGAGGCCGCCGAGCACTTCGCGAGCGAGCAGATCCGTAACGCGGCGTCGGTCGGCGGCAACGTGTGCAACGCGTCGCCGGCTGGCGACACGATCCCGTCGCTGCTCGTGCTCGGCGCCGAGGCCGAGCTTGCGTGCTGGAAGGACGGCGCGGTGCAGACGCGGCGCGTCCCGCTCGAGAGCTTCTTCACCGCGCCCGGCAAGACTGTCAAGCAGCCGCAGGAGTTGCTCACCGCGGTCGTCTTCGCGCGGCCGGCGCCCGACTTTCGCTGCCGCTTCCGCAAGGCCGGCCCGCGCCCGGCGCTCGAGATCTCGACCGTTTCGGTCGCCGTCGGCGCGCGCGTCAGCGGCGGCCGGCTGAGCAGCGTGCGCGTCGCGATGGGGTCGGTCGCGCCGACGCCGCTGCGCGCCCGCCACGTCGAGGCCGCGCTCGAAGGCCGCGTGCTCGACGCCGCGACCATCGCCGCGGCCGTCGAGGCGGCCGGGCAGGATGCCAAACCCATCGATGACGTGCGGGCCAGCGCCTGGTATCGCAGCCATCTTGTTCGCGTATTCGTCGAGGAGGTACTCAATGATGTCGGTCGAAACTGAAATCCGCTTCACACTCAACGGCCGCGACGTTCGCCTGAAGGTTCCGGCGACGATGAAGACGCTCGCGATGCTGCGCGACAAGCTCGACCTGACGGGCACCAAGTACGCCTGCGGCGAGGGCGAGTGCGGCGCCTGCACGATCGAGGTCGACGGCAAGACCGTCAACAGCTGCCTGATGTACGCCGTCGACTGCGACGGCCGCGACGTCGTCACGATCGAGGGGCTGCGCACGCCGCAGGGGCTGCACCCGGTGCAGCAGGCGTTCGTCGATCATGGCGCCGTGCAGTGCGGCTTTTGCATGCCGGGCATGATCATGCAGGCGCAACGCCTGCTCGCGGACAACCCCCGCCTCACCCGCGAAGAGGCGCAGCGCGGCCTCGAAGGAAACCTGTGCCGCTGCACCGGCTACACCAAGGTGCTCGACGCGGTGCAGGAAGTCGCAACCAAGGAATAGGTGAACGTCATGGACAAGACCGTTACCGCTGCCCCCATCGTCAAGAAGACGCTGATCGGTCAACGCGTCAAGAAGCCCGACGCCCCCGACAAGGCGACCGGCAAGACGCGCTACATCAACGACATGGTGCTGCCGCAGATGCTGATCGGCAAGGTACTCTTTGCCGGTCGGCCACACGCGCGCATCGTTCGCATCGACACCTCGGCCGCCGAGAAGCTGCCCGGCGTCCATGCGGTGATGACCGGCAAGGATGCCGAGGGCCTGAAGTTCGGCTTCGTGCGCGACAACGTCGCGCTCAAGGACAAGGTCCGCTCCGAGCACGACGAGGTCGCCGCCGTCGCCGCCGAGACCGAGGAGATCGCGCTGCGCGCGATCGACCTCATCAAGGTCGAGTACGAGGACCTGCCCGGCGTCTTCACGCCCGAGGACGGCGCGAAGGAAGGCGCGCCGCAGCTGCACGACAACTTCCCCGGCAACAAGAGCCTCGCGTTCGCGTTCAAGCACGGCGACCTCGCCGCCGCCGTTGAGGCGTCGGACTTCGTCGTCGACAACGTCTTTCGCCCGCACCTCGTGACGCACTGCTGCATGGGCACGTCGTGCGCGATCGCCGACTACGACAACAACGGCAAGCTGACGATCTGGACGCAGACCCAGTATCCGTACAACTACAAGATGGACCTGGCGCCGGCGCTCGGCATGGACCCGGGCGACATCCGCGTCATCCAGCCGCCGGTCGGCGGCGCCTTCGGCTCCAAGCTCGACGTCTATTCGTACGAGCCGATCGCCGCGCTGCTGGCGAAGAGGACCGGCCGGCCGGTGAAGGTCATCTACACGCGCGAGGAGGAGTTCCGGGCCTCGCCGACGCGCCAGTCGGCCGTCATCCACATGCGCACCGGCTGCACGCGCGACGGCGTGCTGACCTTCCGCAGCGCCGACGTGCTGCTCGACAACGGTGCCTACACCTCGTGGGGGCCGACGATCCCCGTCATCATGATGCGAACGACCTCCGGCCACTACCGCGTGCCGGTCGTCGACTTCAAGGCGCAGGCGATCTACACCAACAACCCCTACGCCGGGTCGTTCCGCGGCTACGGCAATGTGCAGACGACGTGGGCGACCGCGCAGCAGATGGACATGCTCGCCGACATGGTCGACATCGACCCGCTCGAGTTCCACCTGAAGAACGCGCAGTTGTCGGGCGAGACGACGCCGCAGAAGTCGTTCCTGCGCGAATGCGCGTTCGTCGAATGCCTCGAGACGGCGGCCAGGGCGAGCGACTACAGCGC
>JACSRM010000412.1 GCA_014879745.1 Burkholderiaceae bacterium | reverse complement strand
CCCGCGCTTGCGCACGCGCTGCTGCCCTCGATGCCGCCCGGCACGCATCCGCTGGCCTGGCCGATATCCGCTCGATGACCGCAGGGCAGCGGCTGCGTGCAAGAATCACGGCCGCATTCAACGCCCGGGAAAACCCAAAGTGAGCCTCGTCTTCCCGCACACCTTCGTCCCCTGGTTTCGCTCGGTCGCGCCGTATATCCACGCCTATCGCGGCAAGACCTTCGTCGTCGCGATCACCGGCGAGCTGATCGCGGCGGGCAAGCTCAGCCCGTTCGCGCAGGATGTGTCGATCCTGCATGCGATGGGCATCAAGCTCGTCCTCGTGCACGGCTTTCGGCCGCAGGTGAACGAGCAGTTGCGCGCCAAGGGCCACGAGTCGAAATTCAGCCACGGCCGGCGCATCACCGATGCGGTGGCGCTCGACTGCGCGCAGGAGGCCGCCGGTCAATTGCGTTTCGAGATCGAGGCCGCCTTCTCGCAGGGCCTGCCGAATACGCCGATGGCAAATGCGACGGTGCGCGTCGTCTCGGGCAACTTTCTCACCGCACGGCCGGTCGGCATCGTCGACGGCATCGATTTCCAGCAAAGCGGCCTCGTGCGCAAGGTGGACGCGACGGCCATCCGCCGGGCGATCGACAGCGGGGCCGTCGTGATGCTCTCGCCGTTCGGCTTCTCGCCGACCGGCGAGGCATTCAATCTGTCGATGGAAGATGTGGCGACCGGAACCGCGATCGCGCTGAAGGCCGACAAGCTGCTGTTCCTGACCGAAGTCGCCGGCATCCACGAGGATCGCGACGACCCCGAAAGCCCGATCGACACCGAACTCGCGCTGGCGGACGCCGAGCGCCTGCTGGCATCGCTGCCCGATCCGACCCAGCCAAGCGACGTCGCGTTCTATCTGCGGTGGTGCGTCAAGGCCTGCCGCAGCGGCGTCGAGCGCTCGCATATCCTGCCCTTCGCGGTCGATGGCGCGCTGCTGCAGGAGGTCTATACGCACGACGGCATCGGCACGATGGTCGTCGACGAGAAACTCGAAAGCCTGCGTGAGGCGACGGCCGACGATATCGGCGGCATATTGCAGTTGATCGAGCCCTTCGAGCGCGATGGAACCCTCGTCAAACGCGACCGCACCGAGATCGAGCGCGATATCGGCCACTACATCGTCATCGAGCACGATGGCGTGATATTCGGCTGTGCCGCGCTCTATCCCTACCCGGAGGAGAAGACGGCCGAAATGGCTGCGCTCACCGTCGCGCCCGGCGCCCAGGAGCAGGGTGACGGCGAACGGATGCTGAAGCGGATCGAACATCGCGCCCGCGCGCTCCGGCTCGAGAGTATCTTCGTGCTGACGACGCGCACGATGCACTGGTTTCTGAAGCGCGGCTTCCACCAGGTCGAAGCCGATTGGCTGCCCGAAGCGCGCAAGCGCAAATACAACCATGATCGCCGCTCGCAGGTGCTGGTGAAGAAACTCTGAGCCTGCCGCGGGCGCGCCCGAAACCCATATCGAAGGAGTGATGCCATGCCGCGCACCGTCCAATGCGCCTATCTCAAGAGGGAAGCCGAGGGTCTCGAATTCCTGCCCTATCCGGGCGAACTCGGCAAGAAGATTTACGCCCAGATCAGCAAGGAGGCCTGGCAGTTGTGGCTGCGGCACCAGACCATGCTGGTGAACGAAAACCGCCTCAATCTCGCCGACCAGCGCGCGCGCCAGTATCTTGCACGGCAGATGGAACTGTTCCTCTTCGGCGAAGGCGGCGATCAGCCTGCCGGTTATGTGCCGCCGGACGCATGAATTGGAAGTGTGATTTCTGATATTCTGCAGTCCTCTTCAATCCGATCCGAAGGACGAATATCGTGGCCACCTTGAAAGAGCTTCTGGCGCGCAAGGCCGAAATCGAGAAGCAGATCGACGATGCGGCGCGAAACGAGCGCGCCGAGGCGATTGCGAAAGTCAAGGCGCTGATGGCCGAACATGGCTTGAGCGTCGCCGACCTCGGCGGCCGGGGGTCGGCCAGATCAGCGCGCGGCACGGGCAGCAAGGTCGCCGCCAAATACCGCGACGGCGCCACCGGCCAGACCTGGAGCGGCCGCGGGTTGCGTCCGAACTGGCTCAAGGCAGCCCTCGCCAGCGGCAGGAAGCTCGAGGATTTCGCGGTCTGACCGACGCCTTGCGCGGCCGCAGCGGGGGGCTTCGGCGAGCCGCATCGCGCTGGCGGCCGGCGCGCCGAATGATCGGTCGACGAATCAGAGGCTGAGAGTTTTTGGGCGTGCCAGAGCGGCGCGCCAGAAGGTGCCCGATCAAGGCGCAAGGCGCAGCCATAGCTCGAGCTACGGTAAACATTTGCAACGCCGAGCGGGCGCGTTCTGGTGTGTCGAGCGGGCATGACCGCAAGACTCCCAGCCTCTCAGCCCGGCGCGCAGCCTACACCGCCCATCAGTTCGCGTATCGCCTCGATGACCGGCGCCGGTGCCGCTTCCTGCATCCGGTGGTGCGCGCGCAGATGGCGGACGCTGGAGCGCGGATAGAGCTGATCGAGGCTGCCTTGCGCAACGTCCGGGTCCACCGCCCAGACACCGAAGTCCTCGGCATAGACCACGCCGTCCAGCAGGTCCCGGACAAGGCCCTTGGGTTTGCTCACCGCGGCGTCGGGCGTTGCGATCAACCGGATCACCGGTTTGTCGAACGATGCGGACTCGCCGAGCAGCCTGTCGCCGATGGCCTGCGCGGCGTCGATCTCGCGTTGAACATACTCGGGCGCGAACAAGCGCAATCCGAGTTGCGTATACCAGGGGAACTGCGCGCTCGGCTTCAATGCACCCGGCGGCAGCGCGTCCACCAGCAGCATCGCATCGACCTCCTGCGCGTACAGGCGCGCGAAGAGCTGCGCGTGGAGTCCGCCCATCGAGTGGCCGACCACGATATAGGGCGCAGACATATTCTGGTCGCGCAGCAGTTCGCGCACGAGACGAGCCGCATCCTTCGGATCCTGCGGCACTTCGGGCAAGGTGCTGCGCCCGACGCCGGGCCGGTTGTAGAGCAGGATATCGGCCTCGCCGGCAAGCTCCTGGACGACCTTTTGCCAGGACGTCAGCGGCAGCATCAGGCCGTTCTCGAAGATCAGCGTCGCGCGGGGCAGCCTGGCGCGATGGGCCCAGAATTCGACGGCCTGCGATCCGATCCAGGCGATCTCGCCGGTCAACGCGGCCGGCGTCGCCGCCGCCTCCACCGCCGCCGGCCGCATCGCACAGCCAGCGGGACCGGCCGGCGGCGGCGCAGCCCGGGCCACGCCGGTGGCGAGCAGCAGCAACGCGAGGACGCTCGAACGGACGCAGGGTCGATTCATCAGGCGCCGGATTCTGCCCGAGCCCATCCCGCAGATGCGCCCGCTCGGTCTGCCGCGGGGCAAAAGGAACCGCGCCCCGCGGCTAGACTGAACGGGTGATACCGCCCGCCTTCATCCACGACCTGCTTGCCCGCACCGACATCGTCGAGATCGTCGGCCGCGTCGTGCAGCTCAAGAAGGCGGGCGCAACGCACAAGGGCCTGTGTCCGTTTCACGGCGAGAAGACGCCGAGCTTCACGGTCAGCGCATCGCGCCAGACCTATCACTGCTTCGGCTGCGGCGTCCACGGCAATGCGATCGGCTTCCTGATGGAGCACTCGGGCCTGAGCTTCATCGACGCGGTGAAGGATCTGGCCCAGCAAGTGGGGATGCAGGTCCCCGCCGACGACACCTCGCCGCAGGAGCGCGAGCGCGCCGCGCGGATGAAGGAGAAGCAGGCGACGCTTTCCGACGTGCTGGCGAAGGCGTGCGAGCACTACAGAAATCAGCTCAAGGCAAGCCCGCGCGCGGTCGACTATCTGAAGCGCCGCGGCCTGAGCGGAGAGATCGCAGCCCGCTTCGCGCTCGGCTACGCGCCCGACGGCTGGCGCGGCCTCGCCGGCGTATTCGCGCGATACGACGATCCGCTGCTCGAGGAGAGCGGACTCGTCATCGACCGGCCGGCGGCCGATCCGGCGCGCGACAGCTCCGCCACGCCGGGCAGCCAGGACGATCCGGCGGAAGTCACCTCGAAGCGCTACGACCGCTTTCGCGACCGCATCATGTTCCCGATCCGCTCGGTGCAGGGCGAGGTGATCGGCTTCGGCGGGCGGGTCCTCGACCAGGGCGAGCCGAAGTACCTCAACTCGCCCGAGACGCCGGTCTTCGTCAAGGGCCGCGAGCTCTACGGCCTGCACGAAGCGCGCGCCGCGCTGCGCAAGCACGGCTTCGCGCTCGTCGTCGAGGGCTACATGGATGTCGTCGCGCTCGCCCAGCTCGGCTTCCCGAATGCGGTCGCGACGCTCGGCACGGCCTGCACCGCCGAGCACGTCCACAAGCTGCTGCGCTTCACCGACTCGATCGTCTTCAGTTTCGACGGCGATGCCGCCGGGCGGCGCGCGGCGCAACGCGCGCTGGAAGCGAGCCTGCCGCATGCGAGCGATACGCGCAGCGTCAGGTTCCTCTTCCTGCCGCCCGAGCACGACCCCGATTCGTTCGTCCGTGAAAGGGGAGCCGCGGCGTTCGAGGCCTGCATCGCGCAGGCCGTGCCACTGTCCAGGCAGCTGATCGCGATCGCGAGCGAAGGCTGCGATCTGGATGCGGCCGAGGGCCGGGCGCGCCTGCTCGCGAATGCCAGGCCGCTTTGGGAGGCGCTGCCACAAGGCGCGCTCAAGCGCCAGTTGCTCGCCGAACTGGCCGAATGCGCACACGACGACCTCGAGCAGCTCAGGCGCCAGTGGGGCCAGCCCGGCGCGCCGTCCGGCGGGCGCGGCAGCGCGGCGCATCGAGTGCCCCCGCGCAGGGCCGGACCGGTCAAGCGGGAGATAGCCAATCTGCTGGACCGCGCGATCTGGCTGCTGTTGCATCGCAGCGATGCCTGGACCGCTCTGGACGGCGATGCGCACGATCTGCTGTGCGTCCAGCCGGCGCCCTACGCGGCGCTGTTCGCCGCGATCGAGCGCAGCATCCACGAGCACGGCGCGCTCGCGCCCGGCGCGCTGCTCGACGAGTTGCGACAGAGCGTGGCCGGTGACGCCCTCGGCAGCGCGGCGCTCGCGCGCATTGCCGCCTTTCACGGCCCGGGAACCGAAGGCGATACCGCGGTCGAACTCTCGCGCGTGATCGCCAAGCTGCAGCTGAAGGCGGTCGACGAGGAACTCGAGCGGCTGTTCGAATCGGGCGTCGATTCCCCCGATTCGCAGCGCCGCAGCCGCGAGTTGATGGAGACGCGCAGGCGCCTGAAGGCATAGCAGCGTGGGTGAATGGGTGGGGCATCTCGGCCCGCGCACGGTATAATCCTCGGCTGACGCGAACGCGGCAAGTGTGACAGCAGCACCTCCGGGCTTCGGCCACCCTCTGATCCAGGGTCCCCTCACAAGGCCACCCTCACCCGCAAGGACTGCCCCCTTTCCCCAGGGAATGATCACCCGGCCTTGCCCCGGCGCGAACGAGCGGGGGTGCGTGCGCGCCCGGCTTCCATCGGCAAGTCATCCGTTGCGGTTCCGGCATCGGCCGCGAGGCGATCGTCGAACCTTGGGCGCTTGACCGGGTCGCACCCATCCATGGGCCCCTAGTGGCAACCAACCTCCGAGGAATCGCATGACCGCGAAGAAGATCGCTTCCGCCAAGACCGTCGAACCTGATCCGAAGAAGATCGGCAAGCCGGCAACGAAGACTGCCGCACCCGCCAAGGCGGCCGCGAAAGCCGCGCCCAAGGCCGCGGCGCGACCGGCGGCGAAGACGGCCAGGCCGGGTCCTGCGGGCAAGGGCAAGTCCGACGCCGCGAAGGCGCGCGACACCCTGGACGAGGACTTCTCCGATATCGAATCCGATATCGCGGGCGAACCCGAGACCGCCGAAGATCTCGAGGCCAAGGCGAAGGCCAAGCCACTGCGGATGAAGGTCTCGCGCGCCAAGGAGCGCGCGCTGATGCGCGAATTCGGGCTCGACGAGACGGCGCTCACCGAGGAAGAGGTCACGAAGCGCCGCCAGGAGCTCAAGACGCTCATCAAGATGGGCAAGACGCGCGGCTTCCTGACGCACCAGGAGATCAACGACCACCTGCCC
>JACSRM010000411.1 GCA_014879745.1 Burkholderiaceae bacterium | reverse complement strand
AGCCGGCCCCGGGCAGGCCGCGACGCTTCACTGATGCGGTCGGCTGCGCCGACTGCCCTGCGGTGCTCGTGCCCAGGGCCCTGGCGCATAACTCAATTCGCGCCCTGACGAGCGCTGTGTTCAGACAGATGCGCCAAGTCAGAGCACGTGGCGCGCCTGCGGCGCGCGGTTCCTGGACCCTGTGCTCCTCGGCGCCTCAGAGGTGTGCCGCAGCCTGCCCGGCGCCGGCTTTGCGAGAGCGCTCGTGGAGCTCGACAAGAAACACTCCGCGCCGCTCTCGCGCTAGACGGCACCCGGCAGAGGCGACTTCTGCGGCGGCGAGTACCGCAGCGAAGTCGCTGCGCAGCGGCGACCGCCGCAGCATGAGCCCCTGGCGGGTGCCGTCTCGCGCGACGCGCGAAACGTCGGAAGGCGCGACGTTGCGCGTTCAGCCGATGGGCGATTGACTCCAGCTTTCGAACGCGACTCGGTATGAGGCTGTGCGCTACGGCCGAAGGTCCCCGGTGTCGGTCTCGGGATTCCATCCCTGCATATGACGCAGTGCGATCGAGGCGAGCGCCGCCAGCCATTCGTGCCGATCGTTCAGGCAGTCGATATAGTGGAACTCCTTGCCGCCGGCAGCGAGAAACGCGGCCCGCCCTTCGAGCGCGATTTCCTCCAGCGTCTCGAGGCAGTCGGCGGCAAAGCCCGGGCAGATGACGTCGACCCGTCCCACGCCGTCCGCGGCGAGCGCGCGCAGGGTCGGTTCGGTGGCGGGTTCGAGCCACTTCGCGCGGCCGAAGCGGCTCTGGAATGCGACGCTCCACTCGACGGGCTTCAGCGTGAGCCGCTCGGCGAGCAGGCGTGCCGTTGCGTGGCAGGCGTCGTGATAGGGGTCGCCGAGTTCGCGCGTGCGCGCCGGCATGCCGTGAAAGCTCATCACGAGACGCTCGCCGCGGCCATGCTTCAACCAGTGATCCGAGACGCGCCTTGCGAGCGCATCGATATAGCCGGCGTCGTCGTGATAGCCGTTCACGAAGCGCAGTTCGGGCAGGCGGCGCGTGCGCTGCGACCATGCGGCAACGGCGTCGACGACGCTCGCCGTCGTCGCGGCGCAGTACTGCGGATAAAGCGGCAGCACGAGGATGCGGCTTGCGCCGCCGGCCTTCAGCTCGGACAAGACCGTCGCGATCGAGGGCTCGCCGTAGCGCATCGCCGGACGCACCGCGACCCGGTGCCCGCGCTGCCCCAGATAGCCTTCGAGCAGCCGCGCCTGCTTGCCGGTCCAGACCGCGAGCGGCGAGCCATCGGGCGTCCAGATGCGGGCGTACTTCGCGGCCGACTTCGCCGGCCGCGTGCGCAGCACGACGCCGTGCAGGATCGGCCACCAGAGCCAGCGCGGGATTTCGACGACGCGCGGGTCGGCGAGGAACTCGGCCAGATAGCGGCGCAGCGCCGGCGCATCGGCGGCGTCGGGTGTGCCGAGGTTGCACAGCAGCACGGCGCAGCCGGGCAGGCGGGACGGGGTGCCGTCGGTGCGGCTCGGTTCCGGAAGAAAGCGCATGCGGTCGGTATTGCGCGCGATGCCGGTGCAGCCGTCGGCCGCGGTCAGCCGCGCGCGGCGAGGGCGTCGAGGTCGCGCATCACGCTGCCGATGTCGATCGGCTTCGTCCAGTAGCCGACAAACCCGGCCTGCATCGCGCGCTGCACGTCGGCGGCCGATGCATCGGCCGAACACATGAAGGCCGGCGCGTCGGCCAGCGCAGGCAGTGCACGCAACCGGGCCAGCAATTCGTAGCCGCTCATGTCGGGCAAATGGGCGTCGAGCACCAGCACCTGAGCGGTCCAGTTCCGCGACAAGGCGAGCGCCTGTTCGCCGTCTTCGGCGACCTCGAGTTCGATGCTGCCGCGCAGGCGCATCGCCTCCTCGAACAGGATCGCATTGATGCGGTTGTCCTCGACGTACAACATCCGCAACGGCGACGACGCCTCGCGCCGAGCGTCGGGCGCGTCGCCGACAGCGGCGGCGGAGGCTTCGCCATGCCCGTGCGCAGCCGTCGCCGCGCGCGGCAGCTCGACGCAGACCCGGGTGCCGGCGCCCGCAATGCTCGTCAGCGTGAGTTCGCCCGACATCTCGTGAACCAGGCGCCTGGCGATCAGCAGGCCAAGGCCGGTGCCCTCGATGCCGGTTGCTTCCCGCCCCAGCCGCTCGAAGGGCTGAAACAGGCGCGTCGTCTGTTCGGGCGTCATGCCGATGCCGTTGTCCTCGATCGCGAGCGCATATCGGTCGCCGGCCGCAGCCTGCGATGCGATGCAGACCCATCCGCCGCCGCGGTTGTACTTGATCGCATTGGAGACGATATTGATCAGCACCTGACGCAGCCGCTTCGGATCGGCGAGCACGCCGGTGCCGGGGTCGATTCCTTCCTGCAGCGCGATGCCATGCTGCTTCGCGAGCGGCTGCAGCAGCTCGAGCGCCGATTGCACGATCGCCTTGAGATCGAGCGGCTGCAGCTGCAAGCTCATGCCACCGCCTTCGAGGCGCTGCAGGTCGAGCAGATCGTTGATCAATGCGAGCAGGTGTTCGCCTGCGCTCAGCACGTGGCCGGTGTACTGCGAGACGGTGGCCGCACTGGCGCGGTCGGCCGACAGATGCAGCAACTGGGCGAAACCGATCACCGCATTGAGCGGTGTGCGCATCTCGTGGCTGACGCGCGAGACGAACTCGCTCTTGGCTCGATTGGCCATCTCGGCCGCCTGCTTGTCGCGCAGCGCCTGCTCGGCAAGGTGCTGATCGGTGATGTCGCGAAACGTCACCAGGCAGGTCTCGGGCTGCGCGGCGGCATTCGCCGAGATCGGCTGCACGCTCAGGCGGATCAGGCGCCGCGGGCCGTCCGGGAAGCGCAGCCAGACCACCCTGTCGACGCGCGGGATCTTGCCCCGCATCACCGGACGCACCGGATGATCGCCGGCCGCGAGTTCGTGGCCGGTCTCGTCGAGCCAGGCGTAGCCGAGCCGGCTCAGGCGATTGCCGATCAGCACCGAGGCCTCGACACGCAGCATCTCGCAGGCGGCCGGATTGGCGGTGACGATATTGCCTTCGCGGCTGATGACGCACAGGCCGTCGGTGATCGCGGTCGCGACGGAACGGTAGAGCTCCTCGTTGGACGCGAGCCGCTCGGCATCCGCGATGCGCTGCGTGACGTCGGTTGCCACGCCGATGAAATGCGTCAGCTCGGCGCTCGCGTTGCGCACCGGCACGACGCGCAGTTCGTAGATGATCGTGCTGCCGTCGCCCCGCTCGTTGCGCAGCGTGACGGTGCGGGCGCGGCCTTCGGCGAGCGCGGCGCGCAGCGCGACGAGCCCGGGCTCGGATATCTCGCCAGCGTGCCGCGAACGGCGCTCGCGGCCGAGCAGTTCGTGCCGCCGGTAGCCGGTAAGTCGCTCGAAGGCGCTATTCACGTAGACGATCGGCTGATCGCTCAGCCGCGCATCGGTGACGCAGATCGGCATCGCGCCGTCGGCCTCCATCGCACGCTGCAGAATCCGCACCTCGCGTTCGCGGCGCCGAAGCTCGGTCGTGTCGCGCGTGACGTAGAGCACCTGGCCGGTGGTCATCGGCGAGACGCGCGCCTCGAAATGGCGGCTCACGCCGTCGCGGCAGACGAGTTCGTATTCCATCCTCTGCACCCGGCCGGACGCGAGTGCGTCGCGAATCGCCTGCAGGCCCCTTTGTGCGTGCGACGGCGGCAGGCCTTCGCCGAACGGGCGGCCTCGAAGCTCCTCGTACGGCCTCGCCAGCGACAGGTGCGATTCGTCGCTGCATTCGAGATAGCGTCCCTCGGCATCGAGCACGAACCAGAGGTCCGGGATCGCCTGCAGCACCGCCGTCAGCCGGGCGGACGACGCATCGAGCCGGCGCCGCGCGGGCGGCGGCCGCCGCGCGTCGAGCAACGCACCGCAGAGGGCGGCCAGATCGTTCAGCGCGGCACGTGCCGCATCTTCGAAGTCGTGCTCGAACGGGTCGATGACGCACAAGGCGCCGATCGCGAAGCCGCCGACGCGAATCGGCATCCCGGCGTAGAACGCGATCCCGGGCGCGACCGCCCGCGGCCCCTCCGAAGTCAGGCGCGGGTCGTTGCGCACGTCGGTGCTGACGAGCCCGGTTTCGGTCAGGATGGCGCGTGCGCATACCGACTGCTCGCGCGAGCTTTCGGGCAGGGCGGGGCCGTCGGTCGCGGCGAACCACTGGCGGTAGGCATCGACGATGCTGATGCCGGCAAATGCGCAGCCGGTGGCGCGCCGCGCCAGGCGTGCGACCGACAGCAGCGCCGCATCGGGCGCCCCCGGCCCGCGCAGCGCCAGCGAATTGAGCACGCGCAGGCGCTCCGCTTCGTTGGCGGCGAAGATATCGGGCCTCATCGACGGCGGTCCCTGCCAGCGCTGCCGCGACGTGGCGCGAAGGCCGCGCCGCGGCGCTCTGCGGATGCCGATGGACCCTGCCGGCCCGCTTCGCACTGTGCAGGCATCGGCACCGCCCCTATCGGCCGGAAGCTTCGGTGGGGTCGAGTTCGCTCAGCCGCAGCACCTCGAACCTCACGCTGGGCGACAGTGCATCGACGGGTGGCGTTCCGAGGCCGATCGTGCCGCTGCCGTGCAGCGTGCACGTGCCGCGCCGCAGCGCGAGGATCTCGCCGTCCTGGCCGAAGCGGACATAGGTGCCGTTGTAGCTCAGATCGGTCAACTGGAAGGTGCCGCCGTGCCAATCGATGCGCGCATGCGAGCGCGAGACGCGCGAGTCGTCGATACAGTAGGTGGCCTGCGGGCTGCGGCCGAGGACAACGGCGAGGTCCGGCCCGCGATAGACGCGCGTCAGGTCGAGCCAGGTCAGGCGGATGCCCTCCGGTTCGGGAAGCACCGCAAGTCCGCCGAATGCGGTCGTCACCGTATCGCCGAAGCGGCGCGCCTCGAGCAGGTGGACGTGCACCGGCTCGGCGCGGCCGCGCAACTGCATCAGGTCGAGATCGCGAAAGCGCGCGCGCACCGGCGCTTCGAGCCGCTCGAAGACGGATGCCGTCGCCAGCGTCTCGCTGTCGCCGGCGTGGTCGATCAGGCGCGCGGCGACGTTCACCGCGTCGCCGAAACAGTCGCCCGCCATCTCGACCACCTCGCCATGGGCGACCGCCACCTTCAGCTTGAGGTTCGGCGCGCGCGGCGAATTCTTTGCCGGCGACATGTGGTGGAGCGCATCGTGCATCTCCTCCGCCGCCGCGACCGCATGGCGCGGCGATTCGAAGAGCGCCATCAGGCCATCGCCCAGCGTCTTGACGACCTGGCCCTGCTCGCCACTCACGATCCTGACAAGCTCGGCCACGGTGCGCGTCACGACGCCGGTCGCCGCCGCATTGCCGAGCGTCTCGTACAGCGACGTGCTGCCGCGAAGGTCGGCGAACAGGACGGTACGTTGACGAATCTGTTGCATCGGCAGCGGCGTGAACGAGTTCACGCAGTTTATCGTCTGCCGGAGGCATATCCTGAAGCCGCGTACCCCGGCCGGCGCATGGGCCGCGCCAGGGGATCAAGCGTCAGATCGGCCCTTCGCTTTGTCCCGACAGGTGCTGCGCCTGCCGCCCAGGCCCCGGCGGGCCTGCTGCGGCACGCCGCAAACCGATCAAAGATTGTCCAGGTACGTCCTGAGCTTGTCGCTGCGGCTCGGGTGCTTCAGCTTGCGGATCGCCTTGGCTTCGATCTGGCGGATGCGTTCGCGCGTCACGTCGAACTGCTTGCCGACTTCCTCGAGCGTGTGGTCGGTGCTCATCTCGATGCCGAAGCGCATGCGCAGCACCTTCGCCTCGCGCGGCGTCAGGCTGTCGAGGATGTCCTTCACGACGTCGCGCAAGCCGGCCTGCATCGCCGCCTCGATCGGCGCCGTGTTGTTGGTGTCCTCGATGAAGTCGCCCAGATGCGAGTCGTCGTCGTCGCCGATCGGCGTCTCCATCGAGATCGGCTCCTTCGCGATCTTCATGATCTTGCGGATCTTGTCTTCGGGGATCTCCATCTTCTCGGCGAGCGTCGGCGCGTCGGGCTCGTAGCCGAACTCCTGCAGGTGCTGGCGCGAGAGCCGGTTCATCTTGTTGATCGTCTCGATCATGTGCACCGGGATGCGGATGGTGCGCGCCTGGTCGGCGATCGAGCGCGTGATCGCCTGGCGGATCCACCACGTCGCGTAGGTCGAGAACTTGTAGCCGCGGCGGTATTCGAACTTGTCGACCGCCTTCATCAGGCCGATGTTGCCT